>DATAAR010000023.1:0-18620 GCA_036259975.1 Solirubrobacteraceae bacterium | reverse complement strand
ACCGCGGCCACGGTCGCAGCGACAAGCCTCACGATCCTTCGGCCTACGCGATGCCGCTGCGGGTCGCCGATGCGATCGCCGTCCTCGACCGGCTCGGGATCGAGCGCGCCCACTTCGTCGGCAGGTCGTGGGGAGGCAGGCTCTGCTTCGGGATCGGCGAGCACGCTCCGGACCGCGTCCGCTCGCTTGTGATCGGGGGCAACCAGCCCTACGCATGGCCCCAGAGCCCGATCTCCCGCACCGTCGGCCAGGCGCTCGCCGCCGCGCGCGAACAGATGACCAGCGAGCCGCTGCTGCGGGCGTTCGAGGCCTTGTGGGACATCGAGTTCCGCGGCCCGCAGCGAGAGCGCCTGCTCGACAACGACCCGCTCGCCCTCCACGCCGCGTGGAGCGCAGCGCTGGCCGACGGCGCGATATCCGACGATCTTGGGCGCTGGCGGGTCCCGTGCCTCATCTTCATCGGCGCCGCGGACGCGGACTTCGTGGACGGAGCGCGGCGGGCGGCCGAGGAGATCCCCGGCGCAGAGCTGCTCGTGCTCGAGGAGGCGGACCACTATGCCGCGCACATGAGGCACGACGAGCTCGTCATCGACGCCACGCTCAGGACGCTGCATCGAGGGAACTGACCATTCTCCGCCGAGGATGGGGGGTTGCTCGCAATCGGCGATGGGCGGGCGTATGGTCGCTTGGCAGCCTGCTCGCGGTGACACGACCGAGTCCCGGTATCAAGGAGGCTCACCGATGCGCACAGCGCCTGACGAGCCGAGCGCGACCACCAGCGGCGATAACGACATCGTCGCCAGGCGGTTCGGAGAGGAGGTCTGGGGGAAGGGCGACCTGCAAGCGGCGGATGACGTGCTTGCTGAAGACTTCATCGAGCACAATCCCGCACCCGGCCAACGTCCGGGTCGTGAAGGCCACAAGCAGGTCGTGCAACTGTGGCGAACGGCGTTCCCGGATCTCACGCTCACCGTCGACGACGTATTCGCAGCGAGCGATAGGGCCGCGCTTCGCTGGACGGCGCGGGGAACTCACGCCGCTGATCTCATGGGCATGCCCGCGACGGGCCGTGAGGTGACCTTGACCGGAATCGACATCCTCCGCATCGTCGACGGCAAGATCGTCGAGCGCTGGGGCGAGTTCAACGGGATCGAGATGCTGCAACAGCTGGGCGCGCTGCCGTCACCGCCAAGCGGCTGAGGCCGCTTTTCGGCGGCGGCCGGCGATCGCGCGTGGGCGCTCACTGCTCGTTTGCGTATGAGGGGTGCGAGTCGCGTCGGCGAGTCCGGTCTTTCTCGGACGTCTCTCGCGACCGGAAGGCCGCTGCGGATGGCGACTGACGGCGCGTCGGGGCGCCGCCACTGAGTGTCACCCGAGACCCCTCCTATGAAGGGCCACGGGTGACACTCCGCGGACGGACTAGTCGGCGTTCGCAGCGAACTCCTCGGGGGTCGGAATCTTGATCGGCTCGGGAGCCGGCTGCGTGATCCGCAGCGGGTTGCCGAACGGGTCGCGCAGCCCGCAGTCGATGCCGTAGAAGTGCTCGGTCGGCTCCTGCGTGAACTCGACGCCCTTCTCGAGCAGCTGCTCGTAGGTCTTGCGGCAGTCGTCGACGTTGAAGATGACGCCGTTGCCGCCGCCCTTGGTGACCAGCTCGCGGATCGCGGCGGCGGTCTCCTCGTCGTGGCCCATGTCGGGCGTCGCCAGGACGAGCGCGGACTCCGGCTTGCCGGGGACGTGCACCGTGAGCCAGCGGAATGCGCCGAGGTCGGCGTCAACGCCGACCTGGAGCCCGAGCTTGCCGACATAGAAGTCGACGGCCTCCTCGTGGTCGAGGACGTAGATGAATGAGTGCGAGAGTGCGGTGAGCATGCGCGGCACGCTACGGCGCGCCATTGCCGCTCGCTTCTCCAAAACTGCTGCCCTGCGGCGAGCCCCTCGGTCGCGTCCACGCCATGACCACACACGTGGGCACATAGCCGGCGGTGCCCGCGCCGGTGCGCCATGCCTCGCGGTAGGCGGTCGGCGACATCCCGATCACGCGGGTGAACGTCCGGCTGAAGGACCCGAGGCTCGTGAACCCGACGTCCAGGCAAATCTCCGTCACCGGCCGCTCCGTCTCGCGCAGCAGCGCCATCGCTCGCTCCAGCCGACGCCGCTGGAGGTAGCGGTGCGGCGTCTCGCCGAACGTCTCCTTGAACGTGCGGATGAAGTGCGCTTCGGAGGTCAGTGCAACGCGGGCCAGCGCCGCGACGTCGAGCGGCTTGCCGTAGGAGCGGTCCATCCTGTCCCGAGCGCGCAACATGCGGCGGCTGGCGGCGTCGACCCGGACCACCCTGCGACATTAGCGTCGGCGCCGGCTTCCCGGGTGCGGAAACCGTGTGGGCGCGGTGAGGGCCCGCCTCTGCCGGCGGGCTCGCGGCCGTGGCGGCGTCGTCGTGCCCGGCCGAAACCCTCGCGCGTCGCCGCCGTGTGAGGCAACTGCCGCGACGAAAGACCAACCGGCGCGCTTGCAAACTCAAGTTTAGGCATGCCATAATACCGGTCGTGGCTGAGCTTACGCGGCGTAGCCTTCTCGCCGGATCGGCGTCGGTGCTGGGCACCGCAGCGGTGCTCCACTCGTCGGTGCCGCACCGCCACCCGTGGGACGCCGACGCCCAGGCCGCGGACCGGCACGCCGGCCACGCCGGCGACGCGGTCGCCGGCCACGCCGACTTCCGCGACGGGCGCACCGTCGATCACCGTGCCAACGGCTTCGACCCCCACGCGCTCCTGCGTGACTTCGACTGGGGCAAGACCACGCGGCTGCCGAACGGGCGCGTGCTGCGCGAGTGGGAGCTCACGGCGGTCGAGAAGGAGATCGAGGTCGCCCCCGGAGTGCGCTTCGCGGCGTGGACGTATAACGGACGCGTGCCGGGGCCGACGCTGCGCTGCCGGGAGGGCGAGCGCCTGCGCATCGTGTTCGCGAACGCCTCGTCCCACCCCCACACGATCCACTTCCACGGGATCCATCCGGCCGAGATGGACGGCGTCCCCGGCGTCGGTGCGGGCGAGATCGCCCCGGGCGGCAGGACGACCTACGAGTTCGAGGCCCTGCCGGCAGGGCTGCACCTCTACCACTGCCACGTGCGGCCGCTCGCCGAGCACATCGCCAAGGGGCTCTACGGCGCGTTCATCGTCGACCACGATAAGGCCCGCCCCGAGGCCGACGAGCTCGTCATGGTGATGAACGGGTTCGACACCAACTTCGACCGCGCGAACGAGGTGTACGCGGCGAACACCATCCCGTTCGCCTACATGGACCGGCCGATCCGGGCCGCCCGGAACGAGCTCGTGCGCGTCTACCTGGTCAACGTCCTCGAGTACGACCTCGTCAACTCCTTCCACCTGCACGGCAACCTGTTCGACTACTTCCCGACGGGGACGCGGACGGAGCCGTCGGAGCTGACCGACACCGTGATGCTGTGCCAGGGGCAGCGCGGCATCCTGGAGTGGCGCTTCCCCTACGCCGGCCGGTTCATGTTCCACGCGCACCAGTCGGAGTTCACCGAGCTCGGCTGGCAGGGGATGTTCGAGGTGAGCTGATGGAGGCCCGCGGCGCCACCGACCGCGACCTCCGCCGCGCCCCCACGCGTCTCGGCTCGCTTCCCGCGTGGGCGCTCGGCCTGATCCCGCTCGGGCTCATCGCGGTGGCGATCGGCGCCTTCGTCGCGCTCGGGGGCCCCGGGCTCGGCGAACGCCGTGGCCCGCCCGCCGAGGAGCTCGCGGTCGAGCGGACGACGCTGCGGCCGGGGGTGATCGAGCTCACCGTCCGCAACGACGGCCCGGATGCGGTCTCGGTAGCCCAGGTCATCGTGAACGACGCCTTCACCCAGTTCTCGGGCGCCGAGCGCCCGATCGGACGGCTCGGCACGGCGACGATCCGGATATCCCAGCCGTGGATCGAGGGCGAGGCGTACGAGATCGCGATGCTGACCTCGACGGGCGGCACGATCGCGCACGAGATCCCCGTCGCGGTCGAGACGCCGCGGACGGGCGCCGGGTTCTTCGGCCTGATGGCGCTCCTGGGCGTGTACGTCGGCGTGATCCCGATCGCCCTGGGGATGCTCTGGCTGCCGTGGATCCGCCGGATCCCGCCCGCGTGGCTGCGGGCCGTGATGGGCCTCACGATCGGGCTGCTCGCGGTCCTCGCGATCGACGCGACCCTGGAGGGCCTGGAACTGGCGGGGGAGGGCTCGCAGGCGTTCGGCGGCGCCGCGCTCGTACTCATCGGCGGCGTGGTGTCCTACCTGCTGCTGACCGGCGTCACCGCGTGGATCGCCGGGCGGCGGGAGGCGGCCGAGGCCGCCGGGGCGTCCGCCGGGACGCTCGCGCTGCTGATCGCGATCGGCATCGGCCTGCACAACCTCGGGGAGGGCATCGCGATCGGGTCGGCCTACTCGGTCGGCGCGCTGGCGCTGGGCGCGTTCCTCGTCGTCGGCTTCGCCCTGCACAACACGACCGAGGGGCTCGCGATCGTCGCGCCGATCGCGCACGTCAAGCCGTCCCTCGCGCGCCTCGCTGCGCTCGGCCTGATCGCCGGCGTCCCGGCGGTGTTCGGCGCGTGGATCGGGGCGGCCGCGTTCAACCACGCGCTCGCCGCGTTCCTGTTCGGCGTGGGCGCGGGCGCGATCGTCCAGGTGATCGTGCAGCTCGCCCCGTCGCTGCGCGACGACGAGGGGCGCACGCTGCCCCCGGTGGCCGTCGCCGGCGTGCTTACCGGGATGGCGCTCATGTTCGGGACCGGCCTGCTCGTGAGCGTCTAAGGGCCTCTTGCCGGTGCGCCCGGCGGCCGCCCGTCGCGGCCGCTCGGCACGGGGGGTGGCCGCACCCCGCTTGGGCGTCCCACGGCTAGCATCGAAGCACCGATGACCGCCCGCGACGTCGCCTTCCTCCGCCGCGCCAAGGACTACGTCGACCGCTCGTACGCGCAGCCGCTCGACGTCGCCGCGCTCGCGCGCCGGGCGCACGTCTCGCCCGCGCACTTCAGCCGCCGCTTCAAGGAGGCCTACGGCGAGAGCCCGCACCAGTACGTGCTCACGCGGCGCGTGGAGCGCGCGCAGGAGCTGCTGCGCAACACGGACCTCAGCGTGAGCGAGATCTGCCTCGAGGTCGGCTTTCAGAGCCTCGGCTCGTTCAGCTCGGCGTTCCACCGCGTGGCCGGCATGACGCCGACCGCCTACCGGGCCACGATCGCCGGGTTCCCGCCGCACGTCCCGGGCTGCTGGGCGGCGCAGTGGACCCGGCCGGCCACGACCGCACGAATGGAGAAGCGCGCCGGAGCCGGAGACGGTTAGCTCCCGCGCATGAGGATTCCCATCGTCGCCCTGCGAGTGCTCGATCAGGATCGCGCCCTCGCCTTCTACACCGAGACCCTCGGCTTCACCGTGACCGAGGACTTCGACCTCGGCGGGATGCGCTGGCTGACCGTCAGGCCGCCCGACCAGGACATCGACGTGCTGCTCGAGCGCGTCGGACCGCCCATCGTCGATGCCGACACCGCCGCGCAGATCGACGAGCTCATCGCCAAGGGCGTCGGCGGCACGCTGTTCCTCGAGGTCGACGATTGCCGCAAGACGTTCGACGACCTCGTCGACAAGAACGTCGAGATCATCCAGGAGCCGATGGAGCGCTTCTACGGCATCGACGCCGCGTTCCGCGACGACTCCGGCAACCACGTCCGGATGACCCAGCGCGTCGAGACCGGGATCCCCTGGCCCGAGGGCGCCATGCAGGGCTGACCGCCTGCGGCCGGGCGTGGCCGCGCGACCGGCGCGTCCGGGTTTCCCCGCCGGCCTGCGGCGTGCTGTACCGTGAACCGCGTACAGGTCGAGCGCACCGCTCGACGCCAAGAGTGTTCAGCGCCCGCAGTCGTTGCCGTACGAGCATCCTCCGCGTTCGCAGTGCACCGAGCATGGAGGAATCGCATGCCGACGGGAACCGTGAAGTGGTTCAACGACGACAAGGGCTTCGGCTTCGTGACGCCGGACCAGGGTGGCAAGGACCTCTTCGTCCACCACACCGGCATCAACGCCGACGGCTTCAAGTCGCTGGCCGAGGGCGCCCGGGTGTCCTTCGAGGCCGAGTCCGGCGACAAGGGCCCGAAGGCCGTCAACGTCACCACGCTGTAGAGCGCGCCCAGACCGCGCCATCCGCCGCCCGCGCTCGGGCCTCCGAGCGCGGGTGGCTCGCCGCCGGGTCCGGCCTGCCGCGGCGCGCGGAGCGGACGACGCGGTCAGCCCTCCGCCTGCTCGGCCGCCGCCTCGGGCACCGGGCGCAGCATGATGTGCAGTCCGTCGAGGTTGATCGCCAGCCAGCCGCTCTGGGTCCGCGAGAAGCCCCGGAACGCCGGCCGCGAGATCCCGAAGTGCCCGACGACGCCGGGCCGGTCGGGATCGCCGAGGGGGAACTGCAGCACGTCGCGTCCGCGGCCCTCGGGCTCGATCATCCGGCCGAGCGTGCCGGTCACCGACATCGTCGCCCCGAAGCCGGAGCGGACGCGTCCCTGCGGGTTCGGCGGCGGCATCGCCACCACGGTCACCCGCTGCTGAGCGAGCTCGGTGAGCCCGGCGAGCGCGGCGCTCCACTGCGTGTCGAGGTCGTCGGCGGTCATCCGGCATGCAAGCGTACGAGCTACGAGGCCTCGCGCACCGCCGGCATGACTTCCTCGATGAACGCGTCGAGCGTCCGCTCGGCCTCCGCGTGGGTCATGTCGCCGAACGACACGTTGATCACCAGGTAGTCGACGTTGCCCTCCGCGACGTAGCGGACGAAGTGCTCGCGGACCGTCGCCGCCGTCCCGGCGACGAGCACGCCTCCGCGCCCTCCGCCCTGGATCGCCTTGACGAGCGGCGTCGGCGGCGCCGGTCGGCGGATCTTCGGCCACGACGCGTAGGAGGGACGCGAGCGCTTCGAGGACGCGCTCGCCATGGTCGTGCAGGGCCTCGAGACCGGCCGCATGGACGCGGTCGCTCGCGCCACCACGACTTTCCTGAGGTCGAGCTGCCGCTGGAGCCGGTCCAGCGCCCGTACCCGCCGCTGCTGTGGGCGGCGGGCAACGTCGAGGCGGCCGCTCGGCACGGCTTCCACGGCGGGTTCAGGCGCCCGGGCGCGCGGCGGCTCTCCTCCCACGGCTCGCGGTGGCGGGCGCGCGCCTCCCCGGCCACCGGCGCGCCGGACACGACGCGCAGTCGACCCCGGCCGCGGAGGAGGGTTGAGGCGGACGGACGGACGTTGCAGGCGCCTCGTCCCGCTGGGGGAACGCCGACCGGCTACGGCGCGACGACCGGGTTGCGCAGCACGCCGATCCGCTCGATCTCCGTCTCGACGACGTCGCCGGGACGCAGCGCGCGCGGCGGGTCCATGAAGCCGCCGCATCCCCACGGCGTGCCGGTCATCACGACGTCGCCGCGCTCGAGCGTGAACGAGCGCGAGCAGAACGCCAGCAGCTCCGCGACCCCGAAGATCATGTCGGCGGTCGACGAGTCCTGGACGACCTCGCCGTTCACGCGGGTGCGCAGCGCGAGCGCCTGCGGATCGCCGACCTCGTCGGGCGTGACGATGGCCGGGCCGAGCGGGCAGAACGTGTCGAAGCTCTTCGCCCGCACCCACTGCCCGTCGGAGAACTGCACGTCGCGCGCCGACACGTCGTTGCCGACCGTGTAGCCCAGGACGTGGTCGAGCGCGTCGGCCTCGGCGACGCCGCGCATCGTGCGTCCGACGACGACGCTGAGCTCGACCTCCCAGTCGACCTGCTCGGTCAGCTCCGGGTCGGCGACGATCTGCTGCTCGGGCCCGATCACGCTCGACGGGAACTTGGCGAACACGAGCGGGCGCTCGGGCGTCGCCATGCCGGTCTCGCGGATGTGGTCGTGGTAGTTCAGGCCGATCGCGGCGATCTGCCGCGGCGTCCAGGGGGCGGCGAGGCGCGCGTCGGCCAGCGGCCCGAGCGCGGGCGCGTCGCGCCGGCCCGCCGCGATCTCCCGCGCGGCGGCCTCGATCGCCGGCGAGTCCACCGGGCAGCCGTCGAGCGCGAACAGCGCGCCGTCGCGGGCGACCGCCGATCGCGAGCCGGACTCCGTGTGCACGCGGTACAGACGCATTCAGGCGGGTCTCCGTGTGTAGACGCGGGCGCCGACGCCGCGCGCCTCCTTGTCGGTCGAGTTGACCTCGCGGTGATCGGCCGAGGACGGGAACTGCATGCTGTCGCCCTCTTGCCCGTACGGCTCGCCCTCGGCCTCGACGACGAGCGTGCCTCTGAGCACGAGGGCCATATCGAAGCCCTCCGGCTGGCGGTAGGCCCGCGCGTGCGATTCGGCGCGCGGGCCGTAGACGATCTCGATGAGCTCGGCGTGCTCGAGCGTCGCCGGCGTCAGCCGCTCCCACCGGACGCCGCCCTCGATCTCGATGGTCACGCGCCCGTCGCGGCGGACGACGAACCGCCCGTCTCGCGCCCGGGCCGCGGTGTCCGCTCCCGCTCGCCCGCCTCGGAGGCCTCGACCGGCGTGGCGCGCTCGCGGAACAGCGCGTCGATCGGCGCGCGCGACGCCATCCGCCAGGGCGACGAGCGTCGTGACGGACGGGCGCGACTGCCCGGGTTCGATCTGGCTGACGAGGCTCGGCGACACGCCGGCCCGGCGCGCGAGCTCGGCGACGCCCAGCCCGCGGTCGGCGCGCAGCGTCGCAAGGGGCTCGCCGATGCGGCTCGCGGTGTCGTCGCCGTCCTGCGGTGTCGCGCTCATCGGCTCACCCCGGCAACGTCGAGCACGACGCGGCCCACGACCTCGCCGCGCTCGAGCGCGGCGAACGCGTCGTTGGCGGCCTCGAGCGGCTCCACGCGGTCGACGACGACGTGCACCCGGCCGTCGGCGACGAGCCGGATCGCGCGCTCGAGCTCGTCGCGGAGCACGTAGCGCGACCCGACCAGCTCGACCTCGTCCAGCACGAGGCGCGGGGCAGGCAGGGCGAGCGCCTCGCCCAGCGCGTAGCCCACCGCGACGATCCGTCCGCCGGGGCGGAGAAGGCGGTCGGCCTGCGCGATGCTGTCATGGTGGCCCACGGTGTCGACCACCACGTCGAAGCCGTCGCCGCCGGTCGCGGCCAGCAGCCGCGCCTCGAGGTCGGGATCGTGGGCCGCGCGCGCGTCCAGGCCGAGGTCGGTCGCGGCGGCCACCGCGCGCTCGGAACGGTCGATGCCCGCGGCGGCGGCGCCCGCGGCGCGGGCGATCTGGAGCGCGTGGATCCCGACCCCGCCGAGCCCGATGACCGCGACCCGGGTGCCGGCCGTGACGCCGCCGCGCGTGAGCACGGAGCGGTACGCGGTGCCGAGCGCACACGTCAGCGGCGCGGCGTGGACGGCGTCGATGCCGGGCGGAACCGGCGTCAGGCGGTCGATCGGCGCGACCATGCGCTCGACGAACCCGCCGGGCTCGGTGAAGCCTGCGCGCACCTCCGGCGCGCGGCAGATGTTCTCCTGGCCCGCGCGGCAGCGGTCGCAGCGCCGGCACGGCCAGACGTTGTGCACGACGACCATCGTCCCCGCCTCGAGCGCGCCGGCGGGATCCGTCTCGAGGACCCGCGCGCAGATCTCGTGGCCGGGGACGTGCGGCAGGGGCAGGCCGCGGCTGAACGGCATCCGGCCGCGCGCGATCTTGATGTCGCTGAAGCACACCCCGCAGGTCAGCACCTCGAGCAGCGCGTGGCCCCGCATCAGCTCCGGGGCGGGCACGTCGCGCGACGTGAGCGGTGCGTCATAGGCGGTGACGACCATGGCCCTCATGAGCCGCGACATTACAGCACCACTTCACTTTCGGAGGATAATGGTTAGCCATGCTGCTGAACGGGGGTCGGATGAGCGCGTCTGAGCGGTTCGACCTCGCGATCCGCGGCGGCGACGTCGTCACCCCGGCGGGACGCGCGCGGGCCGATGTCTACGTGCGCGACGGTCGCGTAGCGGCCGTGACCGCCGAGCGCCGCGAGGCCTACGAGACCGCCGACGCGACCGGCCTGCTCGTGATGCCGGGCATGGTCGACGCCCACGTGCACTTCATGGACCCCGGCGACCCCGCGCGGGAGGACTTCATCACCGGCAGCGCCGCCGCCGCGCGCGCCGGGGTCACCACCGTCGTCGAGCACACGCACGCGCGTCCGGTCATCGCGCCCGCCGACCTCGAGGCCAAGCGCGGCCACGTGGAGGCGCGGTCGCGCATCGACTTCGCGCTCGCCGCGCACGCCTGGCCCGACCGCCTGGAGGAGGTGGAGCCGGTGTGGCGCGCCGGCGCCTGCTTCGTCAAGGCATTCACGTGCACGACGCACGGCGTGCCGGGCTTCGGCGCCGCGGATCTGCACGAGCTGTTCACGCGCGCCGCGGCGTGCGACGCGGTGTGCCTGATCCACGCCGAGGAGGAGTCGCTGGTCGACCGCGCGGAGCGGCGGCTGCGGGCGGCGGGGCGGATCGACCCGGGGATCGTGCCCGAGTGGCGGACGCCGGCCGCCGAGCTGACTGCGCTGGCGATCACGGCAACGCTGGCGCGGGTCACCGGCGTGCGGGCGATCGCCGCGCATGTCAGCCATCCGGCGGCGCTCGAGGTCGTCGCCCGCGAGCGCGCGGCCGGCGCCCGGCTGCAGGCCGAGAGCTGCCCGCAGTACCTCAGCCTGCTCGCGCGCGAGGTGCTCGAGCACGGCGCGTTTCGCAAGTTCACCCCGCCCGCCCGCGCCCGCGAGCCGGCCGAGCTCGACGCGATGTGGGCGGCGCTGGCGGCGGGCGCCATCGACTTCATCTCGAGCGACCATGCGCCCGCGACCGCGGCCCAGAAGCGCGACGGCTCGATCTGGGACGTGCACTTCGGGCTGCCCGGGGTGGACACGACGCTCTCGATCCTGCTGGACGGCGCCGCCGCCGGGCGCATCGCCTACGAGCGCGTCGTCGGTGCGTACGCCGAGGCGCCGGCGCGGGCGTACGGGCTGCACCCGGCGAAGGGGTCGCTCGCCCCGGGCGCCGACGCCGACATCGTGCTCGTCGACCCCCGCGCACGCTGGACCGTGCGCGACGAGGACGTCCTCAGCCGCGCCGGATGGTCGCCGTACGCGGGCCGCACGCTGACGGGCCGCGCCGTGCGCACCTACCTGCGCGGCAGGCTCGTCGCGAGCGACGGCGAGGTGCTCGCCGCGCCGGGAACGGGCGAGTTCGTCGCCGGGGCCGGCGCCGGCGCGGCGCTGAGAAGCGCGACGCAATCGGACATGGGGTTTTGAAGTGCTGCTGCACGGGTGAAACTACCGCTAACGCCTGATGCCGCGGTTGGGAGGGAGAGGCCGACGTCCGTCATAGCCCGCATCGCGCGCGCCCGGGATCCGCGGACGCTTGGCGGCGCCCGTCGCGGGGCAGGTGATCGCCCATGAGCCTGCAGGAGTTCTGGCTCCAGCTGCTGAACGGGCTGACGTTCGCGGCGCTGCTGTTCCTCGTGTCGAGCGGGTTCACGCTCATCTTCGGCCTCATGCGGATCGTGAACCTCGCGCAGGGGTCGCTGTACCTGCTCGGCGGCTACGTCGGCCTGAGCGTGATCCGCGGGACGGGCAGCTTCTGGCTCGCGGTGCCCGCCGCCGCGCTGGCGATCGGCGCGCTCGGCCTCGCGGTCGAGCGCGGCCTCCTGCGGCGCGTCCGCGGGCGGCCGATGTCGGAGATCCTGCTCACCGTCGGCCTGTCGTTCATCGCCGCCGACATCGCGCTCGCGGTGTGGGGCGGCGACCCCATCACGCTGGACGCGCCCGGTGCGATCGACGGCCGCACCCAGCTCCTCGGCGTGACCTACCCGGTGTACCGGCTGTGCGTCGTCGCCCTCGGGATAGCCGTCGCCGTCGCCCTGTGGCTGCTGCTCGAGCGCACCCGGATCGGGGCGATGGTTCGCGCGGGCGTCGACGACCGCGAGATGGCCGAGGCGCTCGGCATCAACGTCAAGGCCGTCTTCACCGGCGTGTTCGCCCTCGGCGCGCTGCTCGCCGGCGTGGCGGGCGTCGTGGGCGGCGCGTACCTCAGCCTGTTCCCGGGCGCCGACACGCAGATCCTCACGTACGCGC
Source organism: Solirubrobacteraceae bacterium (assembly GCA_036259975.1). Taxonomy (GTDB): domain Bacteria; phylum Actinomycetota; class Thermoleophilia; order Solirubrobacterales; family Solirubrobacteraceae; genus JAOPZW01. The sequence continues at coordinate 6,509 of DATAAR010000023.1, read as the reverse complement.
TCGTGGTGGTGGTCGTGGGCGGGATGGGCAGCCTGCGCGGCGCGGTCCTCGGCGCGCTGCTCGTCGGGCTGATCTACATATTCGGCCAGGCGCTCGTGCCGAACCTGGCCTACTTCGTGCTGTTCGCGCCCATGGCGCTCGTGCTCATCCTCCGCCCGCAGGGCCTGTTCGGGAGGGCGGGATGACAGCCTCCGGGTGGGCGTCGCGCGCACGCTGGATCGCCCTCGGCATCACCCTCGTGCTGCTCGCGGCGCTGCCGTATCTCGTCTCGTCCTTCGTCGTCAACCTCGCGACGCAGGCGCTGATCTTCGGGCTGTTCGCGCTGTCGATCAACCTGCTTGCGGGCTACGGCGGCCTGATCACGCTGGGCCAGGCCGGGTTCATCGGCATCGCGGGCTACGGCCTGGCGATCCTGACCACGCAGGAGGGCTGGCCTCTCGGCGCGGCGATCGCCGGCGGTCTTGTCCTGTGCGTGCTCGCCGCCGCGTTCTTCGGCCTGCTGCTCGTGCGTGCGCGCGGCACCTACTTCGTGATGATCACGCTCGCCGAGGGCATGGTGGTATGGGGGATCGCCCAGCGCTGGCAGGAGCTCACGGGCGGCGAGAACGGCATCACCGGCGTTCCCAAGCCCGGCTTCGCGCAGGAGTACTGGGAGTTCTACTACCTCGCCCTGGTCGTGGTCGCGGCGTGCACGGTCCTCATCGCGAGGATCGTGCGCTCGCCGCTCGGGCTCTCGCTCAAGGGCATCCGCGAGGCCGAGGATCGCCTCCCTCCGCTCGGGTACGACGTGGCGCTGCACAAGCTCGTCTCGTTCACGATCTCGGGGTTCTTCGCGGGCGTGGCCGGGGTGCTCCTGGCGATGTACAACAGCTTCATCGGCCCCAGCGACGTGTTCTTCCTCACGTCGGCCGAGGGCCTGCTCATGTCGATCCTCGGGGGCGTCGGCACGCTCACGGGGGCGTTCGTCGGCGCGGGCGTCGTGATCTACATCCAGAACGACGTCAGCTCGTGGCTGGAGCGCTGGCAGACGCTGCTCGGCGTCGTGTTCGTGCTCGTGGTCCTGTTCGCGCCCGATGGGATCGTGGGCGCGTGGACCCGCTACGTCTGGGCGCCGCTGCTGCGCCGCGTCGGCGCCGCCGACGCGGCCGCGGCGGCGGAGGCCGCGACATCGGCGGCGAGCGCCGCTGTGGTCAGCGGCGACGCGGACGGCGCCGGTCCCGCGCCGGTGACGGCGCCCGCCCCGGCGCCGCCCGCGCCGCATCGCGAGGAGGCCCGATCGCCATGAGCGCACGGCACAGTTCTCAGCGACTCGAGGGAGGGAGGAGAGCGATGTCCTGCACCAGCCCACGCCTGACCCGGCGCGCGACGACGCGGCTCGCGCTGGGGGTGGCGCTCGCGACGGCGGCGATCGCCGGCTGCGGGGCGCCGGGAGACGGCGGCGGCGGCGACGCCGAGGGGGACCTGAAGGTCGGCACGCTGTTCCCGACCAGCGGCACGGTCGCCGCGGCCGGCACCGACATGCTGCGCGGCTGGCGGCTGTGGTGGAAGCTCAACGGCAGCACGGTCGCGGGCCGCAAGATCGTGTCCACGCAGGAGGACACGGCGGGCGACCCCACGGTGACGCTGACCAAGGCCCGCAAGCTGGTGCAGCAGGACCAGTCCAAGCTGCTCGTCGGCCCGCTGCTCGCCAACGAGGCGTACGCGCTCGCCGGATACCTGCAGCAGAACAAGGAGATCGTCGGGCTGAACCCGGTCGGCTCGTCGGACGACCTCAGCCAGCGCAAGCGGGTGAACAACTACGTCAAGGCCGGCGGCTGGGTGAGCTCGGCGCCGGCGCACCCGGCCGGCGACTGGGCCGCCGACAGGGGCTGGAAGCGCGTCATCACCCTGTGCTCCGACTACGCGTTCGGCTACGAGAACTGCGGCGGCTTCACCAACACGTTCACCGACCGCGGCGGGCGGGTCGTCAAGCAGCTCTACGCCCCGATCGGCACGTCCGACTACAGCTCCTACCTGTCGCAGATCGACCCCGACGAGGTCGACGGCGTGTTCGTCCAGTCCGTCGGCGCCGACTCGCCGAACTTCATCAAGGGATGGGCGGACCTGGGGCTCAAGGGCAAGGTCCCGCTGATCGCCAACGAGACGACGTTCGAGCAGTCGACGCTCCGCGGGATCAAGAACGACGACCCGGTCGGCCTGCAGTCCTTCGGGCACTTCGCCGAGGGCCGGGAGAGCGCGGCGACGCAGAAGTTCGTGAGCGCGTTCAAGAAGGAGTACGGCACGCTGCCGTCCTACTACGCCTGCGCGACGTACACCGCCGGCCAGTGGCTCACCACGGCGCTCAACCAGCTCAAGGGCGACACGAGCGACCAGCAGAAGTTCCTGTCAACGCTCACCGGCGTGAGGCTCGACGACAGCTGCTTCGGCCCGCTGTCGCTCGACCGCTACGGCGGCCCGGTCGGCAACGTGTACCTGCGCAAGGTCGTCCGCAACGAGCAGGGCGAGCTCGTCAACCGGGTCGAGCGGACCTACCGCAACGTGAGCCAGTTCTGGAAGTACAACCCCCAGCAGTTCCTCGCCCAGCCGGTCTACAGCCGCAAGTACCAGGGCGCGGACTGGCCGAGCGGATGAGCACCGCCGGGCACAACGGCTCAGGCGGCCGCGAGGCCGTGCTCGAGCTGGTCGGCGTGACGCGCCGGTACGGCGGCGTGTGCGCGGTCGACGGCGTGACGCTCTCCGTCGGCCGCGGCGAGCGCCACGCCGTCATCGGCCCCAACGGCGCCGGCAAGACGACCCTGTTCAAGCTCATCAGCCGGCTCGAGCCCGTGTCCGAGGGTCGCATCTCGCTGTTCGGGACCGACATCACGAAGCTGGCCGCGCACCGGGTGGCGCGCCTCGGGCTGGCGCGCACCTACCAGGTGACGCAGGTCTTTCCGCAGCTGCCGGTGATCGAGAACGTCCTGATCGCCGTCCAGGGCCAGGCGCGTGGGCGGCTCGCCGTGCTGCGCTCGGCGATGGGCCGCCGCGACCTCCTCGCCAAGGCGCGCGAGACGCTCGCGCGCGTCGGGCTCGAGGATCATGCCGAGTTGCTCGCGGCGCAGCTCGGCCACGGCCAGCAGCGGCAGCTCGAGCTGGGGCTGGCGCTCGCCGGCGACCCGAAGGTACTGCTGCTCGACGAGCCCGGAGCCGGCCTGTCGGGCGCGGACCGGGGGATGATCCGCGAGCTGGTCGGCGGGCTGTCGTCGGACATCACCGTGCTGCTCATCGAGCACGACATGGAGCTCGCGCTCGGGCTCGCGGACCGGGTCACGTGCATGCACAACGGCGTGCCGGTGGCCACCGGCACGCCGGACGAGATCAAGGCCGACCAGCGCGTGCAGGACGTCTACCTCGGGCGGGCGAGCGAGTAGTGCTGCGGATCGAGGGACTGCGCGCCGGTTACGGCACCTCGCAGGCGCTCGGCGGCGTCGACCTCGAGGTGCCCGACGGCAAGCTCGTGGCGATCCTCGGCCGCAACGGCATGGGCAAGACGAGCCTGTGCCGGTCGATCATGTCGCTCGCGCCGCCGCAGGTCTGGAGCGGCTCGGTCACGTACGGCGACGCCGAGCTCACGCGCCTCGAGCCGCACCAGGTGGCGCGCGCCGGCGTGGGGTACGTGCCGCAGGGCCGGCGCGTGTTCGCCTCGCTCGACGTCGTCGACAACCTCACGGTGGCCGCACGGACGAACGGCGACGGCGCGGGCGAGGCGTGGGATCTCGACCGCATCTGGGAGATGTTCCCGCGCCTGCACGAGCGCCGCACGAACGAGGCGGGCCAGCTGTCCGGGGGCGAGCAGCAGATGCTCGCGATCGCGCGCGCGCTGATGACCCGCCCGCGCCTGCTCATCATGGACGAGCCCTCCGAGGGCCTCGCCCCGAAGATCGTCGAGAGCGTCGGCGAGCAGCTGCGCGACCTCAAGGGCGGCGGGCTGTCGATGCTGCTCGTCGAGCAGAACTACTCGCTCGCGATCGGACTCGCCGATCTCGTCTACGTGCTCGAGAACGGCGAGGTCGTGTTCCGCGGCGAGCCGCAGGAGCTCGACGGCGACGAGGAGGTCAAGCGGCGCTACCTCGGCGTGGGCGTGTAGCGCAGCAGCCCCTGCAGCACCGCGTCAGAGCATGATCCGCCCGCCGGAGATGTCGATCGTCACGCCGGTGAGGTATGCCGCCGCGTCGGAGGCCAGGTAGAGCGTCGCCCACGCGCTGTCCTCCGGCGTGCCGAGGCGCCCGAGCGGCGCCAGCGCGGCCACGCTCTCACGCGTCGGCTCGTCCATCAACCGCTCGACGCGACCGGTCAGCGTCGTGCCCGGCGCGACGCAGTTGACCCGCACGCCCGCCGGACCGAGCTCCTTGGCCGCGTGGCGGGTGAGCTGCACGATGCCGGCCTTGGCCGACGCGTACGACGCGGTGAGCGGGATGTCGAGGAACCGCGCCGAGTTCGACGCCATGGTCACGACCGAGCCGCTGCCGCGCTCGACCATGCCGGGCGCGAACGTCTTGAGCGTGATGAACGTGGCGGTGAGGTTGGACTCGATCACCGCCCGCCAGTCCTCGAGCCTGGTCTCGAGCAGCGGCGTGCGCGCGGTGAAGCCGCCGGCGAACGCGATGAGGATGTCGGTCGGGCCCAGCTCGGCCTCCACCTCGTCGCGCATCCGCTCCTGCGCCTCCGGCGAGGTGCAGTCGGCATGCACGCCGATCGCCTCGCCACCGGCCGCGCGGGTCGCCTCGACGACCTCGGCGATGGCGTCGGCGTCGCGGCCGCCGACCGCGACGCGGGCGCCGTTGGCGCCCAGCGCGATGCAGGTCGCCGCGCCGATGCCCTTGCTGCCGCCGGTGACGACGGCCACCTTGCCGGCCAGGTCCGGGAACGTCGGAGTGCGGGTGTCGGGCTCGGTGCGGACGTCGGTCATCGTCGGGGTCCTTCGGTCGGGATGATGGGGAGCAGCACGTGCGCCGGGCGGTCCGGTCCGGCGTGCAGCGTCGTGGTGCCGGCGAAGCGCTCGGGCGCCCGGTCGTCGGGGTCGTCGTGCAGGAACGGGCCGCAGCCGGTCATCTCGTTCTTGAACGAGCCCAGCCGCGCCCGGCCGCCCGGGCCCTCGTAGCGGTAGTCGGTGCCGCGGATGCTGAGGCCGATCCGGTAGCCGGCGGGCAGCACGACCGACGTGGGCCAGATCTCGACGTCGAGCTCGTAGACGTCGCCCGGCGAGAGCGGCTCGACCCGGTCGTGCGGGTGGTACGGCCGCTCCGGCGTGCTCAGCTCGGGGTCGAGCGCGCGGTGCGACGCGCGCAGCCACCCCTGGCCGATCGGCGTGTGCGGGTCGAGCGCGCCCTGGAAGACGACCTCGCCGCCGTCGGGATCGAACGCGCGCAGGACGGCGAAGACGTCGGCGTCCTCGGTCGTCGACGACAGCCACAGCTTCGCCGCCACCGGGCCCGTGATCTCGGTCTCGGCCTCGAGCGGCTCGGACAGGAACGTCACGCCGTCGCCCATCGCGTCGAAGCTGACGCTCGCCTCGGCGCCGGCCGGCTCCGGGCGCACGGCGCCGGCGTCCGGGTCGAGATGCATCCGCGTCCACCGCGTGCGCGCCAGCGGCCACTCCTGCTCGGCGCGCTCCGCGAACCCGTCGACGCGGCGGACCTGCAGCTGTACCGGCGGCTGGTCGCGCCAGCCGCTGTCGTCGCCCTTGAGGAAGCAGGCGAAGAAGCGCTTCTGCAGGTCGACGCCGTAGTCGGTGTAGAACTCGGTCCAGTGCTCGAGGCCGTGCACCTCGAGCCACTTCTGCTCGGACGCCGAGCGCAGGTAGCCCTCGAAGTTCCCCCGCGGGTGCAGGCCCTGGCCGCCCCAGTTGCCCGACGACAGGAGCGGCACGGTGATCCGCGAGAAGTCGGGCGAGCGCTCGCGGTGGTAGTCGTCGTCGAGCGCGTGCGCGCGGATGTCGTCGCCGAACGCCGACCGGTTGCGGGCGAGCTCGTCGTCGGACAGCGTCTCCGGACCCGCCACCGGCTCGCCCGTGATCGGGCTGACCGCTCCGCGCTCGCCGACGCCGTGCTGCACGACGAGCACCTGCTTGTCGAACCAGTTGGGGAAGAACGTCGACAGGATCCCGCCATGGTGGGTCATGTCGCGGTAGAAGTCCGCGGCGCCCTCCCACGGGCAGATCGCCGCCAGGTGCGGCGGCGCCAGCGCGGCGACGGTCCACTGGTTGATCGCGTAGTAGGAGATCCCGGCCAGGCCGACCTTGCCGGTGCTCCACTCGGCCGTCCCCGCCCACTCGATGCAGTCGTAGAGGTCGCGCGTCTCGCGCGGCGACAGCGGGTCGAGCAGGCCGGGCGAGCGGCCGGCGCCGCGCGAGTCGACGCGCACGCACGCATAGCCGTCGGGCACCCACTTCTCGGGGTCCACGACCTCCCAGTTCTGGTAGCGGTTGCTCGACCCGGCCATGACGTCGGGGTGCTCGCGGGCCATGATGT
>DATAAR010000022.1:0-2826 GCA_036259975.1 Solirubrobacteraceae bacterium | reverse complement strand
CTCGCCATGCACCTCGTAGGCGCCGCTCGACTCGTCCTTGAGCGCGGCGGAGGTGCCCTGGAAGCCGGCCACGAGCACGACCTTGCCGTCCTCGAGCAGGCCGTCGATGCGGTCGGTGCGGACGTCGAGGATGCGCGCCTTGGTGTGCGAGGCGTCGGTGACGATGCCCGCCTGCGAGCCGGTCAGGGAGACCGCCTCGTAGCCGAGGTCGTTGATCACCATCGACGCGAGCGCGCACGAGATCCGCTCGCCGGTCGAGAGCAGCATGTCCATCTCGCGCGGGTGCGGGCGCGGCGAGACCTCGTGCGCCATCGCGACGAGCTCGTCGGTGGTCTTGCCGCGGGCGGACAGGACGGCGACCACGTTGTCGCCCTGCTCGCGGGCGCGGACGATGCGGCCGGCGGCACGGCGGATGCGGTCGGCGTCGGCCACCGAAGTGCCGCCGAACTTCATTACGACGGTGCGCGAATCGGGGCCGGCCATCGCGGTCCGAGGATAGCTTTCGACCCGTGCCCCGCGAGATCCTCCGCCGCCTGAGGGAGCTGCCGCCGGTCGCGCTCGCGGTCGGGGCGCTGGTGCTGGCGGGCGTGGTGGTGGCGGTGGCGGTCGGAGGAGGCGAGGAGGAGCGCGAGTCGCCCGCCGAGCGGCGCGCCGCGGCGCCCGCCCCGAAGGCGCCGCCGCCGGGCCGCTCGTTCCTCGCGCGGATCGTGCCCTCCCCCGCCGCGGGGCTGCCGGGAGCGCGCGTGCCGGGCGTGATCCGGCGGCTCGTGGCGCGGCTGCCGGCCGAGCGCAAGGCGGCCCAGCTCATGCTCGTCGGCTTCCGCGGGGCGGACCCGTCGGCCACCTTCTTCCGGGCGCTCAAGCGCAACGACTTCGGGGGGGTCGTCTTCGAGCGCCGCAACTACCGCGACGACGTCCAGCTCGAGGCGATGACCGCGTCGGTCGCGAACGCCACCGCGCGCAGGGGGCACGAGCCGCCGCTGATGCTCGCGCGGCAGGAGGGCGGCGAGCACTCGGCGTTCCCCGGCTTCCCGCCGGCCGCGGCGCCCGGCGACCTGGCGGGGCTGCGCGACGCCGTCGCCGAGTTCGGCCGCACCACGAAGATGTTCCGCTCGGTGGGGATGACCGGCGTGATCGGGCCGCCGATCGACGTGGGCGCGCCGGGGACCACCACGCTCGGCTCGCGCGTGTTCTCGGACGAGCCGGACGTCGTCGCCGCCTACGCGCGCGCGGGCGTGGGTGCGTTCCGGCGGGCGAAGCTGCTGTCCGCGCCCGAGCACTTCCCCGGGATCGGGGGCGCCACCGCTCACACGGACGAGGGGCCGGCGCAGGTCGGGCTGTCGCTCGAGGAGCTCCAGCGGCGCGACCTCGTCCCGTTCCGGGCGGCGATCGCCGCCGGGGCGCCCGCGATCGTCGTGGGGCACGCGACGTACGCGCCCGACGACTTCGTGACGCCGGCCTCGCTGTCGAAGACGTTCGCCACCGACGTGCTGCGCGGCGGGCTCGGGTTCCGCGGCGTGGCGATCTCGGACGACCTCGCGTCGGCGGCGATCACCACCACGCAGCCGTCTGTCGCCGAGGCGGCGGTCGCCGCGATCAACGCCGGGATCGACATGGTCTGGATCTCCGGCCCGCCGGGCGAGCAGTCGAAGGCCTACCGGGCGATCCTGGCCGCGATAAAGAAGGGCACCATCGCGCGCGGGCGCGTGGACGCCGCGGTCACGCGGATCGTCACGGTCAAGCGGGAGCTGGGCCTGCGGGTCCGGAGGCGGACGCCTCCGCCGCAGTACCCGAACGCGGCGAACCCGGGCTCGGGTCAGGTCGAGCCGGCCGCGCCCGGAGTCGGCGCAGCTCCGCAGCCAGCGCCAGCAGCGCCGTAGCGAGGGCGACCGGGGCGCCGACCGCGCGCTCGGTGGGTACGTCGAGGCCGTCGAAGGCGAAGCCGAAGTCCGGCGGGACGGCGAGCCGGAAGGCGATCGCTCCGACCGCGACTGCCGCGAGCGCCAGGCGTGCCTGCGGCAGCGCGTCCGCGGACGCCAGCGCAAGCCCGGCGGCCGCCGCCACGAGCGCGACCTTCCCCCAAGCCGTCGCGTCCCACCCGTTCGGCGTGTAGTCGTCGAGCCGGTACCACGGCAGCACCACGACGGCGAGGGCGCAGACGGCGAAGCCGGCCCGGTTCACAGCGCCCGGCGGCCCTGGAACGCCTTGCCGAGCGTGACCTCGTCGGCGTACTCCAGGTCGGCGCCGACCGGCAGGCCGCTCGCGAGGCGCGTGACCGAGACGTCGGGCGCGCGCTCGCGCAGCGCGTCGGCGATGTAGAGCGCGGTGGCCTCGCCGGTGGTGGTCGAGTTCGTGGCGATCACCACCTCGCGGACGCCGCCGCGCTCCACGCGCGCGATCAGCTCCGCGAGCCGCAGGTCCTCGGGGTCGACGCCGTCGATCGGCGACAGCGCGCCGCCCAGCACGTGGTAGCGGCCGCGGAACTCGTGGGTGCGCTCGATCGGGATCACGTCGCTCGGCTCCTCGACGACGCAGATGACCTCCGGATCGCGCCGCTCGTCCTCGCAGATGCGACAGCGCGGCCCGACCGCGAGGTTGAAGCAGACCTCGCAGAACCCGACCGTCTCCTTGACCTCGCGGATCGCGTCGGCCAGCGGGAGGGCCTCGTCGGTCGGCGTGCGCAGGATGTGGAACGCGAGCCGCTGGGCGGTGCGCTGGCCGATGCCGGGAAGGCGCGCGAGCTCGGTGATGAGGCGGTTGACGGGCGGCGAGAACAAGCCCGCCCAGCTTAGGGACGGGGCCGGAGCGTCAGTCGCCGGCGACGGC
>DATAAR010000021.1:0-13060 GCA_036259975.1 Solirubrobacteraceae bacterium | reverse complement strand
GTCTTGAGCAGCACGATCGGCTGCTTGCCGACCATGTCAAAGCTCACGCCGTAGATGACCATTTCCTGCACGGACCGCTCCCTGGGTCGCTCCTTGGCGGACCCAGTATATGCACCCCATCCCGGGCGCCCGGCAGGGCCTCGGGCCAGCCGACCGGGGCGCGGCGGGGACGCCGCGCGGGCCCCGTCCGGCGGTCAGGCGCCCACCTCCTCGGCGATCTCGGCGCGCGGCAGCGGCTCGCGCCCGCGGATCGCGTCGGACGCCTTCTCGGCGATCATGATCGTCGGCGCGTTCGTGTTGCCGCGGGTGATCGACGGCATCACCGAGGCGTCCACGGACCCGCAGGCCGTCGAGGGCGAGGACCCGCAGCTCGGCGTCGACGACCGAGGCCATCGCGCACGTGCCGACGGGGTCGTAGACGGTGTGCGCGCGGCGCTGGACGAAGTCCTCGGCGCGCTTGAACTACGGCAGGACATCGTCGTAGCGCCAGCCGTCGAGCTCCATCGCCGCCCATTCGTCGTAGTCGCGGTTGCCGCGAATGTAGATATCGCGTTCAGCGAGCTCGTGCCGCCCACCACGCGGCCGCGCGGCAGGTAGCTGCGGCGGTGGTCGAGCCCCGGCTGGCGCTCGGAGAGAACAGCGCCCAGTCGAAGTCGCTCGTCAGGTTCAGCCCGAAGCCGAACGCATGTGGATGTTCGGGTCGTCGTCCGGCGGGCCGGCCTCGATCACCGCGGTCCGGCGTCGGGGTCCTCGCCGAGGCGGTGGGCGAGCACGCACCCGGCCGAGCCGGCGCCGACGATCACGTAGTCATGCACGGGTCACCCTCCTGCGAAGCTGAGCGCGGCGACGCGGCGACGCGGCCGACCCGGAACCGGGCGCCGGCGCGCCAGGCCGATCCTAGCCCGACCGAGGCCCGTGGAACGCAAAAAGGCCCGCCGGGGCGAGCCTTCGAGGTGGGCGATCCTGGACTCGAACCAGGGACCTCTTCCTTATCAGAGAAGCGCTCTAACCGACTGAGCTAATCGCCCGCTGCGGAGTGGCAGTGTAGCGACTGCCCGCGGCGGCCTACGCCGTCGCGACGGCTCCCAGCCGCTCGGCCAGCGCGAGTGCCTCGTCGGCGCTCTCGAAGGCGAGCTCGACCTTGTATCCCGTGCCGCGGGGGCGCACCCGGACGTCGGTGCCGAGCGCCGCACCCAGGCTGTCGGCGATCCGCGCGGCGGCGGCCTCCTGGTCGGGATGCACCGGCGCGCGGCCCCGGCGCACGGTGCGCGGGCCGCTGTTCGCGTCGCGCGCCTTCTGCTCGAGCACGCGGACCGACCAGCCGCCCTCGGCCGCGGCCCGCGCGAGGCGCCGGCGATCGGCGTGATCGCTGGCCAGCAGCAGCGCGCGGCCGTGGCCCTCGCTGAGGCGGCCGGCCGCGAGGAGCTCGAGCGTCTCGTCGGGCAGGTCGAGCAGCCGCAGCAGGTTCGAGATCGCGACGCGGCTGCGGCCGACGCGCCGGCCGACCTCCTCGCGCGTGACCCCCAGCTCCTCCACCAGGGCCGCGACGGCCCGCGCGGCCTCCACCGGGTTGAGGTCCTCGCGGGCCATGTTCTCGATCAGCGCGACCTCGAGCGAGGCGCGGTCATCGCGGTGCTGGACGAGGGCGGGCATGGTGTCGAGGCCGGCCAGCCGAGCCGCGCGCCAGCGGCGCTCGCCGGCCACGAGCTCGTACGAGCCCCCCGGCCGCGGCCGGACGAGGACCGGCTGCAGGACGCCGCGCTCGGAGAGCGACGCGGCGAGCGCCTGCAGGGCGTCCTCGTCGAAGCGCTTGCGCGGCTGGGCGGGATTCGGGCGGATGAGCTCGACGGCGACCTCGCGCAGCTCGGCCCCGTCGCGCGCCCCCGCCTCGGAGATCGACAGGATCGCGGCGAGCCCACGGCCCATGCCGCGCTGTGGCTCGGGCATCAGGAGACCTCCAGGGCGACGGCCCTAGGCACGGGCGGCGACCTCACGGGCGAGCGAGAAGTAGGCGTCGGCGCCAGGGCAGTGCGGGTCGTGGTGGATGACCGGGCGCCCGAAGCTGGGGGCCTCGCCGATGCGGACGTTGCGCGGGATGACCGTGTCGAACACCAGGGCCGGGAAGTGCTCGCGGACCTCGCGCTCGACGTCGCGCGCGAGCCGAGTGCGCCCGTCGTGCATCGTGAGCAGCATCCCGGCGACCGCGAGCCGGGGATTGAGCTCGCGCTGGATCAGCTGCAGGGTGTCGAGCAGGCCGGCCAGCCCCTCGAGCGCGAAGTACTCGGTCTGGACCGGGACGATCACGCGGTCCGCCGCGACGAGGGCGTTCACGGTGAGCGGCCCGAGCGAGGGCGGGCAGTCCAGGAGCGTGAAGGCGAAGCGGTCGCGGACCGGCGCGAGCGCATCGCGCAGGCGCGTCTCGGAGCCGGGCTGGCGCGGCAGCTCCATGGCCGCGCCGGCGAGATCGGGATGGGCGGGCAGCAGGCACAGGTTGTCGATGTCGGTCTCCACGAGCGCCTCGTCCGCGGTGGCGTCGCCAGCGAGGACGTCGTAGACGCTCGGCGTGCGGTCCTTCGGGACGCCGAGGCCGACGGTGGCGTTGACCTGGGCATCGATGTCGACCAGCAGCGTGGGATAGCCGGCCTCCGCGATGCACGCGGCGACGTTCACCGCGGTGGTGGTCTTCCCCACCCCGCCCTTCTGGTTGGCGATCGCGTAGGTCGTGCCCATCCCGGTCGCTCACGCTAGCGACGGCACCGGTCGAACTTTCCCCCACGATGGTTCGCCGCCGAAGCGGTCTCACCTTCCGGTGGAGGCTGCGATCGGCCGCTTGCGGGCCATACCCGCGCGCCGCGGGTACTCGTTCGGTGTCGAACCGACCTTCAAGCTCAAGTAGAGGTGCCGCTCGTCTGCTCCCCGGAACGCCGTCACCCGGCGTGGTTCCGGGCGCTGCATCCCGAGCACGTCCGCGGCGGCCGCGCCGTCGGCCTCTTCGCGGTCGTCGCGCCTGCCCTTCCACGCGACGAGCGCACCCCCGGGCTCGAGCAGCGGCGCGGCGTACTCCACGAGGACGGGCAGCGGCGCCACGGCGCGCACGGTCACGAGGTCGTTGGCCGCCAGGCCGGCGGCCCACTCCTCCGCCCTCCGATTGACGACGCGCACGTTGTCGAGCCCGATCGCGGCGGCAGCACGCTCCAGGAAGGCGCACTTGCGCGCGACGCTCTCCACGAGGCTGACCCGGGCGGGCGGCAACGCCACGGCGAGCACCAGCCCGGGAAAGCCGCCCCCGGAGCCGAGATCCGCCACGCGCGACGCCCGGCGCACGGGTTCCAACTCGAGGGCGGCCAGCGAATCGGCGACGTGCACGTCGACACCCTCGGCCGGGTCGCGCACGGCCGTGATCGAGACCGGCTCGACAGCGACCAGGTCCAGAAGGGTCTCGAGCCGGCCGGGCGCCTCGGACGGAAGCCTCGCTCGCTCGGCGAGCTCGGACAGGCGGGAGCGAACCGCGGGCGACGCCATGGCCGGAGCGTAAAACGTGAAACATCCACGCCCGCCCCGCCGCCGACCCGGAGCCGAGGCTCAGCGCAGCGGCGCCACGACGAGGTGGCGGTCGGGCTCGTCGCCCTCCGAGTACGTCTCGACGTCGCCGCGGTCGCGCAGGTACTCGTGCACGATCTTGCGCTCGCTCGCGGTCATCGCGTCGAGCGCGACCGCCCGCTTGTAGCGGACCGCGTCGTCGGCCGCCTGGTCGGCCTGGCGGTGCAACGCCTCCTCGCGCCGAGCGCGATAGCCCTCCGCGTCGATGACGATGCGCTTGCGATCGCCCTCGTGGCCATGCACCGCCATCCGATAGGCGAGGTGCTGCACGGCCTCGATCGTCTGGCCATGGCGGCCGATGAAGAGGCCCAGGTCGGTGCCGTGGACCGTGCCGGTGACCGTGTCGCCGTGGACGACGACCTCCACCGTGGCGTTCAGTCCGAGTGCCTCGACGACGCGTTCGAGCAGGTCCTGCACCAGCTCGCGGGTATCAGGCCGCGCGGCCATTCAGCGGCGCCGCCCGGAGCGCTTCTTCTTCTTGCGCGGCGGCGGGGGCGGCGCGGCGGCGCGGCGTGCGGGCCGCTCCGCCGAGGCGCCGTCGGACTCCTGATCCCCCGGCCGTCGTCGGCGTGGCTCGGGCGCGGCAGCGCGTGCTCCTGCGGGAACGCCCACTGTGGCCGGCTCCGGCGGCGGCGCGAGCTTGCGGACGATCACGCCCTGGCCCACGGTCCACAGGTTCGTCGTGATCCAGTACACGAGCAGACCCGCGGGGAAGTTGATGATGAAGGGCACGAAGAAGAACGGCAGGCCCATCATGATCAGGCGCTGGTTGCGATCGACCGTGGTCGACATGAACACGCTCGAGAGGAGCTGCGACCCGACGTACATCACGACCAGCGCCAGGAGGACGCCGCCCGTCGCCTTGTCAGTGATGTCCGGGATGAAGAAGAACTGAGACGCGGCGGTCGAGCCGCATGGCCTGGGGTCTGTGACCGAGGGCGGGTTGGTGTTCGGGCAGATGTCGTACCGCAGGTCGTCCTGCAGCATGTAGAAGAGCGCGATGAAGACCGGCATCTGCAGCAGGAGCGGCAGGCAGGAGGCGAAGGGGTTCACCTTGCGCTCCTGGTAGAACTTCATGGTCTCCTGCTGGAGGCGCTGCTTGTCGTCCTTGTACTTCTCCTGCAGCGCCTTGATCTCCGGTGCCAGGCGCTGCATCGCCTGCATCGATCTGATCTGCTTGAGCGTCAGCGGGACGAGCGCGGCGCGCACGACGACGGTCAGCGCGATGATCGAGGTGCCCCAGCCGAGCCCCACGTTGTCGTGGAAGAAGAGCAGGACGCTCTCGAACACGTCGATGAGCGGCTGCAGGATGTTGGCGAGCGGGAGCATTCAGGCGGGGCGGATGGGCGGGGCCTCGGTTGGGACCGGTCGCGGGCGGAACAGGCGCTGGGCCTCGACCGGGTCGAAGCCGCCGTGGCTGAACGGGTTGCAGCGCAGCAGGCGCCAGGCGGCCAGCACCAGGCCGCGGAGTATGCCGAAGCGGCGGATCGCCTGCACCGCGTAGAGCGAGCAGGTCGGCTCGTACTTGCAGCGGCGCGGCAGCGCCGGCGAGATGAACCGCATGTAGAAGCGGATCGGCGCGATCGCGATCCGGCGCGCCGTCCGGCTCATGACCGCGCGCCCTCGGCGAGCGCGCGCCCCAGGAGCTCGGCGAGCTCGCGCCGGACGCCGTCGAGCCCCTCGCGCGCGGCCAGCTCGCGCGCCTCGGGGCGGGCCACGACGACGACGTCGCGGTCTGCGGGCAGCCGGTCGGCCTCGCCCGCGAACGCCTCCCGTAGCAGCCGCTTGACGCGGTTGCGATCGACAGCGCCGCCGACCTTGCGCGACACGGACACGCCCAGACGCGGCCCGTCGACAGCGCCCGGGCGCGGAAACGCGTAGAGCACGAGGAAGCGGTTGCCGACCGAACGACCCTGGCGATAAACCCGCTCGAACTCGGCACTACGCGAAAGGCGCCCGCGCTTCGGGCGGCCGCGCGGCGCGGTGGGGCGCGGCACGTCGTCCACCGTCAGACGGTGAGCTGCTTGCGACCCTTCGCGCGGCGACGCTTCAGCGTGAGGCGGCCGGCGCGCGTGCGCATGCGGGCACGGAACCCGTGCGTGCGGGCGCGCTTGCGCTTCTTGGGCTGGTAGGTGCGCTTCATGGCGTGCGAACGGCGTCGAAGACGGCGGGCCAGTCTAGCGCGCCGCCCTCGCGCACAGGCCCGTCCACACACCGCGCACAGGCACGTGCACAACCGGCGGCACGAAAATCGCCGCGATTTGCGACGTGCCCCGAGCGCCCGCCGGAGCGCTCCGGAGCGGGCCGGATCACCGCTGGTATATTCGCGGCGCCGGCCGCCCGGCGGCCTCCGTTTCATCGTTCCGCCGAGCTTCCCTCGTCAGAGAGGTGGCGCGTCCGTGCCTGTGACCGACGACCCCGACCACACCTGGAGCCGCATCACCGGCGAGCTCCGGCAGAGGGTCCCGGCCGACACGTACGAGATCTGGCTCGCGCCGCTGCAGCCCGTCACGGTCGAGGGAGCCGAGGTCGTCGTCGAGGCGCCGCGCGAGCTCCGCGCGTGGGTCGTGGAGCGCTTCGCGCGCGTGCTCCAGGCGAGCGCGATCGCCGTGCTCGGGCCCGGCGCCGTCATCCGCGTGCGAGCGCACGACGAGGGCCCCTCGCCCGTGGTCGCGCGCGCCCGCGCCGCGTCGGCCGCGCCGGCCGCACGACCTGACGAGCAGACCACCGGCCTCAACCCCAAGTACCGCTTCGAGCAGTTCGTCATCGGCGACGCCAACCGCTTCGCGCACGCGGCGGCGCTCGCCGTGGCCGAGCTTCCGGGCCAGGCCTACAACCCGCTCTTCATCTACGGGCCGCCGGGCGTCGGCAAGACGCACCTCCTCCACTCGATCGGCAACTACGTCGAGGTCTGTGGCGGCGGGCTGCGCGTCCGCTACACGACCGTCGAGACGTTCACGAACCAGTTCATCGCCGCGGTCAACGCCGGCTCGATGGACCGCTTCAAGGGCCGGTTCCGGCGCAACGACGTCCTGCTGATCGACGACGTCCAGTTCCTCGCGTCCAAGGCGAAGACCGAGGAGGAGTTCTTCCACACGTTCAACGCGCTGTACGAGGCGGGCAGCCAACTGGTCCTCACCTCCGACCGCATGCCGCGTGACCTCGACGCCGTCGAGGACCGGCTGCGCGAGCGCTTCGAGGCCGGGCTCGTCACCGCAATCCGCCCGCCCGACCTCGCCACCCGCGTGACCGTTCTGCGCAAGCGCGCGCAGCACGACGGGATCGACCTCGCCGACGACGACGTGCTCACCCTTATCGCCGAGGCCGTTCCCACGAACATCCGCGCGCTCGAGGGCGCGCTCATCCGCGTGGTCGCGTACGCCTCGCTCACCGCCAGACCGGTGTCGGCCAAGCTCGCCGCGCAGGTCCTCGACGAGCTCTACCCGCCCGGGATCCGGCCGCCCGGGACGACGCCGACCCCGACCGTCGAGCGCATCCAGGACCTCACCGCGGCGTCGTTCGGTCTCACGCGCGACGACCTGATCTCACCGAGCCGGCGCGCGCAGCTCGCCTGGCCGCGTCAGATCGCCATGTACCTCGCCCGCGAGCACACGGCCGAGACCTTGCCCGCGATCGCCGCCCGCTTCGGCGGCCGCAACCACACGACGGTCCTGCACGCGTGCAAGCGCACGGCAGAGCGCATGGCCTCGGACCCGGAGGCCTTCGATGCCGTTCGGCGCTTGACCGAACAGCTCGCCGCCCGCCGACCCGACCGGCGCGGCTGACACACTCGTGGGCTCCGATCCACATCTCGTGTGCGCGGCGCCTCCGCAATCTCCGGCCTCTTCCCGGCGTTGCGCACACATCAACAGCCCCTATGACGACGAACATTTCCTCGAGGTGCCCACCGTGAAGTTGTCGACCTCGACTGCAGAGCTCCTCGCCCAGCTGCAGACCGTCGCGCGCGTCGCGTCCACGCGCAGCGCCGTGCAGGCGCTGTCGGGCGTCCAGATCGCCGCCGAGGGCCAGGGCGAGCGCGCCGAGGTCGAGCTGCGGGCCACGGACATGGAGGTCGGCCTCCGCGTGCCCCTTCGGGCGAGCGTCGAGCGTCCAGGGGTCGTCGTCCTGCCGGCGCGGCTGCTGCTCGACGTCGTCCGCACGCTGCCCACAGGCGACGTCTCGCTCGAGCTGCGCCCGACGGAGCAGGACGTCGAGATCGTGGCCGGGACGGCGCGCTTCCACATCCGCACGCTCCGGGCCGAGGACTTCCCGCCGCTCCCCACGCCCGGCGGCGATCAGGTCGTGTCGATGCCCGCAGCGGCGTTCGTCGACACGATCGGCCGCGTGTCGCGCTCGGCCTCGCGCGACGAGACGCGCCCGGTGCTCACCAGCATCCGCGTGTCGGCGACGGCCGACCGGCTCGAGATGGTCGCCACCGACTCGTACCGGCTCTGCGTGAAGGAGACGAGGCTTGAGCACCCGCTCGACGCCGACGCCGGCTTCGAGGCGAACGTGCCGGCCCGGGCGCTCGATGAGCTCGGCCGCCTCGTCCGCGACGACGTCGAGGACATCCGCATCGGGGTGCGCACGAACCAGGTCGTCTTCGAGGTGGGTGGCGTCGCGCTGTCGAGCCGGCTGATCGAGGGTCAGTTTCCGAACCCGCGGCAGCACCTGCCGGAGGAGTACGCGCACGAGCTGACGGTCGCGCGCGACGAGCTGCTCGAGGTCGTCCGGCGCATCAGTCTCATGGCGCAGCGCAACGCTCCATTGCGGCTGAACTTCACCGAGGGCGAGGTCCGCGTGTCGGCCCAGACGCCCGACGTCGGTGAGGCCAGCGAACCGCTGCCGGTGCCGTTCGCCGGCGAACCGATCGAGATCGGCTTCAACCCTGACTTCCTCACCGTCGGCCTGGAGAGCGCCGGCTCCGACGAGGTGGCGCTGAAGCTCAACAGCCCGCTGCTGCCGGCGCTGATCGAGGCCGCCGACGGCAGCGGCTTCCTGTACCTGATCATGCCGATTCGCCTCAACGTGTGAGGGCCGAGCGGGCCACCCACCGCGACCCCGGCTGATGCTCGTCACCCGCCTGCGCCTGCGCGACTTCCGCTCGTATCCGAGCGTGGACGTGACGCTGGGCGAGCGGCTCACCGTCGTGCACGGGCCGAACGGCGCCGGCAAGACCAACCTGCTCGAGGGCCTGTACTTCGGCTGCACGGGTCGCTCGTGCCGGACCGCGACCGAGCGCGAGGTCGTCCGCTTCGACGCCGTGGCCACGCGCGTGGAGGTGAGCGGCCGCGACGGCGACGGCGACCACGAGCTCAGCGTCGGCTTCGCGCCGGGCGAGGCAAAGCGGCTCAAGGTCGACGGCGCCGCGGTGGAGCGCCTGCTCGACGCGCCGACGCGGCCACTCGTCAGCGTGTTCCTGCCCGACCGGCTCGAGCTCGTCAAGGGCCCGCCCGCGCTGCGCCGCGCGCACCTCGACCAGCTCGTCGCGGCGCTCTGGCCGGCGCGCGCGGCGACACGGCGGGCGTACGGCCAGGCGCTGGCCCAGCGCAACGCGCTGCTGGCGCGCCTGCGCGCCGGACATGGCTCGCGCGCGTCGCTCGGTGCCTGGGACCTCGAGCTCGCGCGCCATGCCGTCGCGCTGCGCGACGACCGCGCCCGCGCCGTGGGCCACCTGGACGAGCGCTACGCCGGCGTTGCCGCCGACCTCGGGTTGGGCGGCGCCAGCGCGCTGCGCTATCGGCCGCGCTCGGCGGCGGCGAGCGCCGAGGAGCTCGCGGCCGAGCTCGCCGCCCGGCTCGACTCGGACCTCGAGCGCGGCTTCACCGGGCACGGGCCGCACCGCGACGAGCTGCTCCTGCTGCGCGACGATCGCGAGCTGCGCGTCTACGGCTCGCAGGGCGAGCAGCGGCTCGCGCTGCTGGGGCTGCTGCTCGCCGAGCGGGCCGCGCTGGCGGACGAGCGCGGTGCGCCGCCGCTCCTGCTCTTGGACGACGTCATGAGCGAGCTCGACGCCGAGCGCCGCGACCGGCTCGTCGCGCGGCTCGCCGGCGCGGGGCAGAGCGTGATCACGACCACGGACCTCGCGCACGTCCCGGGCGCCGGCGACGCGGGCGTGGTCCGGCTTGCGGTCGACGCCGGGGCCGTCACCGTCGGGCAGACACCCGCCCTCGCGGCATGAGACGCCGCGACCCGCGTCCCCTCGGCCACGCGATCTCCGCGCTGGCCGACCGCCTCGCGCCCCTCACCGTGCTGGCGGAGGTGCAGCGCGTCTGGCCGGCCGCGGTGGGCGAGGCGATTGCCGCCCAGGCGGAGCCCACCGGGGAGCGCGACGGGGTCCTCGTGGTGACGTGCTCCTCGGCCGTGTGGGCGCAGGAGCTCGACCTCATGGCCCTCGAGCTCGTGGACCGGCTGAACGCGCTCCTGGGGGCCGCGAAGGTGCGCTCGCTGCGCTGCCAGGCGGTCGCCGCGCGCGGGTGGCCGGAGTGACCGCTGGGCGCGTGCCGGAAATCGCTAATTTGCAGGTCTTTCCTGTGACCGGGACGGGCGGGCGAAAGCCCTCTGTCTGCTATCATTCGACACAGAAATCGCTCGTGCCCCGGCCGGGTGTCGGCTAGCCCGGAGCCGGGGTTTTTCACGTCGTTCGGAGGCACATGGCGCAGGACAAGGAACGCAGGAGCTACGACGCCCAGGACATCACCGTCCTGGAGGGTCTCGAAGCCGTCCGCAAGCGCCCGGGCATGTACATCGGCTCGACCGGCATGCGCGGCCTGCACCACCTCGTCTACGAGGTCGTGGACAACTCCGTCGACGAGGCGCTCGCGGGCCACGCGTCGCGTGTCGACGTCACGATCCATCCCGACAACTCGGTCACCGTCGTCGACGACGGCCGCGGCATCCCGGTGGCGATCATGGAGAAGGAGGGACGGCCGGCCGTCGAAGTCGTGCTCACCGTCCTGCACGCCGGCGGCAAGTTCGGCGACGGCGGCGGCTACAAGGTGTCAGGCGGCCTGCACGGCGTCGGCGTCTCCGTCGTCAACGCGCTGAGCGAGACCGTCCGGGTCGAGGTCCGACGCGACGGCCACGTCTGGACGCAGGAGTACGACCGCGGCGCGCCGCGCTACGACCTGGTCAAGGGTGAGCCGACGAAGGAGACCGGCACGACGATCACGTTCCTGCCGGACGGGGACGTCTTCGAGACGCTCGACTTCGACTGCTCGATCCTCGAGCAGCGCCTGCGCGAGACAGCGTTCCTCACCCGCGGCCTGATGATCACGCTCACCGACGAGCGCAGCGGCGGCCACCACGTCGAGTTCCGCTATGAGGGCGGCATCGAGGACTTCGTCCGCTACCTCAACGAGGGCAAGGACCCCGTCCAGCAGAAGGTCGTCTACTTCGAGGGCGAGAGCGAGGAGGGCGCGGTCGAGGTCGCGCTGCAGTGGAACTCCTCCTACCAGGAGTCCGTCTTCTCGTTCGCGAACAACATCAACACGCACGAGGGCGGCTCGCACCTGTCGGGCTTCCGCTCCGCGCTGACGCGCACGCTCAACCGCTACGCGCGCGACAAGGCGGAGCTCAAGGAGAAGGACGAGAACCTCACCGGCGAGGACGTGCGCGAGGGCCTCACCGCGGTGATCTCGGCGAAGCTGAGCGACCCGCAGTTCGAGGGCCAGACGAAGACCAAGCTCGGCAACCCGGGCATGGAGGGCTTCGTCGCGTCTATCGTCAACCAGCGGCTCGCCGAGTTCCTGGAGGAGAACCCCGCCGACGCGCGCCAGATCATCCGCAAGGCGGTCCAGGCCTCGCAGGCGCGGGCGGCCGCGCGCAAGGCGCGCGATCTGACGCGGCGCAAGAGCGCGCTCGAGAACTCCCGCCTCCCGGGCAAGCTCGCGGACTGCTCCGTAAAGGACCCGTCGCTGAGCGAAATCTTCATCGTCGAGGGCGACTCTGCGGGCGGCTCGGCCAAGCAGGGCCGTGACCGCAACACGCAGGCCGTGCTGCCGCTGCGCGGCAAGATCCTCAACGTCGAGCGGGCGCGCATCGACAAGGTGCTGCGCAACCAGGAGGTCCAGGCGCTGATCACGGCGATCGGCACGGGCGTGCGCGACGAGTTCGACCTCGAGCGGGCGCGGTACCACAAGGTGATCCTCATGACGGACGCCGACGTGGACGGCGCGCACATCCGCACGCTGATCCTCACGCTGCTGTTCCGCGAGATGAAGGATCTGATCGAGGCCGGCTACGTCTACATCGCCAAGCCGCCGCTCTACAAGCTCAAGCAGGGCCGCAACGAGCGCTACATCGAGAAGGAGTCAGAGCTCGAGGAGGTTCTCCTCTCGGACAAGTTCGACCGCATCCAGATCTTCGACCGCTACAACAAGCCCTTCAAGCTGACCGAGGCGCGCTGGCAGAAGTACACGCGCCTGCGCAAGCAGTACGAGGGCTGGGCGAGCGCGCTGCGCGCCGAGTACGGCCACGAGATCGTCCGCTTCCTCGAGGAGTCGTCGCTCCTCGACGAGCAGGTCGAGACCGCCGACGAGGCGATCCGCGTGATCTCCCAGGCGACGGAGGAGGGCGCGGTGTTCAGCACCGAGCTGCTCGACCAGGACGAAGCGACGCTGCGGATCCGCGCGGTCGAGACGAAGACCGGGCTGGCGGCGACGCACCGCATCCCCCGCGCGCTGTTCGAGGCGCCCGAGTACCGCAGCTTCCTGCGGGTGCACGCGGCGCTGGTCGAGACCGCCGGCGTGCCGGCGTTCAGGGTGACGCTCGGCGACAAGACGGAGGAAGCGCCGTCGTTCGAGGCGCTGCGCAACGCCGTCCTCGACGTCGTGCGCAAGCAGCCGGGGGTCGGGTTGAACCGGTTCAAGGGCCTCGGCGAGATGAACGCCGAGCAGCTGCGCGAGACGACGATGGACCCCGAGACGCGCACGCTCCAGCAGGTGTCGATCGAGGACGCCGCGGAGGCCGAGATGCTGTTCTCGCGGCTGATGGGCGAGGTCGTCGAGCACCGGCGCGCGTTCATCGAGGACAACGCGCTCGCGGCGCAGATCGACGTCTGAGGTCGCGAGCGAAGCTAGGAAGGTGACGTGATGGCAGGGACCGAGATCATCGGCGGCGGCAACATCGAGCCCCGCGCGCTCGAAGACGAGATGCGCTCGGCGTACCTGGACTACGCCATGTCGGTCATCGTCGGGCGCGCGCTGCCCGACGTCCGCGACGGGCTCAAGCCGGTCCACCGGCGCGTGCTCTACGGCATGTCGGACATGGGCCTCGGCCCGGCGCGGCCGTACGCGAAGTGCGCGCGCATCGTCGGCGAGGTGATGGGCAACTACCACCCGCACGGCGACTCGGCGATCTACGACGCGCTCGTGCGCCTCGCGCAGGACTTCTCGATGCGCTACCCGCTGGTCGACGGTCAGGGCAACTTCGGCTCGATCGACGACGACCCCGCCGCCGC
>DATAAR010000020.1:0-4995 GCA_036259975.1 Solirubrobacteraceae bacterium | reverse complement strand
CTGCTGCGCGCGTCGGAGGACGAGATGCGCCAGCTGCGCGGCAACGACATCGCGATGATCTTCCAGGATCCGCTGTCGTCCCTGCATCCCTTCTACCGGGTCGGCGACCAGCTCGTGGAGGCCGTCCGCGCGCACCGCGACGTCCCGAAGGCGCAGGCCCGCGATCGCGCGGTGGAGATGCTCGGCCTCGTGGGCATCCCCGAGCCGCGCCGCCGCGTGGACGCCTACCCGCACGAGTTCTCCGGCGGCATGCGCCAGCGCGTGATGATCGCCATGGCGCTCATCAACGAGCCCAAGCTGATCATCGCCGACGAGCCCACGACCGCGCTCGACGTGACGGTCCAGGCTCAGATCCTCGACCTCATCGAGCGGCTGCGGCGCGAGCTCGACACCGCGATCGTGATGATCACCCACGACCTGGGAGTCGTCGCGGAGGTCACGGACGACATCGCGGTCATGTACGCCGGGCGGATCGTCGAGTACGCCGACAAGGACACGATCTTCTCGGCGCCCGAGCACCCGTACACGTGGGGCCTGCTGAAGTCGATCCCGCGCCTCGACCTGCCGCGCGACGAGGCGCTCGTGCCGATCGCGGGGCGGCCCCCGTCGCTGATCCTCAAGCCGCCGGGCTGCTCGTTCCACCCGCGGTGCCCGTACGTGCGCGAGGCGCACAAGCGCATCGACCCGCAGCTCGCGCCGACCGATCCGGCGCCGGCCGGGCGGATGCACCAGGTCGCCTGCCTGCTGCCGCCGCAGACGCGCCGCGCGCTGTGGGCCGAGCTGCAGCACGGCGCCACGCCCGAGGACGCCAAGGACCGCGTCACGGTGCCCGACGACGCCGTCGATCCCGAGGTGGCCGCGCTGAACGCGGAGGCGGCCCGGTGAGCGCGACGAACGGCAGCAAGCTCTTCGAGATCCGCGACCTCGAGAAGCATTTCCCGCTCACGTCGGGCGTGATCTTCAAGAAGCAGATCGGCGCCGTGCGCGCGGTCGACGGCGTCAGCTTCGACGTCTACGAGGGCGAGACGCTGGGCCTCGTCGGCGAGTCGGGCTGCGGCAAGTCGACCACCGCCCGCCTGATGACGCGCCTGCTCGAGCCCACCGCCGGCGAGGTCCGCTACCAGGGCGACGACATCACGCACAGGTCGCGCGGGGACCTCAAGCCGCTGCGGCGCGACATGCAGATGATCTTCCAGGACCCGTACTCGTCGCTGAACCCGCGCAAGACGGTCGGGTCGATCATCGGCGAGCCGTTCGTCATCCACGGCGTCGAGCGCGACGAGGGCAAGCGCAAGCGCCGGGTGCAGGAGCTGATGGACCTGGTCGGGCTCAACCCCGAGCACTACAACCGCTTCCCGCACGAGTTCTCGGGCGGCCAGCGCCAGCGCATCGGCGTGGCGCGCGCGATCGCCCTGAAGCCCAAGCTCGTCGTGGCCGACGAGCCGGTGTCGGCGCTCGACGTCTCGATCCAGGCGCAGATCATCAACCTGCTCGAGGAGCTGCAGGACGAGCTGAACCTGACCATCGTGTTCATCGCCCACGACCTCAGCGTGGTGCGTCACGTGTGCGATCGCATCGCGGTGATGTACCTCGGCAAGATCGTCGAGCTCGCGTCGGCGGACGCGCTGTTCGAGCACCCGCGCCACCCGTACACCGGTGCGCTCCTGAGCGCGGTCCCGGTGCCCGACCCGCGGCTGGCGCGCGAGAAGCAGCGCCAGGTGCTCGGCGGCGATGTGCCGTCGCCGACGAACCCGCCGCAGGCGTGCCGCTTCCACACGCGCTGCCCGAAGGCGCGCGACGGCGTGTGCAACGTCGAGGAGCCACTGCTCGAGCCCAAGGACGGCGGCAATCTCGCCGCCTGCCACTTCCCGCTGACCGACCAGGAGATCGCCCGGCGCGTGCCCACGGCGGCGGCATGAGCGCGATCGACCGCGTCACCGCCGTCCTGCGCGCCGCGGGCGTCGACGCGGAGATCCGCGAGTTCCCGGCCGGCACGCGGACCGCGCCGGAGGCGGCGGCCGCCGTCGGCTGCGAGGTCGGGCAGATCTGCAAGTCGCTCGTGTTCCGCGTCGGCGCCGAGCCCCTGCTGGTCGTGGCGAGCGGCACCAACCGCGTCGACGAGTCGCGCTTCGGCGCGGTGATGGCAGACGCCCGCTTCGTGCGCGACCAGACCGGCTTTGCGATCGGCGGCGTGCCGCCGGTCGGCCACGCGCGCCCCATCGACACCGTGGTCGACGAGGACCTCCTGCGCTACGAGGTCGTGTGGGCCGCGGCGGGCACGCCGCGCGCGGTGTTCGCCATCGCGCCCGAGCGCCTCGTCGCGGTCAGCGGCGCGCGCGTGGCGCGCGTCAGTCCAGGTACGTGACGACGTCGCCCGTCGGCGCGCGCTGGGGCGGCTCGCGCTCCTGGCGCGGCGGGCCGAGGTGGAGCAGCCCGAGCAGGCGCTCGCCGGCGCCGACGCCGAGCGCCGTGCGGCCGGCGTCGGTGCGCAGGACCCCGGGCGTCCGCCAGTAGCCGGCCAGGCCGCGGCCGTGCGCGGCGAGCAGCACGATGTAGCTGGCCAGCGACGCGGCGATGAGGTCCTCCTCGTCGCGCACCGGGTCCTCGCCGGTCTGGACGACCGAGACGGCGACCAGCGTCGGCGCCCGGTCGAGCTTCGAGGCGGCCTCCGGGCCGGCCGCGTCCTTGAGGCGCGCGAGCGCGCGCGGGCCGACGACCCGGAAGCGCCACGGGTTCGTGAGGTTGTGGTTCGGCGCCCAGCGCGCGAGCTCGAACAGCTCCTCGAGCGTGGCGCGGTCGACCGGCTCGGAGCCGTACGCCTTGTGCGTCCGGCGGGTGCGGATCGCCTCCTCGAGCTCCATCAGCGCTCGTCGTCCCCGTCCCCGTCCCCGTCCTCGTCGTCGTCGTAGAGCGACTCGCGCGCGACCTCCTGGCCGCGGCGGTCGAACAGCCGCACGTCGAGCGTGTCGCCGCGGTAGTCGTCGGGGGCGATCAGGGTGAAGCGGCCCTCGACGACCAGCGACTGGTCGACCACGAGGTCGGCGAGCTCGGCGGTCGCCACCGCGGCGCCCTCGACCAGCGGGCGGCCCCAGACGAGCGTCATCGCGGCCTGCTTGCCCTGTTCGCCGCGCCAGGTCCCGATCACCTCGTCGCACAGGTCGATCGTCCAGTCCGGGTTCGCCTCGGCGGTCTCGGCCGTGAAGTCGGCGACGGAGTGGAAGTCGCTCGGCTCGTCGCGGTCGCCGCCGTGCGCGTAGCTGACGTAGCCGTACATCTCGAGCCCGTTGTCGGTCTGGACGGTGGCGGGCACGAACGTGCGGCCGTGCCAGGTGCGGTCCGGGTACCACACGACCTCGCCCGGTTCGCCGAGCTCCTCACCCTCGGTGTCGATGCGCAGGCACGCGGCGAGGAACTCCTCCTGGAGGCGCTCCGCCCAGCGCCCGTACGGCAGCATGTCCTGCGGAGGCTCGGCGGCGAAGCGGGGGACGACGCGGTCTTCGGGCGGCATCGGGCGGGAACGGTAGTGCAGGCGGCCGGGGGTAGGCTCCGCCGCCGTGCCGCCCGCGGACGTGCACCGCCTCGAGCTGCCGACGCCGTTCGCGATCGGGCCGGTCTCGAGCTGGGTGCTGCGCGGCGAGCCGCTCAGCACCAGCACCACGACCACGCCGGGCTTGCGGCCGAGGTCCGCGAGCAGTCGGGCGCCCGCGTCGCTGGCAGCGCGCGGCTGGCCGCGCTCCTGGCCGACTTCGACGGCGCGATGGATCGCGACGACGCCTACGCGGTCGCCACGATGTTCGCCACGGCCTCGACGCGGACACCCGCGAGACGCTCAACCAGGTCTCGCGCGGCGCGCCGGGCTACGGCAACTCGAGCAGCAGCGTGACCGGCCCGTCGTTGACGAGCTCGACCTCCATGTGCGCGCCGAACACCCCGCGCTGCGCGCCGAGGCGGTCGCAGAAGCGCTCGTAGAGCGGCTCGGCCTGCTCCGGCCGGGCGGCGGCCACGTAGGCCGGTCGGTTGCCGCGGCGAGCGTCCCCGTAGAGCGTGAACTGGCTGACGCACAGCACCTCGCGGTCGCCGAGCGGCTCGTTCATCCGGCCCTGGGCGTCGGGGAAGACGCGCAGGGCGCGGACCTTGTCGGCGAGCCGGTCCGCCTCGGCCGCGCCGTCGTCGTGCGTGACGCCGAGCAGGACGACGAGCCCGGGGCCGATGGCGCCGGTCGTCTCGCCGTCGACTCGCACCGCCGCGCGCGAGACGCGCTGGACCAGCGCGCGCATCAGGCGGCCGTGAGCACGAGCGCGACGGCGACGGCGACGGCGGTGCCCCACGCGATGACGCCGCTCATCAGGCGCAGGTCGAGGCCGTAGGCGTGGCCGGCGATGAGGATGTTGATCGCTGCGGGCATGCCGGCCTGGAGAAGGTACGCGTCGGGCACGCGCAGGACGAGCGTGCTGAGCGCCAGCATGAGCGCGGGCGCGACGAGCAGGCGCAGGCCGACCGCGGTGGCCAGCGCCGGGGTCACTGCGGGCGGGAAGTCGAGCGCACCATCTTCGCGCTCGTGCATGAGGTTCACCCCGAGCACGAAGAACCCGATCGGGAGCAGCGCGATCGCGACGACGCGCGCGACGTCGACTGCGGCGTCGGGCGCGACGAGCGCGGCGAGCAGGCCGAGCAGCACCGGGTTGCGCACCACGTACGCGCGTGCCCGCTGACGCGCCGTGTCACCGGCCCGCGAGCCCAGCGCCGCTCGGCCCCGGTGCCGGCGGCGGTCGCGCCGACGATCGCCACGACGACGGCTGCCATCGGCTCAGATGTCGTGCAGGTCGGCGGCGGCGCGCTCGGGCGACACGATGTTGAGGTGCACGCCGGTGCCGAGCTCGAGCCCGGCCATGTTCGTCACCCGTGGCACGATGTCGATCCGCCAGCAGAAGTGGTCCGCGCCGCGCGGCGCCGTGCGCAGCCACAGGTTCAGCGGCGGGCTCGCGCCCATGCGCC
>DATAAR010000019.1:0-2239 GCA_036259975.1 Solirubrobacteraceae bacterium | reverse complement strand
CTTCAGGTCCCGGGCAGCCACCGGCTCGTCCAGGAGCTGCTCGAGAGCGACCTCGTCGACCAGATCAACCTCATGGTCTTCCCGGTCATCCTCGGGACGGGCAAGAGGGCCTTCGAGGAGAAGCCCGAGCGGCGCGTCCTCCGATTGACGGACTCGAAGGTCGTGGGCGACGGCGTCGTCGTGCTCGTCTACGAGCGCGCCGCCTGAGCTCGACTGCGGGCCGATCCGAGCAGCTCCTCCACCGCGCGCGCCGCCGCGGGCGGGCCGCCGGCCTGCGCGAACGCCGTCGCGACCCGCTGGGCGCCCGTCCGGCGGCCCATCGCCTCGCGGACCTTCGCCCGCAGGCGCTCGGCCGTGAGCTTCCGCGCCGGCAGCCGCGTCCCCGCGCCGCAGACCTCGACGCGCCGCGCGACCTCGAGCTGATCGCGGCCGAACGGCACCGCGCAGACCGGCACGCCGTGGGCGAGCGCCTTCTGCGTCGCGCCCATGCCGCCGTGCGTGATCGCGCACGCCGCGCGTTGCAGCACCGCGCTGTGCGGCACGAACGGCAGCACGCGCGCGTTGGCGGGCGCGTCGATGCCCTCCGCGCCGACGGCGGGGAGGGTCGCGACGACCTCGACCGGCTCGTCCGCCAGCGCCGCGAGCGCGGTGCGGACGAGGCGGCCGTCGTCCTGGAACTCCGAGGACGTCGTGACGAGCACGAGCGGACGGTCGACCGCACGGAGCCAGTCCGGCGCCTCCGCCGGCGGGTCCCACGCGCACGGCCCGACCAGCCGCACGTTCGGCGGCCAGTCGCTGCGCGGGTACTCGAACGGCTCGGCCGTCATGTAGAGCAGCAACGGCGGCCGGGTGAACATCGTCGTCGCGTCGACCGGCCCGAGCCCGACTCCGGCCCGGACGTCGTTCAGCCCCGCGACCAGCGTCCGCTCGACCGCGCCGAACACGACGGGCCGCACCACGCGGTCGCGCAGCCGCCCGAGCGGGCCGCGCGCGGGCCGCAGGCCCGGGCCGAACGGCGGCGCGTCGCGCGACGGCAGCGGCATCGGATACGGGCAGAACGCCGCCCACGGCCCGCCCCACGCCTCGGCGGCGGCCAGCGCGCCCCAGCTCTGGATGTCGACGATGACCGCGTCGGGCTCCTCCTCCGCGATCGCCCGGGTCAGGTCGGGCGCGTCGTGCGCGGCGCGCCGGCAGAACGTGCGCACCGCCCGGCGCAGCGCGGCCTGCGGCCGGCGCTCCTTCCAGTCGTCGTGCTCGATGGCCTCGATGGCGGGATCGATCGCGGCGGCGGAGAGGCCGCGGGCCTCCATGAGCCCGAGCTCGGAGGCCAGCGTCCGCACGGCGACGTCGTGCCCGGCCGCGCGCAGCTCGTCGAGGACCGGCGTCAGCGGGAACAGGTGGCCGCGCGCCGGGGACGTGTAGGCGAGGACCCGGCTCATCGCCTGGCTCCCGCGAGGGCCTCGACCAGCTCGCGCATCGCGACCTCGGTCGCGCGGCGGCTCAGGCCGCGGTCGCGCCGCAACAGCTTCCACGCGTAGACGTCGGTGACCGTGATGAGCTGGGCCAGCCGCCGCTCGCGCTCCGCCACGCCGAGCCCCTCGAGCGCCGGCGCGAACGCGCGCTCGCACCAGCCCGCGTGGTAGGCGCGGCCGCGGTCGGCGTGGACGGCCAGCTCCGGGTGGCGCACCTCCTCGGCGAGCAGGCGCACCACGGCGTCGCCGAGGCGCTCGTAGTGGGCGACGAGCGCGGCGACGGCGCCGTCGACGTCGCCCGGCACGCCCTCCCCGCGCTCGCCGCGGATGCGCTCGTGCTCGCGGTCGGCGGCGGCGGCGAAGAGGCCCGCCTTGCTGCCGAAGCGCCGCAGCACGGTCTGCTTCGTCACGCCGGCGCGTCGCGCGACCTCCTCCAGCGAGATGTCCTGCGCCGGCCGCTCCCAGAACACCTCGCCGGCAGCCTCGAGGATCCGCTCCCCCGTGGCCTGCGCCGCGTCCGCGCGGGCCGTCATCCGGTACGTCCGCTTCCGTGCGACGGTATTCATGTGACTGATGGTAATACGAAATGCCCTCGCGATGCAAGTCGTCGCGTCCCCGAGCGAGGCGGAGGGGATTCCCCGATGCGGCGCACCGGCCAGGTGCTCAGGATCCGGCCATGGTCCGAAAGCTCCACCTCCCCCTCGCCGATCTACGCCGCATGCGCCTGCTCGCCCTCTGCGTCCTGTCGCTCACCTTCGCGTCCACCG
>DATAAR010000018.1:0-5303 GCA_036259975.1 Solirubrobacteraceae bacterium | reverse complement strand
CGCGGCCGAGGTGCCGGCGTTCGAGACTGCTCGCACGGAGACGCCGTCGCCGACCAACACTCTCGGCGTCAAGGGCGTCGGCGAGGCGGCGACGATCGCCGCCTCCCCCGCGGTGGTGAACTCGGTGCTCGACGCGCTGCGGTCGCTCGGCGTCAAGGACCTCGAGATGCCGCTCACGCCGCTGCGGGTGTGGCAGGCGATTCAGGCGGCGCGCGGCGAGGGCGCCGGGCCGCGCGCCACGGAGCAGGGACGCGACCTCGACGAGCACGGGCGGGGCGCCGCCGGCTCCGGACCCACCAGCCCGACCGAGGGAGGTCCGCTGTGATCCCGCCCGAGTTCGAGTACACCGCGCCCGACTCGCTCGACGGCGCCATGCGCGCGCTCGCCGAGGGCGGCGAGGACGCCAAGGTCCTCGCCGGCGGGCACTCGCTGCTGCCGCTCATGAAGCTGCGCCTCGCGGCGCCGACGCTGCTCGTGGACCTCCGGCGGGTGCCGGGGCTGCGCGGCGTGCAGAAGGAGGACGGCAGCTTCCGCGTCGGGGCGATGACCCGCCACGCGGACCTGCAGGTCAACGAGGAGCTCGGCGTGGTCGCCCGCGCGGCGTCGCTCATCGCCGACCAGCAGGTGCGCAACTGCGGCACGATCGGCGGCTCGCTCGCCCACGGCGACCCGGCCTCCGACCTGCCCACGGTGCTGCTGGCGCTCGACGGCACGGTGACGATCACCGGGCCGGGCGGCACGCGCGAGGTGCCCGCGTCGGAGCTGTTCATCGACTACCTGACGACCGCCGTCGGGCCGGGCGAGATCCTCACGGAGATCCGGCTGCCCGGGATGGACGGCTGGGGCCACGGCTACGAGAAGTTCAGCCGCCGTGCCGAAGACTGGGCGATGGTCGGCGTCGTCGCGCTCGTCAGGCGGGCGGCGGACGGCTCGTGCGAGGACGTGCGGATCGGCCTCACCCACATGGGCTCGACCCCGCTGCGCGCGACCGCGGCCGAGCAGGCGCTGCGCGGCCAGGGGCTCGACGCCCAAGGCATCGCCCGCGCCGCCGAGCAGGCCGCCGAGGGCACCGACCCGCCGGGCGACCTCAACGCCACGCCGGACTACAAGCGCCACCTGGCGCGGGTGCTGACGCGGCGGGCGCTCGAGCAGGCCGCCGGGGTCTCGTCCTGAGCGGCCCGTTCCGCTCACCGGACGCGGTCGGCGACGCGCTGCGCGAGCAGCGCTACCTCGCCGACCGCGCCCTGGCCACGTCCGTGTTCCTGGCCGGCGAGCTCGGCCAGCCGCTGCTGGTCGAGGGCGAGGCGGGCGTCGGCAAGACCGAGGTCGCCAAGGCGCTCGCGCAGGCGACCGGGGCGCGGCTGATCCGCCTGCAGTGCCACGAGGGCATCGACATCCACCAGGCGCTCTACGACTGGGACTACGCGCGCCAGCTGCTCGCGCTGCGCGCTGCGGAGGGCGGCGTCGACGAGGGCGAGCTGTTCTCGCGGCGCTTCCTGCTGCGCCGCCCGCTGCTCGAGGCGCTCGAGCACGACGGGCCGGTCGTGCTGCTCGTCGACGAGGTGGACCGCGCCGACGACGAGTTCGAGGCGTTCCTCCTCGAGCTGCTGTCGGACTTCCAGGTCACGATCCCGGAGCTCGGCGAGACGATCACCGCCCGCCAGCGGCCGCTCGTCGTGCTCACCTCGAACCGCACCCGCGAGCTGCACGACGCGCTCAAGCGGCGCTGCCTGTACCACTGGATCGACTACCCGACCCGCGAGCGCGAGGCCGAGATCGTGCGCGCCCGCGTGCCCGGGGTGGCCGAGGCGGTGGCGGAGCGCGTCTGCGACGCGGTTGCCCGGCTGCGCGGCGTCGAGCTCTACAAGCTGCCCGGAGTGGGGGAGACGATCGCCTGGGCGCAGGCCCTGATCGCGCTCGGCGGCCCGAACGGCGACCTCGACGAGACGCTGGGCGTGGCGCTCAAGGTGCGCGAGGACCTCGAGCGCGTCCGCGAGCTCGAGGTGCTCGAGGGTGTCTGACCCCGCGGCCGCCGCGCCTGCCACCGCGCGGCGGGCGAGCGGCGCGGTCCTCGAGCGCCTGGCCGCGCTGGCGGCGGCGCTGCGCGCCGGCGGCGTGCGGGTCGGCACGGGCGAGCTCGAGATGGCCGCGCGCGCGATGGGCGCGGTCGACGCCTCCTCGCGCGAGGACGTCCACCTTGCGCTGCGGGCCGTCCTGTGCTCGCGACGCGCCGACCACGTCGTGTTCGACGCCGCCTTCGCCGCCCTGTTCGGCCCGCCGGATGCGCCCTCCGGCGCCCCGCCGCCCGACCTGCCACCGGGCGCCGATCTCGCGCTCCCGCGCCTGAACGCGCCGCCGCCGGAGGGGGCGGAGCCGAACCGCGCCGGCGCCACCGAGCCGGACGTGGTGCCGGCCGCCTACAGCGCGGTCGAGCTGCTGAACGAGAAGGACTTCGCGCACTACACCGACCTCGAGCGGGCGCTCGCGCGCGCGGTGATCCTGCGACTCGCGCGCCACATGCCGCTGCGCGAGACGCGGCGGACGCGCTCGGTGCGCCGGCGCGGCGTGCGCCCCGACCTGCAGGCGACGGTGCGCGCGTCGCTGCGCCACGGCGGCGAGCCGCTGGACCGGCGCTGGCGCGCGCACGTGCACGGCCCGCGCAAGCTCGTGCTGGTGTGCGACGTGTCGGGCTCGATGGCGCCGTACGCGCGGATGCTGCTGCAGTACCTGCACGCGGCCGTGGCGACCCACCGCCGGGTCGAGGCGTTCGTCTTCGGCACGCGGCTGACGCGCATCACGTCCGAGCTGGGCGTGCGCGACCCCGACCGCGCGCTCGACCGCGCCTCGGCCGCGGTGGTCGACTGGTCGGGCGGCACGCGCATCGGCGCGTCGATCGCGACGCTCAACCGCGAGCACGGCCGGCGCATCGGCCGCGGCTCGGTGATCGTCGTGCTCTCCGACGGCTGGGACCGCGGCGACCCCGCGCTGCTCGCGACCGAGATGGCGCGCCTGCGGCGCTCGGCGCACCGGGTCATCTGGCTCAACCCGCTCAAGGCGTCGCCCGAGTACGAGCCGCTGGCGCGCGGGATGGCCGCGGCGTTGCCGCATACTGATCACTTCCTGGCCGGCAACTCGCTGGGGTCGCTGGCCGAGCTCGCGGAACTGCTCGAAGGAGGACTGGAATGAGGGACGTCTTGGCCGACGTGGACGCCTGGACGGCGCGCGGCGACAAGGTCGCGCTCGCGATGGTCGTGGGCGTGAAGCGCTCCGCGCCGCGCCCGCCCGGGGCCAAGATGGCGATCAACTCCCGCGGCGAGGTCTCGGGCGCCGTCTCCGGGGGGTGCGTCGAGGGCGCGGTCGTCGAGGTCGCCGACAAGGTCCTCAACGGCGGCGAGCCGCAGCTCCTGCACTTCGGCATCGCCGACGAGGAGGCCTGGGACGTCGGGCTGCCGTGCGGCGGCGAGATCGACGTGTGGGTCGAGCGGTACGACCCGTGAGCGGCGACGGGAAGGGGCCCAGCCCGCAGGGGCGCTTCGCCGAGCTGGCGCGCACCGACGGCCGCGGCGCGCTCGTCACCGTGATGCGCGGGCCGGCCGTCGGCGCGCGCATGCTCGTGCGCACCGACGGGTCGACCGAGGGCTCGCTCGGCGACGAGCCGCTCGAGCGGGTCGCGGCCGAGCACGCCGACGAGCTCATGTGGGCCGAGCGCTCCGAGGCCGTCGAGCACGGCGACGCCCTGCTGTTCGTCGACGTCGTGTTCCCGGCGCCGCGCCTGGTGATCTTCGGCGCGATCGACTTCGCCGCGCAGCTGTGCACGCTCGCGCGCGTGAGCGGCTGGGTCCCGTACGTCTCCGATCCGCGCGGCTTCTTCGCGCGCAAGGAGCGCTTCCCGGACGCCGAGGACGTCTTCGTCGGCTGGCCGCAGATGACGTTCGAGGCGCTGGGCGGGATCGACCGCGCGATGTCGATCGCCGTCCTCACGCACGACCCGAAGCTCGACGACGCGGCGCTCGAGATCGCTCTGCGCTCGCCCGCGGCGTACGTCGGCGCGATGGGGTCGCACCGCGCGCAGGCCAGGCGCCGCGAGCGGCTGCTGGCGAAGGGCATCACCGACGAGGAGCTCGAGCGGCTCGCGGCCCCGATCGGGCTGGACCTCGGTGCGCTGACGCCGGAGGAGACCGCGCTGTCGATCATGAGCGAGATCGTGGCGCTGCGCCGCGGCCGCGAGGGCGGGCGCCTCGCGCACGCGCGCGGGCGCATCCACGAGGTCGGCGCGTGAGCGCGGGGCGGGCCCGCGGATGATCGCCGGCCTCGTCCTGGCGGGCGGCGCGGGCCGGCGGTTCGGCGCGCCGAAGCAGCTTGCGGAGCTCGACGGCGTCCC
The DNA here is from genome assembly GCA_036259975.1 of Solirubrobacteraceae bacterium. Classification (GTDB taxonomy): domain Bacteria; phylum Actinomycetota; class Thermoleophilia; order Solirubrobacterales; family Solirubrobacteraceae; genus JAOPZW01. Next base: position 922 of record DATAAR010000018.1, on the reverse strand, counting down.
GCTGCTGCAGCACGCCGTCGACGCGATGCTCGCCGTGCCGGCGCTCGACCGCGTGGTGGTCGTGCTCGGCGCGGCAGCCGAGCAGATCGGTGCGGCGGTTCGGTTCGCGAGCGCCGAGCCGATCGTCTGCGAGGGCTGGGCCGAAGGCATCGCGGCATCGCTGCGCTGCGGCGCCGGCGAGCTGGCCGGCGCCGACTGGGTGGTGGTGACGCTCGGCGACATGCCCGGGGTCACGCCGGAGGCGATCGAGGCCGTGATCGCGGCGGTCGAGCCGCACGCGGACGCCGACGCCATCCGCGCCTCCTACGACGGCCGCGGCGGTCATCCGGTGGCCCTGTCGCGGCACCTGCTCGCCCGCGTCGGCGAGTTGCGGGGAGACATCGGAGCGCGCGAGCTGCTCCAAGGTGCCAAGGTGCGCGATGTGGAGGCCGGCCACCTGGGCCGCCCCGACGACGTCGACACCCCCGAGGAGCTGGAGGCGATCCGCGGATGAAGCTGGAGCAGACGTTCACCGTCGACGCGCCCGTCGAGCACGTGTGGGACGCGCTCGTGGACGTCGAGCGCGTCGCGCCGTGCCTGCCGGGCGCGGACATCACAGGCCACGACGACGAGGGCAACTACGAGGGCACGTTCACCGTCAAGCTCGGGCCGACCACCGCGTCCTACCGCGGCACGCTGCGGATGGAGAGCGTCGACGAGGCGGCACGCACCGCGACGATGAGCGCGAAGGGCACCGACAAGCGCGGCCAGGGCGGCGCGACGGCAACGATCGTCTCGTCGATGCGCGAGGACGGCGGGCAGACGCACGTCGACGTCGTCACCGACTTCCACATCACCGGGCGCCTGGCGCGCTTCGGGCGCTCGGGGATGATCGAGGACATCTCGCGGCGGCTGATGCGCGACTTCGCCGATTGCCTGCAGC
>DATAAR010000017.1:0-2046 GCA_036259975.1 Solirubrobacteraceae bacterium | reverse complement strand
CTCCTCCTCCCAGCACCAGCCGAAGCAGTCCTCGGCGTCGACGTTCATGTCCTTGTTGCCGGCCGAGGCGAACAGCAGCATCCCGCTCGAGCGCAGCCCGATGGTGGTGAGCTCGAACGGGATGACGGTCCACGACAGCGTGGCGGGGACGGGCGCGCTGTAGCTCATGTTCGCGATGCGGGCGCCCGCGGCTCGCGCCTGCGCGAGCGCGAACATGCTGGTGAAGAAGTCGGTGAGCGTGAACACCGCGATCGGCCGCGCGATCGGGCCCGCGGGCCCCGCGGCGCCGGCCCGGTTGTCGGGGACGCCGGCGGCGGCGTTCATCACCGACGTCCCGTGCCACGGGCAGTCGGTGCCGCCGCTGCAGCTGCCGAGGTTCATCGTGCCGATGGCGTCGAAGCCCGGCACGTTCGAGAGCCCGAGGAGGGTCGGCGGGAAGTCGCCGTTCGTCTCCGGCGCGAAGCCCATGTCGAGGATCGCGAGCGGCACGCTCCCCTGGCGCAGGCGCCCGACGCGGTCGAGCAGCGTCCAGGCGGTCGTGACGCCGATGTCCTGCGTGCTGCCGCTCGCCAGGTGCTTCCAGCGGTAGGCGTCGGGCGCGTAGCCGGACTCGCCCATCGTGAAGCCGGCCGTGCCGTTGGCGCCCTCGCGCGTGAAGCCGTCGCGGATGCCGTCGCCCGCGCCGACCCAGTTGATCCCGACGGCCCGGTCGGCGACCGCCTCCTCGGCGGCGACCGCCAGGAGGTCGAGACCGGCCTGGCCGGACACGCGCGTCGCCGTGCCGCGCGTGTCCGAGAGCTTCTGCGCGTTGGCGGGCAGCGCGCCGGCGTCGGAGCGCGCCGCGCGCCGGATGCGGACGAGGTGCTGCTTCGGCACGCCCGGGATGCCGAGGTCGACCGTCCGGACGAGCTCGCCGCGCCAGCGCCGGAGGATCGCGTCCAGCTCGGTCTGGCGGTCGGTCGCGACCCAGAGCTCGTTGGCGACGAAGTCCGCCTCGTTGCCGTACGGGTCGGCCACGCGCGCCAGCGGCCGGCTGCCGGGCAGGTTCGCGGCAGCCGGCTTCAGCGCGCGATCCACGTCGAACGTCGGCGGGCCACCGCACGCGCGGCCGGCCGGCGCCGAGGCGAGCAGCTGCGCGCGGACCCGGCCGGCGCGCGTCGCGAGCGACGCGATCGTGCGCCGGTTCCTGCCGCGCGCCCGGCGCGAGGCGCGCACGAGCCGGCGGCGGACGGCGGTGACGCGGGTCGCGGCCGGGCAGACGCGCTTGCGGTGGAAGTCGCGCGAGACGCGCCGCAGCGCGCGCAGCGCCGAGCGCCGCGTGCGGCGCGGGACAGGCCGCGTCCGCGACACCGCGCGCGAGAGCGCCGCGATCTCCGTTCGCACCTGCGAGGCGCGCGGGACCTCCGGCCGCCCCTCCTCGCCGTGATCGCCGTACGCGGCCGCGGGCGCCCCGAGCAGCGCGACGATCGCCGCGACAGCGACCTGCCTCACCGTCGAATCCCCCAGCCCACGGTCCCGCTCTCCGGCCGCGATCCTACGCGCGGGCGATCCGGTCGCGGGGATTTTCTTAGTGTGCGCGGCCGTGCGCGTCTGGGTCGACCTCACGAACACCGCCCACGTCGTCGTCCTCCGTCCGCTGGTCGAGCTGCTCGAGGCGCGCGGCCACGAGGTCGCGATCAGCGTCCGGCCGCTCTCGCACACCGTCGAGCTGCTCGACGACTGGGGCCACGCGTACACGGCGTTCGGGGAGCACGGCGGGGTGCGGCGCGCCGCCAAGGCGCGGGCGGCGGCGTCTCGCGTGCGGCGTATGGTGGCGTTCGGCCGCGAGCACGGCCCGTTCGACGCGGCGCTCGCGCACGGCTCGACCGACCTGCCGGTCGCTGCACGGCTGCTGCGCGTCCCGAACACGACGATGTTCGACTACGAGTGGGCGCTCGCCCAGCACCACCTCAACTGCCGGCTGGCGAACCGCGTGCTCGTGCCGGAGTCGATCCCGGTCGAGCGGCTGCGGAGGTTCGGCGCGCGCGGGCGGAAGCTCGTGCGCTA
>DATAAR010000016.1:0-15792 GCA_036259975.1 Solirubrobacteraceae bacterium | reverse complement strand
GTCAACGGCATCGTGCGCCTGCGCGCGTCGACGCTGTCCGACAACCGCCCCGCGCACCGGCTGCTGCGCGGGCTGGGCTTCACCGTGTCCGGCGCCGACTCGGCCGGCGTCGACCTCGAGCTGGACCTGACCGCCGGCCCGGGCGCCCCCGCGCACGCCGTGGCGGCCTGACGGCGCGGGCGGACAGCCGCACCGCCGTGGGTGGCACCTGGGCGTCCCGCTCGGATGCGGCCTCCGCCCCGGCGCGCGCGGGGGCCACGCGCGCATGCGAACGGCTCGGCGACGGGACGGGTCGTCGTGGCGCCCCGCCCACGCACCCTCGTATGGCCTGACGCCGGCGGACTGCGCGTCGAGGGGTCGGTGCCCGCGCGCCGGCCCCTGCGCCGGGCGCCGGAGTGCCGGCCAGGGCCGCGAAATGCGTCGCATGCGGAAGAAATCCGGCTCACGGGCTGCAGTCCGTGCGGGCGCCGGCTCCTCGCCCTCGGTGCGGAGTCCGCTCGCGTCGCGCCCCGCCGGGTCGTTCGAGCGGGATGCCGCCCCGGATCGCGTTTGGCGCACGGCCGGGCCCGGCTAGACCGGATCCCGATGGCCTCCACGCCGCCCACCGCGCGCAACCGGCCCTCGCACCTCGTGCTCTTCCTGCGCTACGGGCTGCCCATGATCCTGTTCGTCGCCGGGATCGCGCTCGGGTTCGCGTTCGGCTGGGACCTCACGGGCGTCGAGGCGTGCGCTGCGATGTGGGCCGCCGGCGCCTCGCTGTTCCTCATGAACCTGCTGATGCGCATGGGCATCTCGGGCGACAGCGACCGCGACACCGAGGACGAGGCGCGCGCGTACTTCGACCGGCACGGCCGCTGGCCGGGCGAGTAGCGCGCCGCGCTCAGTCGCCGAACGCGGCGTAGACGTCGCGCGCCGACGACCCCGCCCCACCGTCGTGGTGCGGCGCCGTCGTCGAGTGCCGGGCGCTGTCGCCGGCGTCGCGCGCGGGCGCCACGATCGCCGGATCGACGCGCAGCACGGCGTAGCCGCCGACCGCCCCGGCGCCGAACCCGGGCGCGAACACCCGCATCGGACGATCGATGACTCCCTCCGCGACCGCGTCGTGGATCGCGATCGGGATGCTCGCGGCCGACACGTTGCCGACGCTCTCGATGTTGAAGTAGAGCTGGTCCGGGGTCAGGCCCGCGTCGCACGCGAGCTCGGTCACCATCGTCTTGTTCGCCTGGTGGGGGACGACGAGATCGATGGCGTCCAGCAGCGCGCCCTCCGCGCCGTCGGGATGCGGCAGCTCGCGCAGCTCGCCGATCATCTGCACGAGGTAGCGCCCGGCGAGCGAGCGCACCTCGGGCCCGTAGACGGTGATGTCGTTGTCGAACTCGGGGTTGGGCCAGATGATCGAGTTGACCTCGCTGGCCGGCCCGCTCGCGTAGCTCTGCAGCACGTCGATGTCGCCGCCGTCGCCGTCGCGCGCGGGGCCGACCACCACCGCGGAGGCGCCGTCGCCGAAGATCATGCGCGACGTCCGCACCGCGCCGATCTTGTCCGAGAACTTCTCGGCGCAGACCACGAGCACGGGGCGCTCGACCTCCTGCAGCAGGCGCGTGGCCTCGCCGAGCCCGTACGGGAACCCGGCGCAGGCGGCCACGAGGTCGAACGAGGCGTGGGTCTGGAAGATGCCGAGCTGCCCCGAGAGCCACGTCGCGACCGACGGGATCAGCGTCGTGCTCGTGCACGAGCAGAACAGGACCGCGCCGATCTCCTCGGGCGCCCGGCCGGCCGCCTCCAGCGCCGCCTCGGCCGCCTCGAGCGACATCTCGTCGAGGCCGCGCTCGGTGTAGCGCCGCGCCTCGATGCCGGTCTTGCGTGCGATGTCGTCGGCGGTCATCGGCGACCAGTTGAAGGCGCCGTTGCGGACCAGGTCCTCGTTCGTGCAGGCGTGCTCGCCCTTGACGACCGCGAGGGCCTCGAGCCGGGGCAGCACCGCGAACCGGTCGCGCACCTGGACCGCCGGGTACGGCGCGACCGGCGGGCGGGCCTCCTCGGGCGCCGCGGGACGCGCGGGCGCCTGCCGCCCGGCCTTCACGCGGCGGATGAAGTCGAGCACCTCCGCGTTGCGGGGCGCGAACACAACCACGAAGTCGTCGTCCTCGAGCGCCTGCACCTCCCTGAGCTCCGTCTTCGCGCGGTCCCACGGGTACTGGTCGTGGAGCACCATCGCCAGGCGGTGCAGCGACTCGAGCTCCGGGACGTCCTCGCGGACGTCGCGCACGGCCTCGAACCCGAACACCGGGTAGTCGCGGTCGTGCTCGGGCAGGCGGAACGTGAGCGCCCCGGGCCGGCGCAGGATCTCGGCGACGGTCGGCTTGATCGCCGGCAGCTCGGTGGCGTGGTGGCGGCGGTGGGCGAAGACGTCGAACAGCATCCGGAAGATGCGCTCCTCGGCCTCGGGGTCGGCGCCCGGCTCGAGCGCGTCGTAGGCGGTCGCCACGGCGAGGACCTTGCGCTCGCCCTCCTCCCACGGCGTGAGGATCGGGAGGAAGACGTCGTCGCGGCGGCGCGGCACGTCCCGCCAGCGCGCCGGGCGCTTCTCGTACATCGTCATCGCGTAGCGGTTGACCCACACCAGGTTGAGCGCAACGTCGCGCAGGAGGTCCTTGCGCGTCGCGTACCGGCCCGCTTCGACCCGCTCGAGGATGTCGCTGCCGGTCGGCGTCTTGGCCTCGAAGTCGCGGGCGATCACCGCGTCGAGCGCCGCGAGGTCCGGCAGCACCGAGAAGTCGAGCTCGGGCAGGAAGTTCGAGGGGAAGACCAGGCGGCCGTGGCGGTTGATGACGAACGGCTTCATGCCCCGAAGTGTTCCCGCGCGGCGGCGGCTCGACCGTCCTTTTCGGTGCGCCGTTCGCATGCGGGCGCCGGCCGGCCGAAGTAGGGTCGCGGCCGCATCGCGATGACTCCGCCGCGTGCGCACGGCCCCAGCCGTCCCGCCGCTGCGACGCCGGTGATCGGAGTGCTCGGGCTCGGCGAGGCCGGCGGGCTCATCAGCGCGCACCTGTGCGCGGCGGGCGCGACCGTGCGTGGCTTCGACCCGCTGCCCCAGACGCGGCCGGACGCGCCGTCGCCCGAGGCGGCCCGCTCGGCGCCGGCGTCGTCCTCAGCCTCACCACCGCCGTCGACGCGCGCGCCGCGGCGGAGTCCGTGCTCGCCGTGCTGGGGCCGGCCGGGTCTACGCCGACGCGAACAGCTCGAGCCCGGCGCTCAGGCGCGAGCTCGCCGCGCTCGTCGGGCCCACGGGCGCGGCGTTCGCCGACGTCGCGCTCATGGCGCCGGTGCCGGGCCGCGGCCTGCGCACGCCGGCGCTCGTCGCCGGCCCGGGCGCCGGCGCGTTCGCCGCGGTGCTCCCGCCCGCTCGGCATGCCCGATGCGGTCGCCGGCCCGGAGCCCGGTGACGCGGCTCGGCGCAAGCTGCTGCGCAGCATGGCGTGGAAGGGCTGGCGGCGGTCATGCGCTCGAGGCGCTCGCCGCGGCCCACGCGGCGGGCTGCGAGGACTGGATGCACGCCGAGCTGGTCTCGCTGCTCGAGGGGGCGGACGCCGGCGCGCTCGAGCGCATGGTGGCGGGCAGCCGCCGCCACGCCGGGCGCCGCGCGGACGAGATGGCCGACGTCGCCGCGCTGCCGCGAGAGCTCGGCGTCGAGCCGCGCGTCTCCGACGCCGAGCGCCGCTGGCTCGAGCAGCTCCGCGAGCAGCACGCCCGCTGGCTGCGCGACGCCGTGCACCGGCTCGCAGACGAGCTCCGCCACCATCCCCAGCCCACCGCCGACCACAGCCACCGCCTTGGGCGCGCCGCCCGCCGGGTCCCGGAGCGGCTCGGGCTCGGCGCGCGCTCGAGGCGACCGAGTGAGCTCGTCGCGATCGTGCATGACGTCGGCAAGCTCGCGGTCCCGCCGAGCTGCTCGACCATCCCGGCGAGCTCAGCGCCGCCGGCCGCGCCGTACTGCGCGGTCGCGCGGTCGCCGGCGCGGACATCCTCGCCCGCCGCGCCGCCCTCGAGCTGCTCGCCGGGCGCGTGCGTCACGTCCACGAGCGCTGGGACGGAGCGGCTATCCCGACGGCCTGGCCGGCGAGAAGATCCCGCTGCTGGCCCGCGTCGTCTGCGTGATCGACGCGTACGACGCGATGACGAACCATCGCGCCTACCGCCGCGCGCTCTCCGCCGACGAGGCGCGCATGCGCCTCGCCGTCGGGGACGGCCAGCACTTCGACCCGGCCGTGGTCCGCGCCTACCTCACCGAGCTGCACGCGCAGGGCGAGCGGCGCTTGGCCCACGGGGGACCGCCGCCGCACCATTCGTCTGAGCTCAGGGCAGGCGGTCGGTGAGCCGCAGCACCCAGAGCAGCGCCCCACCCGCGAGCAGCACGTTGACGACCAGCCGCCGCGGACCCGCGCGCAGCAGCGCGAGCAGGCAGACGACGATGGCGAGCTCGGCCGCGGTGACACTCAGGTCGACCGCGCGCGCCTCCTCGACGACGCCCGCGTGCGGGCCCGCCGGCACGCCGGCGGTCCGGCTGACCACGTACATGCCGACGATCCCGACGTTGCCGGCGATCGCGGCCAGCGCGACCCAGGCGCTTCGCGGCCACCGCACGATCGCGGGCGCGCAGAGCCCCTGGAAGACGCCCATGGCGAGGAAGAACATCCCGTAGGCCCACCAGTCCTGCCAGTGCGAGGCGGTGTAGGCGAGGTGCACCCAGGCCGCGACGAGCGAGAGCCCGGCCGCCGCGCCGGCCGCCGGCCCCACGCGCCGGAGGGCGCGCGCGGCGAGGGTGGAGCGCTGTGGCACGAGCGCCAGACCCGACACGGCCGTCGGCTCAGTCCAGCCTGCGCGACCGCAGGACGGCGGCCTTGCCCTTGCGCTTCACCTTCGGTCGCTTGGCCCTGACCTTGCGCTTGCCCTTCACCGTGCGCCCCGCCTTCGGCTTGACCTTGCGCCTGGCCTTGGGCTTCTTGCGCTTGGGCGTGCTCTTCTTGATGCTGCCCAGCACCGTCGGCTTCTGCGCCGGCGCCGGCGCCGGCGCGGCCGCCGGCACGTCCGGCACCGAGATCGAGCTTCCCGAGCCAGGGGCCGAGCTGTCCTCCTCGCGCGGCACCAGGTCCGTCAGGTCCTTGAGGTCCTTGCACGGGTCGGCGTCGATCGGGTCGTTTGGGTCGGCGCCGCGGCCCGCGGCCCCGACCTGGAACTGGGTCATCATGTCGTGGTCCTCGTGGACCAGGTTGTGGCAGTGGATCATGTACCGGCCCTGCTGGTGCTCGAAGCGCATGATCACGCGCACCAGCTCGTTCTCGCCGACGTACGCCACGTCCTTGGGGCCCCGCTCGAACGGCTCCGGCGCCCGGCCGTTGCGGTCGAGGATCTTGAAGTCCACGAGGTGGATGTGGATGGGATGGAACCAGCCGCCCGACTTGTTCTCGAGCTCCCAGATCTCCACGTCCTCGAATCCCGGGTTGGCGACCACGAAGCGGTAGTCGCTGTTGACCACGTCCTCCCAAGTGGAGTCGTTGATCTGCCACTGGCCGTTGCCGCGCTCGAACCGCAGGTGGCGGGTGCGGACCGCGTCCTCCTCGGCGAGCCCCATCACGCTGGCGTTGGGATTGAGGTCGCCGGGGACCTCGTTGAACGCGAAGCTCGAGACGTGCTCGCCGACCTCGAACGCCATCACGACACCGGTGGTGTCGAAGTCGATGTTGTTCTTCGGCGAGCGGTTGCGCATCACGACGCGCTGACCCGGTGAGTGGACCGAGAAGTCGATCACGACCTCGTAGCGCTCGGCCATGCCGACCCGCACGTGGTCGCACATCTGCGGATGCGGCATGAGGCCGCCCTCGGTGCCGATCACGATGAACGGCTCCCCGCTGTCAAGCGACAGGTCGTACGAGCGCGAGGCCGACGCGTTGAGAATCCGGAAGCGGTACTTGCGCGGCTCGACCTGCATCAGCGGCCACGGCCGGCCGTTGACCAGGATCACGTCGCCGAACATGCCCGACTCGTCGTTGTTGTCGATCACCAGCTGGCCGTTCTGCTGGAACATCGCGTCCTTGATGATCAGCGGCAGGTCGTACGGGCCGTGCGGGATCGGCAGCGAGCGCTCGAGCGGGTCGTGCAGGATGTACTGCGCGGCCAGGCCCATGTACACGTTCTCGGCCGTGATGTGGACGCCGTGGTCGTGGTACCAGAGCGTCCGCGCGTCCTGGATGTTCGGGTAGTGGTAGTCCTTGAACTGGCCGGGGCGGGTGATGTCGCTCGCGTAGCCGTCGTACTGGGGCAGCGAGCAGGACCCGTGCAGGTGCGTCGAGGTCCAGACGTTGTAGCGAAGCTGCGGATGGACGTCGGGCAGCGAGCAGATCTGGCGCACGACGGTGTTACGGCCCTGGTCCACGACGATCGTGGGGCCCGGCGTGATGCCGTTGTAGCCCCAGATGTCGGTGTGCAGCCCGGGCAGGATCTCGACGGGCTGCTGCTGCTGGACGATGTTGTAGTAGTCGGTGTCGGCGGTGCGGCCGGCCGGCGCGAGCACCGGCGGCGTCGCCCACGGGACGGTGAACGGCGCCGGCAGGGCGCTCTGCGGGATGCGGTTGTCGATCGCGAGCTGCGTGCGGGCGACGCGCTCGGCGGGCAGGGCGAGTGCAGCGCTGCCGAAGAGTCCTAGCTTGAGCAGCTCTCTGCGGCTGAGGTGCATGCGGTTCCCTCGTCGAGAGTCGGGTATGACGGTGGGGGGCCACTGGACCGGTTTCAAGCCGTCCTATGACTGTCGTCGACGGGCGTCCGCGAGACCACCGGAGAACGTGCGCCGGACCGCGCACGAGCGTGCCAAGCGACGGCGCGAACCGCCTACGCCGTTCGTGCACGGAAGTGTCAGCCCGGGCACGTCGGGCGGCGCGGCACGCGCGTCAGGCGGCGCGGGCGCGCGGCGCGACCCGCGCGGTCACGTGCCGCAGCGCCGGGCCGTGCAGGCGCTCGCCGAGCTCCGCGAACAGCGCCCATGCGGCCGTTCCGGGCCAGTCCGCCGGCAGCGCGGCGGGCGGCAGACCGGGGTCGTGGAACGGGATCCGCCGCCAGGCGTCGAGCTGGCGCACGTAGTCCGCGAACGCCTCCGCCGGCGCCGGCGCGCGCCGCCGGCGCCAGCGCCGCAGCCGCGGCCGCCACGCGTCCAGGTAGCCGCGGTACTCGGCGCCGAGCGCGTCGAGGTCCCACCAGCGCGCGAGCGCGGCGGGCGCCGGCGTGAAGCCGGCGTGCTCCGCGCGGAACAGCTCGACGCGACCCGCCAGGCCGAACTCGTCGACGAGCGCGCGCACCTCAGCCTCGACGTGCGCGGGCCCGATCCAGACCGCCGAGGCGACGGTCCCGAGCCCGAGCCACTCCAGGCGCGCCCGCAGGCGGTGGCGCAGGGCGCGTTGGGCCTCGGGGATCGAGAAGCTCACGAGCAGCCAGTCGCGCCGGTCCGCGGGCGCCGGCCGCGGGCGCTCGAAGATGCGCGCGTCGCCCGCCTCGAGCATCGCCAGCGCGGCGCGAGTCAGACGGTAACCGGCGGCGCCGGCCCGGCGCTCGGGCACGACGACGCCGCGGCGCTTGAGGCGCGACACCGCCGAGCGCACCGCCTGCTCGTCGAGGTCGAGGTCGGCCATCAGGCCGATCAGGTCGGCGACCGCGATCCAGCCGCCGAGGTCGCGCACGAACGCGCCGAAGAACGTCATCAGCAGCGACCTGGGCCGGGCGCTGTCCGCGACGGCGGGCACGCCGGGGAGCATAGCGTTCTGGCGACGATCTTCACAGAAGCGCTATGATCGCCGGGCCGTCGACCTGAGGGGGCGGAGCATGCGGATCGCGATCGTGGGTGGAGGTCCCGCCGGGCTGGAGCTGTCGATCCTGCTCAAGCGCATCGACCCCGGCCACGAGGTGTGCGTGTACGAGCGCAACGCGCCCGACGACACGTTCGGCTTCGGCGTCGTGTTCTCCGACGAGACGCTCGAGGCGATCGAGGCCGCCGACCCGCCCACCTTCGCGGAGATCGCCCAGCGCTTCGCGCGCTGGTCGGAGATCGACGTGCATTACCGCGGCGAGGTGATCACCTCGGGCGGCCACGGGTTCTCGGCGCTGGGCCGGCGCGACCTGCTGAACATCCTGCAGCGCCGCGCGGCGGGCCTGGGCGTCGACCTGCGCTTCCGCACCGAGGTCCCGGGCGAGGCCGACCTCGGGGACGCCGACCTCGTCGTCGCGGCCGACGGCGTGAACAGCACGCTCCGCCGCCGCTACGCGGGCGGCTTCCGGCCGTCGCTCGACCGCCGGCGGGCGAAGTACGCATGGTTCGGCACCGACCTCGTGTTCGACGCGTTCAAGTTCTACGTCCGCGAGACCGAGCACGGCGTCGTCCAGGTCCACGGCTATCCCTACAGCGACGCGATGAGCACGTTCATCGTGGAGACGACGCCGGCGGTGTGGCGCGGCCTGGGGCTCGACCGCGCGAGCGAGGAGGAGAGCCTTGCGATCTGCGCCGAGCTGTTCGCCGACGTGCTCGGCGGCCACCGGCTCATCGCCAACCGGTCGCGGTGGATCGACTTCGTCACCGTCCGCAACGAGACGTGGCGCCATGAGAACGTCGTGCTTGTCGGCGACGCCGCGCACACCGCGCACTTCTCGATCGGGTCGGGCACGAAGCTCGCGATCGAGGACGCGATCGCGCTGGCGTGGGCGCTGCGCGAGCGCCCCGGCGACCTGCGCGGGGCGCTGGAGGCCTACGAGGCCGAGCGGCGGCCGATCGTGGAGAGCACCCAGCGCGCGGCGCAGGGCAGCCTCGAGTGGTTCGAGGGCATCGAGCGCTACGTCCGCCAGGAGCCGCTGATCTTCGCCTTCAACCTGCTGACCCGCAGCCGGCGGATCACGTACGACGAGCTGCGCCTGCGCGACCCGGAGTTCGTGGCGGGCGTCGACGAGGCCTTCGCGCGCGAGGTCGCGCGCGCCGGACACGACGCCGCGCCGCCGCCCGCCCGGCCGCCCATGTTCGCGCCGCTGCGCCTGCGCGGCCTCGAGCTGCGCAACCGCGTGGTGGTGTCGCCGATGGACATGTACTGCTCCGCCGACGGGACGCCCGGCGACTTCCACCTCGTCCACCTCGGCGCGCGCGGCATCGGCGGCGCCGGGCTCGTCATGACCGAGATGATCTGCGTGTCGCGCGAGGGCCGGATCACGCCGGGCTGCGGCGGGCTCTACCGCGACGAGCACACCGCGGCGTGGCGGCGGATCGTCGACTTCGTGCACGCGCACGGCGGGGCGCGGATCGGCTGCCAGCTCGGCCACTCCGGGCGCAAGGGCTCGACGAAGCTCATGTGGGAGGGCGAGGACCAGCCGCTCGACGACGGCAACTGGCCGCTGATCGCGCCCTCGCCGCTGCCGTACCTTCCCGGGGTCAGCCAGGTCCCGCGCGCGATGGACCGCGCCGACATGGACGCGGTGCGCGAGCAGTTCGTCGCCGCCGCGCGGCGCGCGGCGGCGGCCGGCTTCGACCTGCTCGAGCTCCACATGGCGCACGGCTACCTGCTGTCGTCGTTCCTGTCGCCGCTGACCAACGTGCGCGACGACGAGTACGGCGGCGACCTCGACTGCCGCGCGCGCTTCCCGCTCGAGGTGCTCGGCGCCTGCCGCGCGGTCTGGCCGGAGGACCGGCCGATGTCGGTCCGCATCTCGGCCACGGACTGGGTCGAGGGCGGCTTCGACGCCGACGAGGCCGTGCGCTTCGCGCGCATGCTGGCCGCGGCCGGCTGCGACGTCGTCGACGTCTCGGCCGGGCAGGTCTGGCCCGACCAGCGCCCGGCCTACGGCCGCAGCTTCCAGACGCCGTTCGCCGACCGCATCCGCAACGAGGCCGGCATCCCCACGATCGCGGTGGGGGCGATCTCGAGCTACGACGACGTGAACACGATCGTGCTCTCCGGCCGCGCGGACCTGTGCGCGCTCGCGCGGCCGCATCTCTACGACCCCCACTGGACGCTGCACGCGGCCGGCGACCAGGGGTGGGCGGTCGAGTGGGTGCCGCAGTACCGCTCCGGGTCGCGGCCGCCGAACACCGGCAAGGGCGACGCCGTCCGCAAGGCGCCGGTGCGGCGCTTCGACGCGCCCGCGCGCGACCGCGACGGCTGGGCGCCGCGCTGGCGGCCGAGGGTGAGCGCGTGAGCCGGGTCGTCGTGGTCACGGGCGGGACGCGCGGCATCGGCCGGGCCGTGGCCGAGCGCCTCCAGGCGGGGGGCGACCGCGTCGTCGCGCTCGGGCGCTCGGACTGCGACGTGACCGACGAGGCGCAGGTCGCGGCGACGTTCGAGCGGATCGGGGCGGTGGACGTGCTCGTCAACAACGCGGGCGTGTCGGCGAGCGCGCCGCTGCCGCGCACGACGCTCGAGGAGTGGCGCGCGCAGATGGACGTCAACGCGACCGGCGCGTTCCTGTGCACGCGCGCGACGCTGCCGGGGATGGTCGAGCGCGGCACGGGCCGGATCGTCACCGTGGCCTCGACCGCGGGCCGGCTCGGCGCGCGCTACACCGCCGCGTACACGGCGTCCAAGCACGCCGCGGTCGGGCTCATGCGCGCGGTCGCGGCCGAGGTCGCGGGCACGGGCGTGACGGCCAACGCCGTCTGCCCGGCGTTCGTCCGCACGGACATGACCCGCGCGTCGGTGGCGCGCATCGTGGCGCGCACCGGGCGCACCGAGGAGCAGGCCGAGGGTGCGCTGGCGACCGCCTCGCCGCTCGGGCGGCTGCTCGAGCCCGAGGAGGTCGCGTTCGCCGTCGCGTTCCTCGCCGCGCCGGAGGCCGCCGCGATCAACGGGCAGACGCTGATCCTCGACGGGGGAGGGATCCAGGGATGACGGCGGTGCGCCCGCAGCACTTCGCGTGGTCGCTCGCGGACGGCGTCGGCGTGGTCACGCTGACCGGCGCCGAGCGGAAGAACCCGCTGACGTTCGACTCCTACGCCGAGCTGCGCGACACGTTCCGCGCGCTCGCGTCGGACGCGGGCGACGTCCGCGCGGTGGTCGTCACGGGGGAGGAGGGCAACTTCTGCTCGGGCGGCGACGTGCGCGACATCATCGGCCCGCTGACCGAGATGGACATGCCGGGCCTGCTGCGCTTCACCCGCATGACGGGCGACCTGGTCAAGGCGATCCGCGCGTGCCCGCAGCCGGTGATCGCCGCGGTCGACGGGGTCTGCGCCGGCGCCGGTGCGGCGATCGCCACCGCCTGCGACCTGCGCCTCGGCACGCCGCGCGCCAAGGTCGCGTTCCTGTTCGCGCGCGTGGGGCTGGCGGGCTGCGACATGGGCTGCTGCGCGCTGCTGCCGCGCATCGTCGGACAGGGCCGCACGACCGAGCTGCTGCTCACCGGGCGCGCGATGCGCGCCGACGAGGGCGAGCGCTGGGGGTTCTTCAACCGCCTCGTCGAGCCCGGCGCGGTGCGTGACGAGGCGACCGCGCTGGCGGCGGAGCTGGCGAGCGGTCCGACGTTCGCGCACGCGATGACGAAGACGATGCTCAACGCCGAGTGGGACATGGGGCTCGAGCAGGCGATCGAGGCCGAGGCGAAGGCGCAGGCGATCTGCATGCGGACGCGCGACTTCGAGCGCGCCTACCGCGCGTTCCTCGCCAAGGAGCGGCCCGTCTTCGAGGGCGACTGATGGCCGACCGCTCGTACCTCGACTGGCCGTTCCTCGACGACGAGCATCGCGCGCTCGCGCTCGCGCTGGACGCGTGGGCGGCCGAGCACGTCGGCGACCTCGACGAGGTGGGGGAGGACGGCCTCGACGCGCGCTGCCGCGAGCTCGTCGCCGCGCTCGCGGCCGGCGGCTGGCTCGAGTACACGGTGCCGGCCGCGTACGGCGGACGGCACGACGAGCTCGACGTGCGCTCGCTCTGCCTGGCGCGCGAAGCCCTCGCCTACCGCGACGCGCTGGCCGACTTCTGCTTCGCCATGCAGGGCCTCGGCAGCGGCGCGCTCTCGCTGTTCGGCAGCGACGAGCTGCGCGAGCGCTACCTGCCGGGCGTCGCCTCTGGCGAGCTGATCGCGGCGTTCGCGCTCTCGGAGCCCGAGGCCGGGTCTGACGTCGCCGCGCTCGAGACGACCGCCACGCCGGACGGCGACGCGTACGTGCTCGACGGAACGAAGACGTGGATCTCCAACGGCGGCCTGGCGAGCTTCTACACCGTGTTCGCAAGGACCGGCGAGGCGCCCGGCGCGCGCGGGCTGACGGCCTTCGTCGTCGACGCCGGCGCGCCCGGCCTGCACGTGGCCGAGCGCGTCGCGGTGATCGCGCCGCACCCGCTCGCGACGCTCGAGCTCGACGGCGTGCGCGTGCCGGCGGCGCAACGGCTCGGCGCGCCGGGGGAGGGCTTCAGGGTCGCCATGGCGACGCTCGACGTATTCCGCCCGACGGTCGGCGCCGCGGCGCTGGGGCTGGCGCGGCGGGCGCTCGACGAGGCGCTCGGGCGGGTCTCGGAGCGGCGGCTGTTCGGCGCCGCGATGGCGGAGCTCCCGCTCGTGCAGGCCAAGCTCGCCGACATGGCGCTCGGCATCGACTCAAGCGCGTTGCTCGTCTACCGCGCGGCGTGGGCGAAGGATGCGGTCGGCGGGAGGATCACGCGCGAGGCGGCCATGGCGAAGCTGCACGCCACCGAGACCGCGCAGCGCGTGATCGACGATTGCGTCCAGCTCTTCGGCGGCCACGGCGTGACCGCCGGCGCGGTGCCGGAGCGCCTGTACCGCGAGGTGCGCGCGCTGCGCATCTACGAGGGCGCCTCGGAGGTCCAGCAGCTCATCATCGCCCGGGCGGCGCTCGCCGCCCATGGAGGTGTCGCCCGATGACGACCACGAAGATCGACACGTTCGCCCGCGACCACCTGCCACCGCGGTCGGCCTGGCCGGACCTGGGCGCCGCGGGCGAGCTCGGGTACCCCGACCGGCTCAACGCCGCCGCCGCGCTGCTCGACGAGCGCTTCGCCGGCCACGCCGCCGTGCACGGCGACGAGGAGACGTGGAGCTACGCCGAGCTGCGCGAGCGTGCGGCCGCGATCGCGCGCGTGCTCGTCGAGGACATGGGGCTCGTGCCGGGCAACCGCGTGCTGCTGCACGGGCGCAACACGCCCGACCTGATCGCGTGCTGGTTCGGGATCCTGTTCGCGGGCGGGATCGTGGTCGCGACGATGCCGCTGCTGCGCGCAGGCGAGCTCGTGCAGGTCATCGCCAAGGCGCGGGTGTCGCACGCGCTCGCGGACGTGCCGCTGGCCGGCGAGGTGCACGCCGCGCAGGCGAGCGAGCCGGTCCTGCGCGAGCTGCTCACGTTCGGGCCGGGCGGGGAGCTCGAGACGCGCGCGGCCGCGTTCTCCGGGTCGGGGCTGCCGCCGGCCGACACCGCGGCCGAGGACGTCGCCATCATCGCGTTCACCTCGGGCACGACCGGCACGCCGAAGGGCTGCGTCCACCTGCACCGCGACCTGCTCGCGACGTGCGACACGTTCGCGCGTCACATCCTCGACCCGCGGCCCGACGACGTGTTCGGCGGCTCGCCGCCGATCGCGTTCACGTTCGGGCTCGGCGCCCACGTCCTGTTCCCGCTGCGCTTCGGGGCGTCGACCGCCCCCATCGCGAAGCCGGGCGTCGGGCCGCTCGTCGAGGGGATCCGCCGCCACGGGATCACGACGGTGTCGACCGCGCCGACGATGTACCGCGCGATGCTGCGCGAGTGCGCGCCCGAGGACCTCGCCTCGCTGCGCACGTGCGTGTCGGCCGGCGAGCCGCTGCCCGCGTCGGTCGCCGAGGCGTGGTTCGAGCGGACCGGGATCCGCATCGTCGACGGCATCGGCTCGACCGAGATGCTCCACATCTTCATCGCGGCGCGGCCCGAGGACGCGCGGCCCGGATCGTTCGGCACGCCGGTGCCGGGCTACGAGGCGATGGTCGTGGACGAGGACATGCGGCCGGTCCCGGCCGGAACGGTCGGGCGCCTGGCGGTGCGCGGGCCGACCGGCTGCCGCTACCTCGACGACCCGCGCCAGGCGACGTACGTCGTGGACGGCTGGAACCTGACCGGAGACAGCGTCCGCATGGACGACGACGGCTACTTCTGGTTCGAGGCCCGCAACGACGACCTGATCATCTCGGCCGGCTACAACATCTCGCCGTTCGAGGTCGAGACTGCGCTGCTCGAGCACCCGGCGGTCGCCGAGTGCGCGGTCGTCGCGTCGCCCGACGAGGAGCGCGGGCGCGTGGTCAAGGGCTTCGTGGTGCCGGCGCCGGACGCGACCCCGGACGAGGCGCTCGTGGCCGACCTCCAGCGCCACGTCAAGGAGCGCATCGCGCCGTTCAAGTACCCGCGGCGCATCGAGTTCCTCGACGCGCTGCCGCGCACGCCGACCGGCAAGGTCCAGCGCGCGGTCCTGCGCGAGCGCGAGGGGGCCTAGCGCGTGGAGCGCCTGCAGCCGCCCGGCTGGCCGCCGCCGCGGGGCTACGCGCACGGGATCGCGGCGGAGGGGCGGATCGTCTTCGTCGCGGGCCAGATCGGCTGGGACGCGACCGGCGCGTTTCCGGACGCCGACCTGCCCGGGCAGGTCCGCCAGGCGTTGCGGAACGTCGTCGCGGTGGTGGCCGAGGCGGGCGGCGGGCCAGAGCATGTGGCGCGCATGGCGTGGTACCTCGTCGACCGGTCGGAGTACCTCGAGAGCCTCGGGCCCATCGGGGCCGCGTACCGCGAGGTGATGGGCCGCCACTTCCCGGCCATGGCCGTCGTCGAGGTCGCCGGGTTGCTCGAGCCGGAGGCCAAGGTGGAGATCGAGGCGGTGGCTGTCCTGCCCGTCGGCCCGTCATCCTGAGGGGCATGGCCACGACCTCCGACCTCGCCGCGCGCGTCCGCGAGCTCGCCGCGTCGATCACGTCCCATCGCGAGGCCTACTACGCCGGCGCGCCGGTGATCTCCGACTTCGAGTACGACCAGCTCGAGGACGAGCTGCGCGCGCTGCTCGCCGAGCACCCCGAGCTCACGCCCGACCCGAACCCCCTCGAGATGGTCGGCGCGCCGGCCGTGCTGCACGCGCCGGTCCGCCACGACCGGCCGATGCTGTCGCTCGAGAAGGCGACGACGCCAGAGCAGGTCGAGGCGTTCATGGCGCGCTTCCCGGGGCAGCGCGTCGTGGTCATGCCGAAGCTCGACGGGCTGTCGCTGTCGATCGTCTACGAGGGCGGGCGGCTCCTGCGGGCGGCGACACGCGGGGACGGGACGACGGGCGAGGACGTGACGCCGATCGCGCGCGAGCTGCTCGACGGCGTGCCCGATCGCGTGCCGCGCGACGGGCGCGTGGAGGTTCGCGGCGAGGCCGTGATGCTGCGCTCGACGTTCGCCGCCTACAACGCCGCCCATCCCGACAAGCCGCTGATCAACCCGCGCAACGCGGCGGCCGGCACGGTGCGGGCCAAGGACCCCGCCGCCGTCGCCGAGCGGCGGCTGCGCTTCTTCGCCTTCGACCTCGACAGCGAGGACGGCGTGCACGCGGATGTCGAGGAGGGCCTGCGGTCGCTGGGCTTCGATGCCGCCGACATGCGCCACACCGACGACGCCGCGGCGGCGCTCGAGGTGATCCGGGCGATCGAGGCCGAGCGCAACGACCTCGACTACGACCTCGACGGCGCCGTGCTCCGGCTCGCCGACCGCAACGCCTACGCCGCCGCCGGCACGCGCGCCAACAGCCCACGCGGGGCGCTCGCGTA
>DATAAR010000015.1:0-4526 GCA_036259975.1 Solirubrobacteraceae bacterium | reverse complement strand
GCGAGCTTGCGCTCGAGATCGCGCGGCACGACGCAGACGATCATTGGCCCGGCTCTACCCCCTGCCTTCGAGTCCCCTGTCCCGCGAAGCCTCGGTCGCAGCTTCCGAAGCGGCGCGAATGTACCACGTCACACATAGCCTCCGCGGCACGTTCTTCGGAACGAGGCGCCGTGATCGCGATGCCCCGCACCGCCTGCCTTGCAGCCGCCTCGGCGGCCCTGCTCGCGACGCTCGCCGCGCCCGCGTACGCGGACTGCCCGGACGCGGACCTGCAGGCCGACGAGCAGACGGTCGCGCTCGTCCGAGAGGCGATGCTCTGCGTCATCAACGAGCGCCGGGCCGAGGTCGGCCGCCAGCCGCTGCGCGCCTCGCGCCACCTCCAGCGCAGCGCGACCGCGCACAGCCGCGACATGGTCGAGCACAGCTACCTCGCGCACGAGGAGCAGGGCCGCCCGACCCTGCTGGCGCGCGTCCGCGGCGCGGGGTACTTCGACGGGACGGCGACCGCGCTGTTCAGCGAGAACATCGGGGTCGCACCGCTCGGCGGCGCGACCGCGCGCGTCCTCGTCGATGCGTGGATGACGTCGCCCGAGCACCGGGCGAACGTCCTGCACCCGATGTTCGCCGACCTCGGCGTCGGATCGGCGTTCGCCGAGCCCGACGCCGCGTTCTACCCCGAGCACCGCGCGCTCGTCGTCACCACCGACTTCGGGCAGCGGGTCCTGCTCTCGACCCCCGCGGGACGGCGGATCGTCCGCCGCTGCCGTGCGCGACGGCAGTCCGCCCGCCGCGCGGAGGACGGCTCCGCGACGACCCGCGCGCGGTTCTGCCGCAAGCGCCGGCGCTAGGGGATCCGCGGCAGCTTCTGCCCGTTCGGCAGCGGCTGCCGGCCCGAGACGCAGTCGAACTCGCGCTGCACCTCGGGGATCTCGCACTCCTGCCCCTTGGGCACGTGGAGCTTCTTCAGCAGCTCGCGCAGCCGGCGCCTCGCCTCGGCGCGCTGCTTGGCCAGCAGCCGCTGCTGCCGCTCGCGCTCGCGGCGGGCCTTCTCGAGCGCCGCGCGGTAGCGCGCGAGCGCGCGCGCCCGCTCGAGGCGGTAGCGGCGCAGCGCCTCCCGGCGCTCCTTCTCGCGCTGCGCCTTCTTGCGCGCGTCGATGAGCTCGACGGTCCGCAGGTAGCGCGCGAGGCGCTCCTCGCCGCGCGCGTCGGCCGCCGACGCGATCGCCACGTAGGCGCGCGACAGCGTCAGCGAGCCCTGCCCCGGCATCCACGAGCTCTCGGGCGGGAGCACCGGCGGCGCGGGGCCCTCGTCGCCGCCGCCGCAGCCGGCGAGGGCGGCGCAGGCGAGCGCGGCCGCGAGCATCCGGCTACGCGGCATCGCGCTTCCCTCCCCCGGCCGGCTCGAGGAGCGCGTCGAGCTCGGCGAGCACCGGCGTGGCGATGCTCTTCTCGTCGCCGAACGCGAAGCCCTGGCTCGCGTCGGGGCCGCGCAGCTCGCGCAGGTAGCGCCGCACGGACGCCGGCAGGCCGCCTTCCGAGTCGGTGAGCAGGACCGGCGCGCGCGGGCCGCGCGCGGCGAAGCTCCACGCGCCGACGACGTTCCCCCAGTCGCGCGGGTTGACCAGCGCGACGCTGCCCGGCCCCTCGTACTGGCCCCAGCCGAAGCCGGTCGAGCGGTCGCGGTAGCGCGCCATCGCGACCGACGTCTCCGGGGCGTCGCGGCCCGCCACGCGCTTGACGGTCCCGTACTTCTGCAGCTCCGCGGCGATGCCGCGCGAGACGACGGACTCCGGCCCCACGACGTACATCGTCGGCTTCTCGAGCCGGAGCTTCTCGCGCTGGACGAGGAGGTCGCGCGTGGCCTTCGGGACCGAGTCGCCGTCGACGAACGCGATCGTGTCGCCGCTGAACGCGCTCCACGCCGCGGCGATCAGCGCGTAGTCGCGGTGCTGGTCGCGGGAGGAGACGACGAGGATCGAGCTGGTGTGCCGCCCGGCGAAGCCGCTGCGATAGGGCACGAGCTCGGCGGCGAGCTTCGGCGCCGGCATGCCCTTGAGCTGGCTCATCTTCAGCCCGGCGTCCTGGAGGTCGGTCAGCACGTCCCTGCCGGCGCGCCCGAGGATCAGCGCCTGCAGGCCCTTCGCCTTGCGGAACACCGTCGGCTCGAGGCGGAAGACGAGATCGGCCGCGGCGGTCGGCAGGTAGTCGCGCTCGATCGGCAGCACGGCCGCGTTGACCGGGGCGGCGGCGAACTGCGCGGCAAGGACGAGCTCGCGCCAGGAGTCCTTGCCCACGAGGACCAGCCCCCCGGGCCGCGCGCCGCGCTCCGGCGGATAGGCGGCCAGGACCGCGGCGCCCGCGACGTCCGGCGCGGAGAGGCCCGGGACCCGGGCGACGTTGCGCCCGAACTGGCTGCCGGCGGGCGGCGACTTCGCCGGCGGCGGCGTGACCGCGGCGCGCGGCTCGGGCTTGTCGTCGCCCCCGCACCCGCCGGCCAGCGCCGCCGTCGCGGCGAGCGCGAGCGCCGCGCACGCACGCGTGAGCTGTCGCCTGCCGGCCATGTCCCTGAAGAACGCGCGGGCGCGGGCGGGTGTGACGACGCTTTTGCAACCGCCGGGTTGCGGGCAGGCTTGGAAACAAATACGTTTCCCAGCCTCTAGAGGAGTGGGAGCTGCATGAAGTGGCGGGGGGCGCGCTCCGGCAGCGGCGGTAACGGCACCGTGACCAACGGTGCGTCGCGGCGGACGGTCTACTACATCGTTATCCCGGGCAGGCTGGCGCGGAAGCTGCACGACCGCCTGCGCCGTCACTTCGCCGAGGACGAGTCCGTGGCGATCGTCGTCGAGACGCGGCGCACCGACCGCCGGCGCCGCGAGCGCCGCGCCGGCCCCGGCGAGCCGCCGCCCGCCGGCGAGCGGCGCCGCATCCGCAACGCGCGCGGCCGGCGCATCGCCGAGCGCCGCGCCCCCGTGGTCCGCGTCGACCCGCCCGAGCTTCCGTCGTTCGCCGAGCCGTTCGCCGACGAGATCCTCGTGCTCGAGCGCGTCCGCGCCGCCGACCGCCAGGAGCAGGACGTCGAGACCGCGCGGCTCGTCGCCCGCGCGCAGGCGGGCGACCGCGAGGCGATGCCCGAGCTCTACCTGCAGCACTTCGACGCCGTGTACTCGTACATGCGTGTCGCGCTGCGCGACGAGCACGAGGCCGAGGACGCGACGCAGGAGGTCTTCCTCAAGGCGATGCAGGCGCTGCCGCGCTTCGAGCTGCGCGCGAGCGTCCCGTTCCGCGCGTGGCTGTTCCGCGTCGCGCGCAACGAGCTCATCAGCCGCGTGCGCAAGGGCAGGTGGGTCCAGGTCGAGGAGCCCGACCGCATCGCCGAGCGCACGGACGCGGCGACCGGCGTCGCGGAGGTGCTGGAGTGCGTCTCGAACGCCGACCTCATGCTCCTGCTCGAGCGGCTGCCGCTGCCGCAGCGCCAGGTCATCGCGCTGCGCTTCATGCTCGACCTCTCGACCGAGGAGATGTGCACGGTCCTCGACCGCTCGCCGGAGGCCGTGCGCCAGCTCGAGTACCGGGCGCGGCGCAGCCTCGAGGACCGGCTCGACGCGCTGCGCCGCCGTGGCGAGCGCCGACGGAACGCGATGACGATGCGTGTCCGCCCCGCGCCCGTGCTGCGCGCGCGGCGCTTCGCGCTGCTGCCGCAGCCTGCGCGCGTCTACACGTCGCGCCTCGCGCGCCCGTTCTGATCGCGTTCTGACTCTCGCAAAAGGTTTGCGTTATGCGAGCGGTGCCTCGTGAGTTCTTGGCTTCGACAACGAAGTTGCGCCGAGCAGGGGCTGGGGGGTCAGTACCGGCGGCGCACCGAAGAGGGAGGCAGTACTTCCATGCACCTCAAGAAGAGGTTCCTCGTTCTGGCGGCCGTCGCGGTCGTCGTCAGCCTGACGTCCGTTCCGACCGCGAACGCTCAGAGCGCCGGCGATTCGCTCAGCTGCGCGTTCGAGGGTCTTGCCGGGAACATCTCGCCCGGCGTCCGCGCGCCGCTCGACGGCGGGCTCCAGGGCGGCGGGACGTACGACTTCGCCGGCAACGCGGTCGCCTGCTCGTACACGCCGGCCGGCAAGCAGCCGATCACCAACCAGGGGACCGCGATCAGCTCGAACGGCACCTTCGCGAACCTCGTCTGCGGCACCGGCACCGCCACCGGCGACCCCGTCCAGGGAGCCGCAGGCACGACCGTGACGTGGAACGGCGCTCCGCCGGCCGGCGTCTCGAACATCGACGGCGTCCAGTACACGATCGTCTTCGTGGCCGGCAACGGCGTGCTGAAGATCGACAAGGTGAGCTTCACGAACTCGACGGCCTGGCGCGATGTCGCCGGCGGCGGCTACGTGAACATCTCGCCGCGGATCGTCGAGCACCACGTGGGCGGCGAGCCCTCGAGCGGCAACTGCGTCAACGAGGACGTCACCGCGTTCAACGTGACGGGCGCGTTCTCCGCCACGCTGCTCTAGACGCGACCGCAGGTCATG
>DATAAR010000014.1:0-19650 GCA_036259975.1 Solirubrobacteraceae bacterium | reverse complement strand
GGGCGCCGGCGCCGTCGTCGCCGCGGGCGGCGCGGTGGTCGCGGGCGGCGGGGCCGCCGGCGGGTCGCGTGTGAGCTGGACGAACGCGACCGCGATCGCGAGCGCGGCGAGCGCCGCGACGACGGTCGCGACCGCGATCGGCCACCGCCAGTTCGGGGTGGGGACGAGCCGGGTGCGGGCCGCGTCGCCGCAA
Source organism: Solirubrobacteraceae bacterium (assembly GCA_036259975.1). Taxonomy (GTDB): domain Bacteria; phylum Actinomycetota; class Thermoleophilia; order Solirubrobacterales; family Solirubrobacteraceae; genus JAOPZW01. The sequence goes on along the minus strand of DATAAR010000014.1, from coordinate 19,457 downwards.
CTCAGGCACCAGTCCTGCTCGGCGGCCACGGGTGCGCCGCAGCGCGGGCAGGCCGTCGTGCCCGTGTTGGACGGCACGACCGCGCTCACGGCTCGCGGCGCTCGCCGGGTCGCGCGACGACCGTCGGTTGCTCGCCCGCGTCGCGCCCGTACGCGGGATCGTCCTGCGCCTTGGCCGTCTCGCGGTCGGCCACGTGGGTCGCGGCCGGCTGCGGCTCGGCGGTCGACGGCTCGGCGCCGCGGCCCGGCGTGCCCGCGTCGAGGGCCGAGTGGGCGCCCTCGCCGACGTCGGCCGCGATCGTCCGCGCACCGGTGATCGCCAGCCCGCACGACGGGCAGAAGTTCGCGTCGCTGCCGTGCAGCGTGCCGCAGCGCGGGCACGCCGTGATGCCGGGCTCGCGCAGCTCGGTGATGTCGCGCCGCGCCCCGAGCGCCTGCTCGAGCGCGCGCAGCTCGGCGTCGACCGCCGCGAGCGCAGCGACCTTGCCGCGCACGAGCTCCTCGTTCAGGCGCCCGAACTTGTGCTGGTCGAAGACCAGGCCGCCCAGGTCGCGGAAGCCGAGCTCGCGCACCCGGCGCAGGAAGCGCAGGCGGCGGCGGAGCCGGCCGCGGTTGCGGAAGCTCGGGCTGGGCGCGGCGGTCGGGTCCGGCGGCTCGGCGCCCGCCGGGACGGCGGGCTGGACCTCGGTGGGCTGCACCTCCGCGGCGTGCGCGTCGGTGGCCTGCGGACGGTTCGCGCGCCGGCGTGGCGGTCGGGGCAGCAGGCGCTTCATATGCAAAGGGCGCCGGTTGCTGGCGCCTCGGCGGGCGAGTATAGCGGCGCCCCGGACAGCTCGATCCACGCTTCGAGCACCCGGCGGGCCATGCGCTCGGCCGACCACAGCGCGGCCCGCGCGCGCCCGTCGACGCGCGGATCGGGCGCGGCCAGATGCGGCTCGAGCGCCGCCCGCCACGCATCGGGGTCGTAGGGCGCGCAGAGCGTTCCGTCGATGCCCTCGAGCGCGGTCGGATGGTTGCCCACCGGGGTGGCGACGACCGGCACGTCGCAGGCCAGGGCCTCGAGCACGGCCAGCCCGAAGCCCTCGTGCTCGGAGGGCACGACGACCGCATCGGCGGCGTTGACGAAGGACGGCACGTCGGAGGGATCGACCCGGCCGAGGCTCAGCAGTTGCGCTCCCGTCGCGTCGGCGAGCTCGCGCGCCCGGTCGCCGCGCTTGGCGGGCCGCGCCGGGTCGGCGGGGAAGAGCAGGACGCGGCCGCCGGGGTCCAGGCCGAGGCGCTCGCGCGCCTGCCGGCGGGGCATCACGCGGAAGCGGTCGAGCGCGACGCCGCAGGGCAGCACGGCGACGCGGCGCCTCGTGCCGGCGCCGGGCACCTCGCGGGCGAGCTCGGGGCTCACGGCGGCCACGAGGTCGTAGCGCGGCAGGGCCGCGCGCGTGATGCGGCGCGAGCGTGGATGGCGCAGGTCGGTGCCGTGGAGCGTGACGACGCGGGTCGCGCGCCGCACGGCGAGCGCGGGCCACGCGGTCAGGCCGAAGTGGGCGTGCACGACGTCGAAGCGCTCCCCGCGGTAACGGCGGAGCAGGTCGCGCGCCGCGCGCGCGTAGCCCTTCGGCGGGAACGCGAAGACCTCGACGTCGACGCCGCCGAGCGACCGCAGCGCCTGCACCTGGTCGCGGACGAAGCTGCCGCGCGCCGGCGCGGCCGCGGTCGGCCACATGCTCGTCACGATGAGGGCACGCATTCGTGCGTGATTCTCAACAGACTGGCTCTTTCGCCGTTACACGACCCGCCGCAGACTCGGCCCCCGTACCGGCAAGCGATTTCACGGAGGGACGAGATGGGCTATCGGATGATGGGCCGCGGACATGCCGCGCTGACGCTTCTGCGGGCGCGGGTCGCCCAGCAGGCGGGGCAGGGGACGGTCGAGTACGTGGCGCTGATCCTGCTCGTGGCCGCCGTCATGGCGGCCGTGGTGGCCGCCACGACGAACAAGGCGGAGGGCGCGACGATCGCGAAGAAGGTCACGCAGGAGATCCAGGGCGCGATCGAGAGCGTGGGCAAGTAGGAGGCGGCGATGGCCGGCGCGCCGCCGCGGCGGCGCCGACCCCCCGGCGCGGACCGCCGCCCGCGTGGCACGGCGCCTACGATGGGCGCCGTGCCCGCGCCGCCCGCCGACTACCGGTCCCGGCCGATCGGGGTCTTCGACTCCGGGGTCGGCGGCCTGACCGTGCTGCACGAGCTGCTCGTCTCGCTGCCCCACGAGGACTTCGTGTACCTCGGGGACACCGCGCGCTTCCCGTACGGCGAGCGCTCGCCGGCCGAGCTCGAGCGCTTCTGCATCGAGATCGCCGAGGAGCTCATCGCCCGCGCGGTCAAGCTGCTCGTCGTCGCCTGCAACACGGCGACGGCCGCGGCGCTGCCCGCGCTGGGCCGGCGGATGATGGAGACGACGCTCGGCATCGACGTGCTGGCCGTGGTGCGGCCCGAGGCGGTCGCGGCGGTCGCGGCCACCCGCAGCGGCCGCATCGGCCTGCTCGCCACGCCGGCGACGGTCGCCAGCGGGGCGTACGCGGACGCGCTCGGCGCAGTCGATCCGCACGTGACGCTGGTCGCGGTCCCGTGCCCCGACCTCGCGCCGATCATCCAGCGCGGCTTCCCGTTCGACGACGACGTGGTCGACACGGTCCGCGGGTACGTCGCCCCGCTGCGCGAGGCGGAGGTCGATACGGTGATCCTCGGCTGCACGCACTACCCGCTGGTGCGGCCGATGCTGCAGCGCATGCTGGGCCGCGGCGTGGAGATCGTCACGTCGGGCGCCGCGCTGGCGCGGCAGGTCGAGCACGCGCTCAGCGCGCGCGCGCTCGGCAACCCGCGGCGCGACGGCGAGGGCGCGTACCGCTTCCTGTGCACCGGCGACGCCGAGACGTTCCGCGCGCTCGGCACCCGCTTCCTGCAGCTGCCGCTGGGCGACGTCGAGCAGGTCTCGCTGCGGGCGGGGGCGGCGGCATGACGCGCTCGCACGACCGCGGCGCCGACGAGCTGCGCCCGACGACGATCGAGCCCGGCTACGTCCGCACCGCGGCCGGCTCGGCGCTCATCAGCATGGGCGAGACGCGCGTGATCTGCACCGCGTCGCATCAGGACGGCGTGCCGAAGTGGCTGGCCGGTCGCGGCCGCGGATGGGTCACCGCCGAGTACGGGATGCTCCCGGCCTCGACGGGCGAGCGAAAGCAACGCGACGCCACGCGGGGGCGCCCGGACGGGCGGACGGTCGAGATCCAGCGGCTGATCGGGCGCTCGCTGCGCGGGATCGTGGACTTCGCGGCGCTGGGCGAGAACACCATCTACGTCGACTGCGACGTCCTGCAGGCCGACGGCGGCACGCGGTGCGCGTCCATCACCGGCGCCTATGTGGCGCTCGCGCTCGCCTGCGAGCGCCTCCGCGAGGCGGGACGCGTGACGGGCTCGCCGCTGACCGCGTCGGTCGCCGCGGTGTCGTGCGGCGTGGTGGAGGGCACGCCGCTGCTCGACCTCGACTACGCCGAGGACTCGACCGCCGAGGTCGACGCGAACGTCGTCATGACGGGCGACGGCGGGCTGGTCGAGGTGCAGGCCACGGCCGAGCGCACACCGCTGTCGCGCGCGCACCTCGACGACCTGCTGGGCCTCGCGGCGAAGGGGATCGGCGACCTGCGCGCGATCCAGGAGCGCGCGACCGGCGGGGCCTGAGCGTGGTGCTCTCCACGCGCAACGCGCACAAGGTCCGCGAGTTCGCGGGCCTGCTCGCGGGCTTCGAGGTGCGCCGGCTGCCCGACGACGTGGAGCTGCCGCCCGAGACGGGCGAGACGTTCGCCGACAACGCGCTGAGCAAGGCCCGTGCCGCGGCGGCCGCGACCGGCGGAGCGGCCATTGCGGACGACTCGGGCATCGAGGCCGCGGCGCTCGGCGGCGCGCCGGGGGTGCGCTCGGCGCGCTTCGCCGGCGATGACGCGACGGACGAGGAGAACCTCGCCAAGCTGCTGCGGGAGGCGCCGGCGCGCAGCCCACTGCGCTACGTGTGCGTCATCGCCTACGTGGACCGCGACGAGGAGCGCCTGTTCGAGGGCACCTGCACCGGCACGCTCGCCGCGGAGCCGCGCGGCAGCGGAGGCTTCGGCTACGACCCGGCGTTCATCCCCGACGACGTTGCCGACGGGCGGACGATGGCTGAGCTCTCGGCCGCGGAGAAGGACGCCATCAGCCACCGCGGGCGCGCGGCGCGGCGCCTGCGCGAGTGGCTGGAGCGCCGGTGAGCGCCGCGCGCCGCGCGCTCAGGTGAGGTTGATCGCGGCGCATGCGCCCACAGCGAAGAACACCGCCGCGTAGCCCTGGTAGCCGGACAGCAGCAGCGCTACGCATGTCAGCAGGCACGCGAGGACCGTCGCGAGCCACGCGATGCGGGTGAACGTCACGCGGTCATTGAAGCGCCCCGGCCCGACGGCCGCGCCGCGGGGGGCAACGTGAGCGTCCGGGGGGTGTCGCCGGCGGCCGCGCTAGCCTGGCTGGGATCGCTCTCGATCGACCTGCGCGCGAGTGCGGTGCTCGACCATGCAGGCGCCTGCATGGCGGGTGACGCGGAACTCGGGCGGCGGGCCGCGGCGGTGCTCGAGGCGAGCGCTCCGGCCCCGGTCGAGCCGGCGGCGAACGCGCGCGCGAGCACGGTTGTCGAGGCGCGCGACGGCGACCTGCTGGCGGTGCGCTCCGCCCGCCATACGGTCGCCGTGGCGGTCGGTCCGCAGGCGCTGGAACGGCTCGTCCGGGCCGACCTGCGCGCCGCCCTGGCCGCACTCGACGGGGGCTGAGTGCGATGGTGTCCGGTCTGCCAGCCACACTGCGCAGCCGTCCACCGCGGGCAGAAAACCCGCACAAACGGCGCTCAGGCGCCCGGAGCGCCCAAAATCGCGATAGCCAAGCGGGTTTTTGGGAACTGGCATCCGGGACCGCTGATAGCGTCATCCGACCACGAACCTCACTGAGGAGGAGTCCCACGTGACGAAGTCAGAGTTCGTCGATCAGGTGGCCAGCCGGGCCGATCTGGGCAAGAACGAAGCCGGCAAGGCCGTCGACGCGGTCCTGGACGTCATCCAGGAGGCTCTCCAGCGCGGGAGCGACATCACGTTCTCCGGGTTCGGCAAGTTCCACGTCGCCGAGCGCGGCGCGCGGCAGGGCGTGCATCCGCGCACCGGCGAGCCCATCCAGATCAGCGCCTCGAAGGTGCCGCGCTTCACGGCCGGCTCGGGACTGAAGAAGGCCGTCAACGGCTGACCGCGCGACGGCCGTCTCGCCGACGCAGGACGCCGCGGCGCCACCGCGGCCGCACTTCGCCGATCGGGTCGCAGACGTCGTCGCCGGGCGCGAGTCCCAGGTCGTCCTGGGGCTCGACCCGGACCCGTCACGCCTGTGGCCCGAAGCGCTGCGCGGCACGCCCGCCGACGGGTCGCCCGCCCGGCGCGCGGCCGCCGCGGTCGTCGCGCACTGTCGCGCGCTGATCGACGCGGCGGGTCCGGCGTGCGTGGCGGCCAAGCCCCAGCTCGCCTGCTTCGAGCGCCTCGGCGCACCGGGGTGGGCGGCGCTGGCCGAGGTCATCGACCATGCTCGCGCGGCCGGGCTCGTCGTGCTCGCCGACGGCAAACGGGGCGACATCGCGGTGTCTGCGGCCGCGTACGGGCAGGCGCTGGTCGGCGCGACGCCGACGCCGTTCGGCGACGTCGCGGGCCTGCGCGCCGACGCGTTCACCGCCAGCCCGTACCTCGGCGTGGACACCCTCGACGTGCTGCTCGACGCCGCGCGGCGGGCGCGGGCCGGGATGTTCGTGCTCGTGCGCACGTCGAACCCCGGCGCGGCCGACCTCGAGGATCTCGAGCTGCGCAGCGGCGGGCCCCTGTGGGCCCGCGTCGCCGCGGTGGTCGACGAGCTCGGCGCGCCTGGGGCCGGCGCCGCCGGCCTCTCCGACGTCGGCGCGGTGGTCGGCGCCACCGCGCCCGAGCACCTCGCGCGCATGCGCGAGCTCATGCCGCGCACGATCTTCCTGCTGCCGGGCATCGGCGCGCAGGGCGGCCGCGTCGAGGACGTCGCGCCCGCCTTCGCGCCGCACCGCGCCGCGGGCCTCGTGACCGCGTCGCGCTCGATCGCGACCGCGCACGAGCAGGGCGGCGGCTCGCCCGCGGCCGCCGCGCGCGCCGAGGCCGAGCGCCTGCGCGCGGCGGCCTGGGACCTCTCCTAGACGCGGGCGCCGCGCCCCGCGCTCCGGCCGTACCTCCACGCCCGCTCGCGATCCGGCGGCGTCGCGAGCCGATCGCGCCGCTCGGGCACGCACCCGGCGCCACCAGCGTCGCCGGGAACCCACCGCCCCTATCCTCCCCTCAGCCCCGATGCGCCCCCGCCGTAACCCCGCCCGCTGGCTCGCTCCGCTCGCGCTCGTCGCCTGCGCCGTCGCCGTCTACTCCGTCGTCAACGCGAGCCTGGGCCCGGACGACGCCACGACGACACGCTCGACCGCCGCGCAGTCCGCCACGGCGGAGGGGACGCGGACCGTGTCCGAGCGCTCGCGCTCCTCGAAGCGGCGCAGCCGCCGCACGCGCACGTACACGGTCAAGCCCGGCGACACGCTGTCGTCGATCGCGCTCAAGACCGGTCTCACCCTCGAGCGCATCCAGCAGCTCAATCCCAGGCTCGACTCGAACGCCCTTCAGACCGGTCAGCGGGTCAAGCTGTCCCCGTGACCGCCGCCGTCCGCCGCGCGGCGGGCGCCCTCGTGGTGGCGCTCGCCCTCGTGCTGATCCCCGCCGTCCGCCCCGCCGCGGCGGCCGAGCCGCCGTCCATCCGCGCGCCCGCGGCGATCCTGGTCGAGCCGGCGACGGGCGATGTCGTGTTCAGCCGCAACGCCCGTGACGAGCGCCCCATCGCCAGCACCACGAAGCTCATGACCGCGCTGCTCACGCTCGAGCGCGCGAAGCTCGGCGACCTCGTGACGACCGTCCGCTACCGCGGGGCGCCGGCCGAGTCGGTGATCGGCCTGCGCGCCGGCGAGCGGATGAGCATCGCCGACCTGCTGCGCGGGCTGCTGCTCGCCAGCGCCAACGACGCGGCCGCGACGCTCGCGGCGCGGATCGGCGGCTCGCGCGCGAAGTTCGTGCGGCTCATGAACTCGCGGGCGCGCGAGCTCGGGCTGCGCGACACGCGCTACGCCAACCCGATCGGGCTCGACGAGGCCGGCAACCACTCGAGCGCCGAGGACCTGGTGAAGCTCACGCTGATCCTGCGCCGCAACGCGTTCTTCCGCGCCGTGACGAACCTGCCGAGCGCGACGCTCGACTCCGGCTCGCGCCGGCGGACGATCGTCAACCGCAACGTCCTCGTGCGCAACGTGCCCGTCGTCAACGGCGTGAAGACGGGCCACACCACGACGGCCGGCTACGTACTGGTCGGCTCGGCCACGCGCAACGGCGTCACCGTCGTCTCCGCGGTCCTCGGCGATTCCAGCGAGGCCGCCCGCGACGCCGACTCGCTCGCGCTCCTGCGCTACGGCCTCGGCCGCTATCGCCGCGTCGCGGCCGTCCGCCGCGGCGCCGCGTACGCGACGGCGAAGCTGCGCTTTCGCGACGAGCGCGTCCCGCTGGTCGCGACGCGCACGGTCCGCCGGACCATCCGCCGCGACGAGCCGGTGCGGACCCGCATCCTCGGCGCGCCGGCCGAGGTCGAGGGGCCACTGCCCGCGGGCGCGCGCGTGGGGACGATCGAGGTCCGGTGGCGCGGGCGGACCATCGACCGGGTGGCGCTCGTCACCGGCCGCGCCGTCCCCGCGGCGACGATCGCCGAGCGCCTGGGTGGCCTGATCGGCCGCACGCTGCTGGTGGTGCTCGCCGGGGCGGTGGCACTCGGTAGCCTTCAACTGGTGGTGCTTCGCCGGCGCACACGGCAACGGAGCAGGGGCCGGGCCGGGGGCACCGAGATCGCATGATCATCACCGTCACGTTCAACGCGGCGATCGACAAGTCGCTGTCGGTGCCCAACTTCCGCCTCGGGCGCCGCCACCGCACCGTCGAGCAGACCACGATGCCGGGCGGCAAGGGCGTCAACGTCGCCCGCACGCTGAAGACGCTCGGACAGCCCGTCATCGCGACCGGGTTCGCGGGCGGCCCGACCGGGACGCGAATCGTCGAGCAGCTGACCGAGGAGTCGATCCTCAACGACTTCGTCCGCATCCGCGAGGAGTCGCGCACGAACACCGCCGTCTACGACCCGACGAACGGCGAGACGACCGAGATCAACGAGCGCGGCCCGGCGGTCAGCGCACAGGAGATCGAGCTGTTCCGCGACAAGCTCCTGTATCTCGCGCGCGGGGCGGACGTCGTCGTGTTCGCCGGCTCGCTGCCGCGCGGCGTCGAGCCGGCGATCTACGCGAACCTGGTCAAGGACCTCCGCAAGCTCGGGGTGCAGACGGTCGTCGACGCCGACGGCGAGCCGATGCGGCTCGCCGTGCGCGCGGAGCCCGACGTCATCTCCCCGAACGTCCTCGAGGCCGAGGAGCTCGTCGGCCATGAGTTCAACGAGGAGGAGGACCGGATCATCGCGGTGCACGAGATGGTCAACCTCGGCGCGCGCGAGGCGATCATGACGCTGCCGGACGGCTGCGTCGCCTCGGTGCTGGTCGACGGCGCGCCGGTCCTGCACCGCGTGTGGGTCGAGCCCCGCGAGGCGGTCGCGGCGGTCGGCGCGGGCGACGCGTTCCTGGCCGGCTTCGTCGCCGCCCGCTACCTCGGCTCGTCGCCGTCGGAGTGCCTGCGCTTCGCGGTCGCCTGCGGCGCCGAGTCGACCCAGCGCCTCGGCGCGGGCCTCGTCGACCCGCGCGAGGTCGAGCGCCTCCTGGGCGAGATCGAGATCGAGCAGCTGGACCAGCCCGCCGGCGTCGGCTGACCGGCGATCAGCCTCCGAGGTACCGCGCGGCGAGCCGCTCCTCGTCGACGCGGCCGTCGCGGCCAGTCACGAGGTAGGCGGCCGCGCGGGGCCGCGAGGCGACGACGTCCGCGAGCTCCTCGCCGGCGAACACCAGCGCCGCGCCGTCGTCGGCGGCCCACCCGGCCTCGAGCGCGCCGTCGGCGACGAGCCGGCGGAAGGTCGGGCGCCGCTGCTCCTCGCCGTCGTAGTGGGGGCACGCGCTGCCCGCGAGGAGGCCGAGGCCGTCGTGCAGCGGCGCGAGCGCGGCCACGTCGAACGAGTCGGTGACCGACTGGCGGACCAGCAATTCATGCCGGCGCTGATGCCGCCCAGCACGACGCCGGCCGCCCACGCCTCGGCGAGCACCGCGTCGAGGCCGTGCGCGCGCCAGACCGCGAGCAGGCTGGCGGTGTTCCCGCCGCCGACGTAGACGACGTCCCGCTCGAGGAGGAACGCGCGCAGGTCCGCGACCCTGCGGTCGAACAACCCCAGGTCCGCGGGCCGGCAGTCGAGTGCCGCGAAACGCGCGGTAGAAGCTCGCCACGTACGCGTCGGAGTCGCCGCTGGCGGTGGCGACGAAGCACATGCGCGGGCGCTCGCGCCGCGCGAGCGACACGACGAAGGCGTCGAGGAGCGGGTTCTCCGGCTCCATCGAGAGGCCGCCCCCGCCCATCGCCACGATGGGCCGCCCGTCCACGTTCAACCGTACCGGCGCCGCCGACGCGCGCCGGTGGCGGCCAGACCCGCTGCTATCGTGGCCTGGGCCGTGGTCGCCGCCGCCACAGCCGCCGCTTCCTCGGCGACCTCAGACCCCGCCACCGCGGGGTCTTAACGTCCGCCAGCGACCCTAGGATGTTGTGATGGAGATCGAGATCGGTCGCGGGAAGAAGGCCCGCCGAGCGTACGGATTCGACGACATCGCGATCGTGCCCTCACGCCGCACGCGCGATCCCGACGACGTCGACATCTCCTGGACGCTGGGCCCGTACCGGTTCGAGCTGCCGCTGCTGGCATCCGCGATGGACGGCGTCGTCTCGCCGGAGACCGCGCGCATCATCGGCAAGCTCGGCGGCCTGGCGGTACTGAACCTCGAGGGCATCTGGACGCGGTACGAGGACGCCGACGCGCAGCTCGAGCGCATCGCGCAGCTCCCTAAGGACGTCGCCACGCGCGAGATGCAGGCGATCTACCAGGAGCCGATCAAGCCGGAGCTCATCCGGCGGCGGATCGAGGAGATCAAGGCGGAGCCGGGCGTCGTCGTGGCCGCGTCGCTCACCCCGCAGCGGGTGCGCCGCTACTGCGACATCGCGCTCGACGCCGGCCTCGACATCATGGTCATCCAGGGCACTGTCGTCTCGGCCGAGCACGTGTCCGAGCACACCACGCCGCTGAACCTCAAGGAGTTCATCGCCCAGCTCCCCGTCCCGGTGGTCGTCGGCGGCTGTGCCTCGTACCAGACCGGGCTGCACCTCATGCGCACCGGCGCGGCGGGCGTGCTCGTCGGCGTCGGCCCGGGCGCGGCGTGCACGACGCGCGGCGTCCTGGGCCTCGGCGTCCCGCAGGCGACCGCGATCGCCGACGTCGCCGGCGCGCGCTCGACCCACATGCTCGAGACCGGCGAGTACGTGCAGGTCATCGCCGACGGCGGCATGCGCACGGGCGGCGACGTGTCCAAGGCGATCGCGTGCGGCGCCGACGCCGTGATGATCGGCTCGCCGCTCGCGCGCGCGTACGAAGCGCCCGGCCGCGGCTTCCACTGGGGCATGGCCACGTTCCACCCGTCGCTGCCCCGCGGCGCGCGGGTGCAGACCATCCAGAACGGCACGATCGAGCAGATCCTCAAGGGCCCGGCGCACGAGAACGACGGCACGTTCAACCTCATGGGCGCGCTGCGCACGTCGATGGCGACGACGGGCTACAAGGACCTGGCCGAGTTCAACCGCGCGGAGCTGATGATCGCCCCTGCCCTGCAGACGGAGGGCAAGCTCCTGCAGTCGGCGCAGCAGGTCGGCATGGGCAGCCGCGGCGCCGCCGCCTCGGCGCACCCCGGCGCCGCCGATGCGAACGGCGCGCACGACAAGGCCCCGGCCCTGAGCGAGGCGTAGCTCCCGGGCCGCGCGATGACCGACCACGGGATCGTCACCGAGGCGACCGCCGGCACCGAGCTCGCCGACGAAACGCCGCCGGTCGACGTCCCGCGCGCGGTCGACGAGGTCGTCGTCCTCGACTACGGCGGGCAGTACTCGCAGCTGATCGCCCGGCGCGTCCGCGAGTGCGGCGTGTTCAGCGAGCTGCTGCCCCACCACGTCGGCGCCGACGAGGTCCGGCGACGCCGGCCCAAGGGACTGATCCTCAGCGGCGGGCCGGCGTCGGTGTACGCCGACGGCGCGCCGCGGCTCGACCCCGAGCTGCTCGAGCTCGGGATCCCGGTGCTTGGCATCTGCTACGGCATGCAGCTCATCGCGCTGTCGCTGGGCGGCCGCGTGGAGGGCGCCGAGATCGGCGAGTTCGGGCGTTCGAAGCTGTCGGTCCGCGAGTCCGGCCGCCTGCTGGCCGGCCTGCCCGATGAGCAGTCGTGCTGGATGTCGCATCGCGACACGGTGTTCGAGCCGCCGGCCGGGTTCACCGCACTGGCGTCGTCGACCGCCTCGCCGGTGGCCGCGTTCGAGTCTGTCGCGCGCGAGGTCTACGGGATCCAGTTCCATCCCGAGGTCGTCCACACGCCCTACGGCCAGGACATCCTCAAGACCTTCCTCAGCGACGTGTGCGGCTGCGACATGGCGTGGTCGGCGGCGTCGATCGTCGAGGAGCAGATCGCGCGGATCCGGGCGCAGGTCGGCGACCGAAAGGTCATCTGCGGGCTGAGCGGCGGCGTCGACTCGTCGGTCGCGGCGCTGCTCGTGCACCGGGCGGTGGGCGATCAGCTCACGTGCGTGTTCGTCGACCACGGACTGATGCGCAAGAACGAGGGCGAGCAGGTCATCTCCGCGTTCCGGGATCGCTTCGGCATCCCGCTGGTGGCCGTCGACGCCGAGGAGCGCTTCCTGGCCAAGCTGCGCGGCGTCACCGACCCGGAGGCGAAGCGCAAGGCGATCGGCGCGGAGTTCATCCGCGTCTTCGAGGAGGAGGCGGCCAAGCTCGCGGAGGGCGGCGAGGGCGCGCGGTTCCTCGTGCAGGGCACGCTGTACTCGGACGTCATCGAGTCCGGGGGCGGCACCGGGGCGGCGACGATCAAGTCGCACCACAATGTGGGCGGGCTCCCGGAGGACCTCGAGTTCGAGCTCGTCGAGCCGCTGCGCTCGCTGTTCAAGGACGAGGTCCGTGCGGTGGGCGCGGAGCTCGGGATGCCGGAGCGCCTGGTCTGGCGCCAGCCGTTCCCCGGGCCGGGCCTCGCGATCCGCATCGTCGGCGGCGAGGCCACCAAGCGGCGCCTCGACCTGCTGCGCGACGCCGACTACATCCTGCAGGACGAGATCCGCAACGCGGGCCTGTACCGGGAGCTGTGGCAGTCGTTCTGCGTGCTGCCCGACATCCGCACCGTCGGCGTGCAGGGCGACGAGCGCACGTACGGCAACGTCATCGTCATCCGCGCCGTCACCAGCGACGACGCGATGACCGCCGACTGGGCCCGCCTCCCGTACGACCTGCTCGAGCGGATCGCATCGCGGATGATCAACGAGCTGCGCGAGGTCAACCGGGTGGTGCTCGACATCACGAGCAAGCCGCCCGGCACGATCGAGTGGGAGTGAGCTGACGCTCGACCGGGACTGAGCGGACGCGGCCCGGCCGCGCCCGCGGATCCCACGTACCGTGCGGCAGATGCCGGCGGCTCAGCCCCCGAGGCGCGCGGCGAGCTTGTCGAACGCGGAGCTCCAGCCGGCCGCGGCGGGGCCGCTGTCGGGGTAGGGGCCGTCGGTCAGGACCATCCGGGTGCGCCCGCCCAGGTCCTGCAGCTCGACGCGTGTGAACGTGGGCTCGTGCACGCCGATCTCCGGGACGGGGTCCGAGCGCAGCACGATGAGCTCCGGCTCGACGAGCTCGACGATCTCGTATCCGATCGGGAACTCCACGCCGTTGTCGCGCCGGACCATCGTGAGCTCGTAGCGGCCGCCCACGCGCAGGTCGATGGTGATCTGCTCGCGGGGCGTGTCGAAGTGCTCCGGCCCGTACCACGCCGCGACCTCGTCGGGATCGGTCCAGGCCCGGAACACCTCCTCGCGCGGCGCGTCGAAGACGCGCGTGATGTGGACCTGGCTGTCGCCGGTGACGGCGGGCGATTCACTCATGTCGTTCTCCTCTGCGGCGCAGGTGCGCGTCGAGCCGATCCATCCGGGCCTCCCACGTCCGCTTGCGCGACTGCATCCACTCCACCGCTTCGTCGAGCGGCTCGGGATCCATCCGGCTCGGGCGCCACTGCGCATCCCGGCTGCGGACGATGAGCCCCGCGCGCTCGAGCACCTTCAGGTGGCGCGAGATCGCGGGCAGGCTCATCTCGAATGGCTCCGCGAGCTCGTTCACCGTCGCCTCGCCATCCGCGAGACGCGTGAGGATCGAGCGGCGCGTCGGATCGGCGAGCGCGGCGAACGTGAGGCTGAGCTGGTCGGTCGGCACTTGACTGCTTGGTTAATTAACGTGGCCGTTAAATACACTGACGCGCCGCGGAGTGCAACGCGCCGGCGGCGGACGGCCAGTGGTTACGACGCTCGCGCCCGCGCGAGCAGCTCGCGCTCGCGCTCCGCCGCCAGCCCGCGCGGCGCGTGCGGCGACAGCCAGTTCGGGCCCTCCGAATCCGGCCCGCCGTCGCGCAGCCAGGCCCAGACGTCGGCCACCGTGTCCGCGACCGGCCGCGGACGCAGCCCGGCCGCCTCGGCGCGAGCGGCGTCGACCTGCCAGGTCCCGGCCCCGTCGCGCTCCGGAATCCACAACGGCAGCTCCATCCACGGCTCGACGCGGGCGGCGATCAGCTCGTCGTCGGGCACCCAGGTCAGGCGCGCATCGGAGCCCGTCGCGGCGACGGCCGCCTCGAGCACGTCGCGCATCGTGGTGCGGCCCCGCGGCGATGTCGCGTTGAACACGCCGGCGCGACGCTGTTCGGCGAGATCCAGGAACCACGTCGCGAGATCGCGGACGTCGATCAGCTGGACCGTCCGATCCGGGTCCCCGGGGGCGAGCACCTCGCCGCCGCGCGCGATCCGCCGCACCCACCACGGCAGCCGGAAGACGTTGTCGTGCGGGGCGACGAGCAGCCCGGCGCGCAGGCGTGCGACGCGGCCCGGCAGCGCCGCCTCGGCCGCGCGCTCGGACGCCGCCTTGTGCGCGCCGTAGTCGTCGCCCTCCTCCCAGACCGGGCTGTCCTCGTCGACCGGCTCGGCCGGCCAGCCCGGGTAGACGCTGCACGTCGACACGAACGCGAGGTGCTGCACGCCCGCCTGCGCGAGCAGCGCGCTCGATGCCGCGACCTCGTCGGGGCGATAGCCCGACGTGTCGACCGCCGCGTCCCACCGCCCGCCCTCGAGCGAGCGAAGGTCGCCGGCGCGGTCGCCGTGCAGGTGCTCGGCCTCCGGGAACAGGCGCGCGCCGTGGCGGCCGCGGTGAAACAGCGTCACATCGTGGCCGCGCGCGAGGGCCTCGGCGGCGACATGCCGGCCGAGGAAGACGGTGCCGCCGAGGATCAGGAGCCGCATGAAGCGCAACTTAGCAGTTGCGCGTCGCGACGCGCGGGCCCCTCGGCAGGCCGGCCGGACTCGGACGTCGTCTGGCGGGGCGGCATATGCCCGCGTCCGGCGGACACACCGGGCGGAACGTGGCCTCGCGCCGCCGTGTCCTATCATCAGCCCGACGCCGCGCGCCGACGCGTGGCATTTTTGACGCCGTGAAGACCTACGTCGCTACACCTGCCGACCGCGAGCGCAACTGGCTGCTCGTCGACGCCACCGGCCTGACGCTCGGCCGGTTGTCGACCCAGATCGCCGACGCCCTGCGCGGGAAGACCAAGCCGGAGTACACGCCGCACTGCGACACGGGCGACTTCGTCGTCGTGATCAACGCCGAGAAGATCGCCGTCACCGGCAACAAGCGCGCGGACAAGAAGTACTACCGCCACTCCGGCTACCCCGGCGGCATCAAGGAGCGCTCGCTGAACGACATGCTCGAGCGCCGCCCCGAGGAGGTCATCCGCCACGCGGTCAAGGGCATGCTGCCCCGCAACCGGTTGGCGCGCAAGCAGCTCACGAAGCTCAAGGTCTACGCAGGGCCGGATCACCCGCACGCAGCGCAGAAGCCGACCCCCATGGAGCTCACCTTCTGATGGCCGACGACCGCACGCCGCCCGAGGAGCAGCCGGAGGCCCCGGCCGCCGAGGAACAGGCGCCCGCCCCGCTCGACCACCGCGCCGGCGAGGAGAGCCCGGCCGCCGCGGAAGCGCCGGTCGAGGTGCCCGCCGACGAGGAGCGCCCGCACGGCGACCCGCTCGCGAGCGATGCGCTGAGCGCCACGGCCGCCGGCGAGACCCCCGACGACGCCGTGGCGGAGGAGGATCTCGAGGAGGACGAGGTCGAGGCGGCGCCGCGCGTCAAGCCGGAGATCCCCGGCGCCGACCTCGAGGTCGACATCGTGGAGGAGGGCGCCGACCCGCTCACGCGCGGCGAGGGCGAGGAGGACGAGGAGGCGACGCCGGGCGAGTCCGAGGAGATCGCCGACGAGCCGATCGCCGCGGTCACGATCGACCTGGCCGCCGGGGCGCGCTACCGCGCCACCGGCAAGCGCAAGACTGCGATCGCCCGCGTGATCCTGGTGCCGGGCACGGGCTCGTACACGATCAACGGCCGCCCGCTCGACGCCTTCTTCCCGCGCGCCACGCTGCAGCGCAACATCCGCCAGCCGCTCGAGGCCGTCGGCTACGAGACGCGCATGGACGTGATCGCCCGCATGCAGGGCGGCGGCGTGGCGGCGCAGGCCGGCGCGCTGCGCCACGGCATCAGCCGCGCCCTCCTCGAGGCCGACCCCAACCTGCGCGGCGAGCTCAAGCGCCGCGGCTTCCTGACGCGCGACCCGCGCGTCAAGGAGCGCAAGAAGGCCGGCCTCAAGAAGGCGCGCAAGCGGCCGCAGTTCTCCAAGCGCTAGGGCCCGTGGCCGTCTCGCGGCCCGGCGTGGGCGCTGCGCGCGAGCGCGCCCCCTCGGAGGACACGCCGCGCCGCAGGCTCTTCGGCACCGACGGCGTGCGCGGCGTCGCGGGCGAGCAGCTGACCGCCGAGCTGGCGCTCGGGCTCGGCGGCGCCGTGACGGCGACCGCCCGCGAGCGCGGCCCCGAGCGCCCGCGCGTGCTCGTCATCCGCGACACGCGCGAGTCCGGCGAGATGCTGGAGGCCGCCCTGGCTGCGGGCGTCGCGTCCGCCGGTGGTGAGGTCCTGCTCGGCGGCGTCCTGCCGACGCCCGCGGCGCCGCTGCTGATCGCCCGCCACGGCTTCGACCTGGCCGCCGTCATCAGCGCGTCGCACAACCCATACCGCGACAACGGCATCAAGTTCTTCGGCCCCGACGGCTACAAGCTCTCAGACGCGGCCGAGCTCGACGTCGAGCGCCGGCTCGAGGAGCGGCTCGGCGCGGCGGCGTCGGCCGCGATCGGCCGGATCCGCGCGCTGCACGGCACCGAGGAGGACTACCTGCGCGCGCTGCACGAGCGGTTCGCCGGCCTCGACCTCAGCGGCGCGGACCTCGCGCTCGACTGCGCGCACGGGGCGACCCACCGCGTCGCGCCGGAGATCTTCCGCCGGCTGGGCGCGCGCGTGACCGTCCTCGGCGACGCGCCCGACGGGCGCAACATCAACGACGGCGTCGGCTCCACGCACCTCGACGCCCTGCGCGCCGCGGTCACCGCCGGCGGCCACGACCTCGGCCTCGCGTTCGACGGCGACGGCGACCGGGTGCTCGCCGTGGATCGCACAGGCGCTGTCGTCGACGGCGACGAGCTCATCGCGATGGCGGCGCTCCACCTGCGCCGCACCGGCCGGCTTGCCGGCGACGGCGTCGCGGTGACGGTGATGACGAACTACGGCTTCCACGCCGCCATGGAGGCCGCCGGCATCGAGGTCGCCGTCACGCAGGTGGGCGACCGCTACGTCCTCGAGGAGCTCCGCGCCCGCGGCTGGGTCCTCGGCGGCGAGCAGTCCGGGCACATCATCGACCTGGGCTTCGCGCCGTCGGGCGACGGGATCGCCAGTGCGCTGCTCGCGCTCGAGGCGCTCGGCGGCGAGGACCTCGCGGAGCGCGACGCGATGCGGAAGCTGCCGCAGCGACTCGTCAACGTGCGCGTTGCCGACCGCGATGCCGCGATGGCGGATCCGGAGCTGATCGCCGCCAGCGCGCGGGAGGCGACCGCCCTTGCCGGCCGGGGCCGCGTGCTGGTGCGCCCCAGCGGCACCGAGCCGCTCGTCCGGGTCATGGTCGAGGCGCCCACGGCCGAGGAGGCCGACGCCGTGTGCCAGCGCCTCGTCGCGATCGCGCGCCGGGCCTCGCCCGCCGCGTAGCACCGCTTGCCGCAACGCCGCTGCCGCCCGCAACCATTCGTTCGAGGAGTGTCCAACCGCCCTGGCGGTTGCTACCGTTCTCAGCCCACACCGGGGCCGCCGCGCGCGGCTCCGCGTCGTTGTCGAGAGGAAAGGAGGCCTGCCCATGTGCGGCATCGTCGGATACGTGGGCAAGCGGCCCGTGCAGGAGCTGCTCCTCGCCGGGCTCGCGCGGCTCGAATACCGCGGCTACGACTCCGCCGGGATCTCGATGATCGCGGGCGACGCGATCGAGTCGGTCCGAGCCGTCGGCAACCTGGACCACCTGCGCGAGGCCGTCGCCGTCCGTGCCGCCGCGGACGACGATGGCGGCGTGGCGGTCGCCACGCGCCCCGCCACGACGGGGATCGGCCACACGCGCTGGGCGACGCACGGGCGCGTCAACGAGCACAACGCCCACCCGCACTTCGACACGACCGGCTGCGTCCATGTCGTGGTGAACGGGATCGTCGAGAACTACATGGCGCTCAAGGAGCGCCTGGTCGACATGGGCGCGGTGTTCACGAGCGAGACCGACGCCGAGGTCATCGCCCACCTGATCTCGCACCACCTGGCCGCCGGCGACCTCGCCGAGGCGGTCCGCGCCGCCTACGCCGAGCTCGACGGTCACTTCGCCTTCGTCGCCATGCGCCGCGACGAGCCGGACGTGCTCGTCGGCGCGCGCAAGGAGTGCCCGCTCGTCGTCGGCCGCGGCGACGGCGAGACGTTCCTCGCCTCGGCGATCCCCGCCTTCCTGCGCGAGACGCGCCGCGTCCAGTTCATCGAGAACGGCGAGATCGTCGTGATCACGCCGGAGGACGTGACGTTCCTCAGGCCCGACGGGACCGAGGTCGAGCGCGAGGTGCGCCACATCGACTGGGACGAGGAGACCGCCGAGAAGGGCGGCTTCGAGACGTTCATGCTCAAGGAGATCCACGAGCAGGCGGACGCGGTCGCGGAGACGATCGCCGACCGCACGCTGCGCGACGACGGCGTCGACCTCGACGAGGCGGGCGCGCTCGACGAGGCGATCCTGCGCGACGTCAGGCGGATCGTCGTCGTCGCCTGCGGGACGAGCTACCACGCCGGCCTCGTCGGCCGCTACGCGCTCGAGGAGTGGGCGCGCCTGCCGGTCGAGATGGACATCGCCTCCGAGTACCGCTACCGCAACCCCGTGGTCGGCCCCGGCGACCTGGTCATCGGCATCACGCAGTCGGGCGAGACCGCCGACACCCTCGCCGCGATGCGCATCGCCCGCGAGCGCGGCGCGACCGTGCTCGCGATCACGAACATCATGGGCTCGCAGGCCACCCGCGACGCCGACGGCGTGCTGTTCACCCGCGCCGGCCTCGAGGTGTCGGTCGCCGCGACGAAGACGTTCGTGTGCCAGGTGGCGGTCATGTTCCTGCTCGGCCTGCGCCTGGCCGAGCTGCGCGGCACGCTGGACCGCGCCCGGCTCACCGAGCTGGTCGGCGAAGTCAAGCGCATCCCGCACTGCATCCAGGAGCTGCTCGCGACCGTCGGGCCGCGGGTCGAGGCGATCGCCGAGAGCTGCTGGGAGCAGGACTTCTTCCTGTACCTCGGCCGCCACGTCGGGCTGCCGGTGGCGCTCGAGGGCGCGCTCAAGCTCAAGGAGATCTCCTACATCGCGACCGACGCCTACGCCGCCGGCGAGATGAAGCACGGGCCGATCGCGCTGCTGGGCGAGGGCACGCCCGTCGTCACCACCGCGACGGACTCGCCCGTGATCGACAAGGTGATCTCGAACATGCAGGAGGTCCGCGCCCGCGGCGCCCGGGTCATCGCCGTGGGGACCGAGGGCAGCACCGCACTGACCGGACACGCCGACCAGATCCTCGAGGTGCCGCGCACCGACTGGATGCTGCAGCCGCTGCTCGCCGTCATCCCGCTCCAGCTGCTCGCCTACCGCATCGCG
>DATAAR010000013.1:0-2494 GCA_036259975.1 Solirubrobacteraceae bacterium | reverse complement strand
CGTCGCCGCGCGGCACGTCGAGGAGACGACGTTCCTCGGCGCGCACGTCGTCCCACCCGAGTACGCGGACCGGCCCGACGCCTACGTCGACCTCGTGTGCGGGGAGATGCTCGAGGCGTGCGCGCCGCGGTCGCGGTGGATCGACGTCTTCTGCGAGCGCGGTGCGTTCGACGGCGACCAGACGCGGGCGATCCTGAAGGCCGGGATCGCGAGCGGCCTGGTGCCCCGCGTGCACGCCAACCAGCTCGGCCCTGGCCCCGGGGTGCAGATCGCCGTCGAGCTCGGCGCCGCGTCGGCCGACCACGTCACGCACGTCGACGCCGCCGACATCGAGGCGCTGGCGGGCGGCGACACGGTGGCGACGCTCCTGCCCGGCGCGGAGTTCTCGACGCGCGCGGAGTACCCGGATGCGCGCAGGCTGCTGGACGCGGGCGTGACGGTGGCGCTCGCCGCCGACTGCAATCCGGGCTCGAGCTTCACCACGAACATCCCGTTCTGCATCGCGGTGGCGGTGCGCGAGATGCGGATGACGCCCGACGAGGCGGTCTGGGCCGCGACGGCCGGCGGCGCGCGCGCGCTGCGCCGGACCGACGTCGGCCACCTCGGCGTGGGCGCGCGCGCCGACGCGGTCCTGCTCGACGCGCCCTCGCACGTCCACCTGTCCTACCGCCCGGGCGTCCCGCTGGTCGCCGCGGTCTGGCGGCAGGGCACGAGGGTGCGGCCGTGAGCGTGCTGCCGATCCTGAGGGTCGGCGATCCCGTCCTGCGCGAGCGCGCGCGGGAGGTCGACCCGGACGACCTGCTCTCGCCCGGGATCCAGCGGCTCATCGACGACATGGTCGAGACCATGCGCGCCGCCGGCGGGGCCGGGCTCGCGGCGAACCAGGTGGGCGCGCTGCACCGGATCGCGGTCGCCGAGGTGGGCGAGAACCACCCGCGCTACCCGTACAAGCCCCCGATCCCGCTGACGATCATGGTCAACCCGACGCTCGAGCCGATCGGCGGCGAGACCGTCGAGATCAACGAGGGCTGCCTGTCGGTCCCGGACCTGCGCGGCACCGTCGACCGCCACCTCTCCGTCCGCCTGCGCTACGTCGACCGCGAGGGCGCGCGGCACGAGCAGATCGTGCGCGGCCTGACGGCGGGGACGTTCCAGCACGAGGTCGACCATCTCGACGGGATCCTCTTCCTCGACCGCGTGCGCGACCCGCGGACGTTCACCACGTGGGAGGAGTTCGACCGCCACCACCGGGCCGCGTTCGTCCAGCACGCCCGCGCGATCGTCGAGCGCGTCGGATCCTGAGCCCGGACGCGTGGGTGGCTCACGGTCCCTTCGCGAGCATGTGGCTGCGCGAGAAGATCCTCCGCAGGCGCTCGGCGGCCTCCGGGTCCCCTTCGACGGTCAGCGCGCCGCGGGCGGTCGCCGCGGAGGCCTTGATCTTCCCGGCGGCGATGGCCGCCCACGTGTCCTCGTCCGTCCTCCACGTGACGGCGGGATCCTGCGCCTGCCCGTCGTGGAGCTCGATCGCGCCGTCGTCGACCGTGAAGTGGAACGCCGTGCCCTCGATGAGGAACTGGTAGGTCTCGCGGACGCCCTTGGCGGCGTCGCGGTCGGCGAGGGCCACCATGCCGAGCGTCGGCCAGCGCGGGCGGAAGCTCTCCGTCGGGTCGCGGTCGCCGAGGCGCCTCGCGCCCCAGGCGATCAGCGGGCCGATCGCCCCGACCAGGTCGCGGCCGTCGCCGGTCAGCTCGTAGACCTGCCGGGCGGCGGGAGGCGGAAGCTCGCGGCGGGCCACGACGCCGTCGCGCTCGAGGCCACGGAGGCGCTCGGTGAGCAGGGGACGGCTGATGCCCGGCAGGCCGTCGATCAGATCGCTGAACCGCCGCGGCCCCGGCGCGAGCTCGCGGATGATCAGCAGGGTCCAACGGTCGCCGGCGACCTCGAGCGCGCGGGCGAGTGCGCAGTACTGCCGATAGGGACGCTCAGGCACGGTGAAGGCGGCAGATCCGGATCGGCTCGGCGAGCCCTTTCAGGCGTACCGTGCCCAGCTCCTCGGCGGTGAACGCCTCGTCCAGCCGCGAGGCCACCTCGGGCGACGCGACGATCGAGTCGACCGGCGCAGCCGCCGTGAGCCTGCTCGCCAGGTTCACGGTCCGTCCGTACCAGTCGCCGAGCCGCTCCAGGGCGGGCCCGAGGGCGACGCCGATCCGCAACACGGGCAGACCGGCCTGACGAGAACGCTCGCGCAGCGCGAACGCCGCGTCGACGAGCGGCTCCGGCTCCGGACAGACCAGCATCGCGGCATCGCCGATCGTCTTCACGAGCCGGACCGGCGGCTCGGCGACGTCCGCAGCGAGGTCGGCGAAGCACACCGCGGTCTCCCGCGCGCCCGGCAGCGACCCCGCTTCCACCTCCGCGCGGGTCAGCGCCGCGCGCTCGATCCGCTCGCGCAGGTGCGTCTCCATGGTCGCGGCGAGGTACACCGCGAGGTCCT
>DATAAR010000012.1:0-8307 GCA_036259975.1 Solirubrobacteraceae bacterium | reverse complement strand
GACCACGCGGCCGCCGCGGTCGTCGTCGGTGTCGACGGGACTCCCGAGGACCCCAAGGGCATCCCGGTGTTCGCGTGGAAGGGCGAGACGCTCGAGGAGTACTGGTGGTGCGCCGAGCAGTCGCTCACGTGGCCGGACGGGGCGCCGAACATGATCCTCGACGACGGGGGCGACGCCACGCTGCTCGTGCACAAGGGCGCCGAGTTCGAGCGCGCGGGCGCCGTGCCCGACCCCTCGACGGCCGACAACGAGGAGTTCCGGATCATCCTCGAGCTGCTCCAGCGCTCGCTGGCCGAGGACCCGCAGAAGTGGACCCGCATCGGCGACAGCGTCAAGGGCGTGACCGAGGAGACGACCACCGGCGTGCACCGCCTCTACCAGATGCAGGAGCAGGGCACGCTGCTGTTCCCGGCCATCAACGTCAACGACTCGGTCACGAAGTCGAAGTTCGACAACCTCTACGGCTGCCGTCACTCGCTGATCGACGGCATCAACCGCGCCACCGACGTGATGATCGGCGGCAAGGTCGCCGTGGTGTGCGGCTACGGCGATGTGGGCAAGGGCTGCGCCGAGTCGCTGCGCGGCCAGGGCGCGCGCGTCATCGTCACCGAGATCGACCCGATCTGCGCGCTGCAGGCCGCCATGGAGGGCTACCAGGTCGCCACCCTGGAGGACGTCGTCGAGACCGCCGACATCTTCATCACCGCGACCGGCAACAAGGACGTCATCACCGCCGACCACATGGCGCGGATGAAGCACCAGGCGATCGTCGGCAACATCGGCCACTTCGACAACGAGATCGAGATGGCCGCGCTCGAGCGCCGCGACGACGTCGAGAAGATCAACATCAAGCCGCAGGTCGACGAGTGGCGCTTCTCCGACGGCCACTCGATCATCGTGCTCTCCGAGGGCCGCCTGCTGAACCTGGGCAACGCCACCGGCCACCCGAGCTTCGTGATGTCCAACTCGTTCTCGAACCAGACGATCGCCCAGATCGAGCTGTTCACCAAGAACGACGAGTACGACAAGCGCGTCTACGTGCTGCCCAAGCACCTCGACGAGAAGGTCGCCCGCCTGCACCTCGGCGCGCTCGGCGCCAAGCTCACCGAGCTGACGCCCGAGCAGGCCGCGTACATCGACGTGCCCGTCGAGGGGCCGTACAAGAGCGACCACTACCGCTACTAAGCACCACGCCGTGATGTCGGGGCGCGTGGTCGGACTGCGCGCCCCGCTCAGGACGGGGCCGGCTGCTCCTCGGGCGCAGCGCTCTGGTCCATGACGTACACGAAGTTCCCACCCGGGTCGCGGAACGCCGAGATCGTCCCGCCGGGTATCTCGAACGGCTCGATCGCCATGTCCAGCGCGTCGCCGTGGGCCGCCCAGAAGTCGCCGACGCTGGGAACGAGGAAGATCGGCCCGGGACCCCAGCCATCCTGGGCCGCGCCGTCCACCATGAGCGCGACCTCCGTGCCCGGGACCGCGAAGGCGACGGTCGCGTCGCCCTCGCGCCACAGCTCGTCGAGCCCGAGCGTGTCGCGGTAGAGGGCCAGCGCGGCCGGCAGGTCCTTGGCGGGCAGGTACGAGAACAGCAGCTGCATCGCTCCCTCCTTCGTCGCTCGCCCGACTATAACTGAGTTACGTCAAGCCGTAACGTCATCATGTGGCGGTGGACTGGATCCCGACCAGGGCGACGGCGAAGGGGCGGCTCGTGCTCGCTGCGCTCGAGGCGTTTGGGGCGCGGGGCTACGCCGGGGTCCCCGTCGCCGACCTCGCCCGTGCCGCGGAGACGACGACGGGCCCGCTCTACCACCACTTCGAGAGCAAGCTCGGGCTGTACGCCTTCGTGCGCGCCGATGTCGAGCGGCGCGTGGTCGACCGCATGGAGGGCGCGCTGGCCGTCCGCCCGCACCCGGGAGACGACCCGGTCGGGACCGCGCTGCTCGTCGCCTTCGACTACGTCACGCGCGCCGGCTTCGCGCGGATGCTGTCGGAGCCGCATCCCGGCGGTGGATCCGATCCCATCGCCGCGCTGCTCGGCCAGCGCCTGGACGCGGGCGCCACGCCGCTCGGCGAGATGCTCGCCGCCGCGTGGCGGGCGGCGCTCGCCGCGGTGGCCGCCGGCACCCCGCCCGAGGTGGCCCGCGAGGCGCTGTGTGCGCTCCTCGCCGGCGCGGGCGCGGCGCGGCCCGCGCGACGCTGAGGCGCCACGGCGGCGGGGAGCGCGCGGTCAGGCGGGCGGGCCGCCCGGGAAGCGAAGGCCGTGGCGCTCGCACAGCACCGGGATGCTCGCCAGGTCGATCTCGAGCCCGTACCGCGCGGGGACCGGCGCGACGGTCTTCGCGGTCCGTGCCCGTGTGAAGTCGACGAGCTCCTCGAAGTACCGCTCGAAGCCGCCGGGGGAGATGATCTCCAGGATCCGCGTCGGCTCGTCGCCCGGATTCCAGAACGTGTGCCACTCCCCGCGCGGCTTGAACACGAGGTCGCCCGGCCCCGCGGTCACGACCTCGCCGCCGAGGTCCGCGCCCATGCGGCCCTCGAGCACGAACGAGTACTCGTCCTCGCGGCTGTGGCGGTGCAGCGGCGCGGCCAGCCCGCGCGGCGGGATCGGATGCTCGACGAGCGAGAACCCGCCGCCGGTCTCCGACGCCCAGGCCATGAACCGGACGCCGAGGCTGCCGAGGTCGCCCGCCTTGCCGTCGCGGGGTCCGACGATCTTCGCGCTCATGTGCTCGTGTGTCCTCTCGTGCGGGTGCGGCGGCAGCGTGTCACGCGCGGCGGGGCGCCCGCGTGGCAAGCTGCCCGCCTGATGGCCAGTCGCGTCGCAGACCCCGCCCTCGCCGACGCCGGCGCGGCGCGCATCGCGTGGGCGGACGGGCAGATGCCGGTGCTGCGCTCGATCCGCGAGCGCTTCGAGCGCGAGCGTCCGCTCGACGGGGTGCGGGTCGCGGCGTGCCTGCACGTCACGGCGGAGACCGCCAACCTCGTGCGCACTCTGATGGCCGGCGGCGCGCGGACCGCGCTCGCGGCCGCCAATCCGCTATCGACGCAGGACGACACCGCCGCCGCGCTCGCCGAGCGCCACGGGGCGGAGGTCCACGCGGTACGCGGCGAGGACGCCGACGCCTACGTGGCCAACGTGACCGCGCTCGTGGCCGGCGACCCGCAGGTGACGATCGACGACGGCGCCGACCTCATCACCGTCCTGCACGCCGGTCCCGAGGGCGCGCGGGCGAAGGAGTTGCTCGGCGCGATGGAGGAGACGACGACGGGCCTCGTGCGCGTGCGCGCGCTCGAGGCGGAGGGCCGCCTCGCGTGCCCGGTGCTCGCCGTGAACGAGGCGCGCACCGAGCGCGTGTTCAACGACCGCTACGGCACCGGCCAGTCGACGCTCGACGGCATCCTGCGCGCGACCAACCTGCTGCTCGCCGGCCACACGCTCGTCGTGTTCGGCTACGGCTGGACCGGCCGCGGGGTCGCGATCCGCGCGCGCGGGGCCGGCGCGTCGGTGATCGTCTGCGAGGTCGACCCGCTCGCGGCGCTCGAGGCGCGCATGGAGGGCTTCGAGGTCATGCCCGCGGTCGACGCGGCCGAGCGCGGCGACGTGTTCGTCACCGTGACCGGCGCGCGCGACGTGCTCACCCGCGCGCACTTCGGGCGCATGAAGGACGGCGCCGTGCTCGCCAACGCGGGTCACTTCGACGTCGAGATCGCCGTGGCCGACCTGCGCGAGCTCGCGACCGGCGGCGTGCGCGAGGTCCGCCCGCTCGTCGACGAGTACGACCTCGGCGACCGCCGGCTGAACCTCCTGGCCGGCGGGCGCGTCGTCAACCTGGCGGCGGCCGAGGGCCATCCCGCGGCGGTGATGGACATGTCGTTCGCGCTGCAGGCGCTGTGCGTGGAGGAGCTCGTGCGCCGGGCCGGCGAGCTCGGCCCCGGCGTGCACCCGGTGCCCGCGCACATCGACCGCGAGGTGGCCGCGCTGAAGCTTGCCGCGCTCGGGGTCCGGATCGACACGCTGACCGCCGAGCAGGCCGTCTACCGGCGCTCCTGGCAATGACGGCGGCGCTCCGGGCCGGCGCGTCGGGGTTCTCGTTCCAGACCTGGCGGCCGGGCTTCTACCCGGCAGGCGCGCGGCCCGCGGACTTCCTGTCGCTGTACGCCGAGCGGCTGCCGACCGTCGAGGTCAACGGCAGCTTCTACCGCCTGCCGGCCGCGGCCACGCTGGAGAAGTGGGCGGGGACGGTGCCCGACGGCTTCCGCTTCGCGTTCAAGGTGCCGCGGACGATCTCGGTCTTCGGCCGGGTCGACTTCGTGCCCGACCTGTGCGCGCGCGTGCGCGCGCTCGGCGACCGGCTCGGGCCGCTGGTGGTCCGCTTCGCCGACGGCCGGCCGCGCGACGACGCGTTCCTCGCGGCGCTCATGGACGCGCTCGACGACGACCTCCAGGTCGCGCTCGACTTCCGCGACCCGTCCTGGGACGGCATCGAGCCCGAGCTCGAGCGCTGGGGCGCGGTGCGGGTCGACCAGATGGACGCGACCACCGCGCGGTTCCGCTACCTGCGGATGCGCGACCCGCCCTACGACGACGACGCGCTGCGCGCGATCGCGGAGCGCATCCGCCCGCTGCTCGAGGACGGGCTCGCCGTGTACTGCTACTTCCGCCACGAGGACGCGCCGACCGCGCCGGCCTACGCCGCGCGGCTGCTCGAGCTCGTGAACGGGTAGCCTCGCCGCCCCATGGGCGGGCTCGAGGCCAGCACCCAGAAGATGCGCGACGAGGGCGTGGGCGACGCCGCGGTGCACGCGTTCGCCGACGCCTACGAGCGCCTGCGCGGCGGCGAGACCGGCGTCCTTCCCGAGGCCGAGATCGAGCCCGTCGAGGACGTGCCCGACGCCGACGAGCTGCCCGACGCCGATGCGCGCGAGGTGCTCGACGCGGCGGTCGTCATCAAGCTGAACGGCGGGCTGGGGACCAGCATGGGGATGACCGGCGCCAAGTCGCTGGTCGAGGTCAAGGACGGCCTGACGTTCCTCGACATCATCGTCCGCCAGGTGCTGGGGCTGCGCGAGCGGACCGGGGCGCGGCTGCCGCTCGTGCTCATGAACAGCTTCTCCACGCGGGACGCGTCGCTCGAGGCGCTCGCGGGCCACCGAGAGATCCGCGCCGACGTCCCGCTGGACTTCGTGCAGAACAAGGTGCCGAAGCTGCTCGCGGACGGCCTCGAGCCGGCCGAGTGGCCCGACGACCCGTCGCTGGAGTGGGCGCCGCCCGGCCACGGCGACCTGTACACGGCGCTCGTGACGTCGGGGATGCTCGACGAGCTGCTCGGGGCGGGCTACCGCTACGCGTTCGTCTCGAACGCGGACAACCTCGGCGCGGTGCTCGACCCGCGCATCCTGGCCTGGGTCGCGACGGAGGAGGTGCCGTTCGCGATGGAGGTCGCCGACCGCACCGAGGCCGACCGCAAGGGCGGGCACGTGGCGCGCCGGCGCGACGGCGGCGGGCTCGTGCTGCGCGAGATCGCCCAGACGCCGGAGGAGGACATCGACGCCTTCCAGGACGTCTCGCGGCACCGGTTCTTCAACACGAACACGCTGTGGGTGGACCTCGAGGCGCTGCGTGGGCTGCTCGACAAGCGCGACGGCGTGCTCGGGCTGCCGATGATCGTCAACCGCAAGACGGTCGACCCGACGGACAAGAGCTCGCCCGAGGTGATCCAGCTCGAGACGGCCATGGGCGCGGCGATCGACGTCTTCGACGGCGCGCGGGCGCTGCGCGTGCCGCGCACGCGCTTTGCGCCGGTGAAGACGACGAACGACCTGCTCGCGCTGCGCTCGGACGCCTACGTGCTCACCGACGACGCGCGCGTCGAGCCGGCGGAGGGCCGCGACGGCCCGCCGCTCGTGGACCTCGACGACGAGCACTACAAGCTGCTGCCCGACTTCGAGGCGCGCTTCCCGTGGGGGCCGCCGTCGCTCGTCGCGTGCGAGCGGCTCACGGTCGAGGGCGACGTCCTGTTCGGCGCGGGCGTGGTGGTGCGCGGCACGGTCACGGTCGAGCACCGCGGCGACGACCAGCTGCGCATCGCGGACGGCACGGTCCTCGAGGGCTGACCCGCTACACCGGCACGAGCAGCAGCACCTCGTCCTCGCGCTCGGACCACTCGTCGCGGCGCTCGGAGGTCATGCTCTCGATGCGCGGCAGCGCGGCCTGGAACGCGTCCGCCGACTCCCAGCGCGAGAAGCCGAACAGCCGGCTGCCGTTCGCCTCGCGCCAGCCCGTGAACTCGATCAGCCCGGGCGCGTCGCCGACGTGCTCGATGACGCGGTGCATGAACGCGACGAACTCCTCGGCGTGCTCAGGCCGCGCGTGGTGGATCGCGATGGCCTGGAACATCACGCCTCGCCGCCGGCGGTCGCCGCGAAGGCGCGCAGCAGCCCCATCCAGCCGCTGTCTGAGCCGTACGTGTCGCGCATCTGCGCGGTGCGCTCGCCGTAGGCCTCGAGCCCGCGGTGCTCGAGCTCGACGCGCGTGCGGTGCGCGCCGTCGGCGCTGAAGCGCACCTCGACCTCGGTGTGGAGGTCCGGGTCGGGGCGGAACTCGGAAGACACCTGCCACGCCAGCACGACGCGCGCCGGCGGCTCCCAGGTCAGGACGCGGCCCCAGTCGACCTCGCTCCCGTCCTCGGAGCGCTCGTACCAGCGCCCGCCGGCCCGCGGCTCGACGATTGCGTCGACGACCGGCTTGGTCCCGAGCGAGTAGCCGTCGAGCGGCCACCACGAGCCCATCCGCTCCGTGAAGATCGCGAACGCCCGCTCCTGGGGCGCGCGCACGACGATGCTCCGGCGGACCGCCACGCCGGCGGCGGACGGGTCCTGCTGCTGCTGCTGCTGCTGCTGCTCAACCATCTTGGGGCTCCTTCTCGGCTGCGTCGCGGAACGCCGCGAGCGACTGGTCCCAGAACGCGTCGAAGTAGGCGCGCAGCTCGGCGACCGCCTGCGGGTCGACCTGGTACAGGCGCCGGGTGCCGACCTTGCGGTCGACGACGAGCCCGGCGTCCTTGAGGACCTTGAGGTGCTGCGAGACCGCGGGGCGGCTCACCGGCAGCTCGCCGGCGAGCTCGCCGACGGGCCGCGGCCCCTCGACCAGGCGCTCGAAGATGGCCTGGCGCGTGGGGTCGCCAAGTGCGGTCATCGCTGCAGCTACGTTCGTCACGGCTAACCGTAAGCCTAGACTGACGGTTGCCCGCGAGTCAAGTCAGGACGACGAGGAGTACCGCTCCAGGCGCCAGTCGGAGGCGTCGCTCTCGGTGAGCGCGTTGAGGAACAGCCACACGAGCGCGATGCCCATCACGATCGACTGCTCGAGCGCCATCAGCCCGCCCGCCAGCGACTGGTCCTCGCTCGGGTTCAGCCCCCAGATCGGCGGCTGCTGCCGGTAGAAGTCGTACAGCGCGTCGGGCGCGAACGTGAGGCCGATCCCCAGCAGGCCGACGAACAGCTTCGTCGAGACCATGTAGACGACGGCACCCATGGCGCTCAGCCGGTGGCGGCTGCGGATCGGCGACAGCAGATGCCACCAGTAGAGGAAGCCGACGCTGAAGAACGTCACGTGCTCGAGCACGTGCACGAACGAGTGGCGCAGGGCCGCGTCGTACAGCGCCGGCACGTGCCACAGCCACATGAGGCCGACGTACGCGAAGATCGCGAAGACCGGATGGGCGAGGAAGCCGGCTCTGCGCTCGACACGCTGCAGGCGCTTCGTGACCGGGCGCATGAGCACCTTCGTCAGGCCGCAGATGAGCGCGATCGGCGCGAGGTCGAGCAGCAGCACGTGCTGGGCCATGTGCATTGTGAACGCCTGCTCGGCGAGCCGGTCGACCGGCGAGATCAGCGCGATTCCCAGGGCGAGGAGGCCGCCGAGGAACGACGCGAGGCGCACGCCGGAGACCGTGATCGTCCCGTGCCGCGCGCGGACGCGGCGCCAGCGCCCCACGTAGAGCCCGCCGAGGATCGCGATCATCGCGATCGCGCCCGGCTCGAAGGTCCACGACGTGTCGGCAGGCACTGCGCGGAATTGTGGCAACCGCGTGTAGATCCGTTACACGGCGCGCGGCAGCATCCGCCGCGTGCCCCCCATCGAGCCCCCCGACTGGCTGGCCGCGGCGGTCGCGCTGGTGGCGCCGCCCGCGTGCGTCGCGTGCCGGCGTCCGCCGCGGCCCGGCCACCCCCTGTGCGACGCGTGCCGGGCCGCGCTGCCTTGGCTGCGCGGCGCGCGCTGCCCGCGCTGCGCGCTGCCCCGGCACC
>DATAAR010000011.1:0-58974 GCA_036259975.1 Solirubrobacteraceae bacterium | reverse complement strand
CGTGACGGGGCTCGCCTTCATCGGCCTCGACTTCGTGACCAAGCTCGGCATCGGCAGCGCGCTGGGCGTGCTGACGACGGTCCTGATCGCGAGCTCGCTGCTGCCCGCGGTGCTCGCGCTCCTCGGGCACAAGGTCGATCGCCTGAAGGTCCCGTTCCTGCGAGCCGTCGACGATTCGGAGGCCGGCCGCGAGCGCACGCTCGTCGCGCGGTGGGGCCGGTTCGTGACGAGGCACGCGCGCGTCGTCTTCCCCGTCGTTCTCGTCGTGATCCTCGGCCTGGCGGCGACGTCCTCGCTGGTGCGGCTCGGCGCCGCCGACCAGGGCACCCAGCCGACCGCCCAGACCAGCCGCCGCGCCTACGACCTGCTCGCCCAGGGCTTCGGCCCCGGCTTCAACGGACCGATCCCGATCGTCGTCGACGTGAACCGCGACCGCCAGGCGCCGCAGAAGATCCATGACCGCGTCGAGGGTCTTCCGAACGTCGCGTCCGTCGCCGAGCCGCAGTACAACAAGGACAAGAGCGTCGCGATCGTGTTCGTGACGCCGGGCTCCGCGCCGCAGGACGAGGCGACCGACACGCTCGTGGACCGGCTGCGCGACGACGTCGTGCCGGCCGCGACGTCCGGAGGCGACGCGCTCGCCTACGTCTCGGGACAGACGGCGGCGTTCAAGGACATCGCCGATCGGATCATGGAGCGGCTGCCGCTGTTCCTGCTGTACATCATCGGCGTGACGCTGATCGTCCTCGCGATGGCGTTCAGGTCGATCGTCGTCTCCGCCACGGCCGCGATCACGACCCTCCTGTCGGCCTTCGTCGGCTTCGGCGTCCTGACGCTGGTCGTGCAGGAAGGCCACCTGCTCGGCCTGACCGGACTGGACCGGACCGGCCCGATCGAGACCTTCGTCCCGCCGATCGCCTTCGCGATCCTGTTCGGGCTCTCGATGGACTACATGGTGTTCCTGATGAGCCGGATCCGCGAGGAGCACGTCCACGGCCTGGACACCCGGGCCGCGGTCGAGCACGGCATCGCCGCGATCGGGCGGGTCGTCGTCGCGGCGGCGATCATCATGGGCACCGTGTTCGCGGCGTTCGTCATGAGCGCCGACCGCATCCCCAAGGAGTTCGGCATCCTGCTCGCCGTCGCGATCCTCACGGACGCGCTGATCGTGCGGATGACGCTCGTGCCCGCGCTGCTCACCCTGCTGCGCGAGCGGTCCTGGTACATCCCGGCTTGGCTCGACCGGGTGCTTCCGAACCTCACGATCGAGCCGCCGCACGACCGCGAGGCGCCGAAGCGGGAGCGCCGCGACGTGGGCGACGCCGTCGAGGTTCCCGGCCAGGCCTGACGGATCTCCGGCGGGGCGCGCGGTCCGACCGCGCGCCCCGCGCGCTCGGCGGGCTCACATCGGCGCGCCCCGCGTGCGACGCTATCGCCGCCGCTCCGATGAGATTCACCCGGATCCTCGTCCCCCTCGACGGCTCGCGCCTCGCCGAGGCGGTGGTCCCCGCCGCCTGCTCGGTCGCGAAGACGCTCGGTGCGCGCCTCCTGCTCCTGCATGTGCTCGAGCGCGAGCCGCCCGCCACCGTGCACGGCCAGGCGCACCTCCGCACCGAGCAGGAGGCGCGCGCGTACGTCGACGAGCACGCCGAGTCGCTTCGCCGGCTCGGCATCGGCGTCGACGTCCACGTGCACGAGCGCCCGGTCGGCGACGTCGCCGCCGCGATCGACCAGCACGCGCACGAGCTCGAGGCGGACCTGATCGCGATGTGCGCGCACGGGCGGACGAACCTGCGCACCCGGCTCACCGGCTCGATCGCCGAGCGCATCCTGCGCGGCGGCAGTGTCCCGATCCTCCTGCGCACCGTGCGCGAGCCGGAGGCGGCGAGCTTCGACCTGCGCAAGCTGCTCGTGCCGATCGACTTCGGCCACGACGTGGACACGGCGCTCGCCGCCGCGCGCGCCCTCGCCGTGCCCTACGCCGCCGACGTCGTGCTGCTGTCCGCGCTCGAGCCCGCGTCGCCGCCGAGCGGCGGCATGCTGCCGGGTACGTCGGCGCTCACGCGCGAGCTCGACCACGAGGCCCTGGTCCGGCGCCTGGACGAGCTCGCCGGGGACCTCCGGGACGAGATCGCCGAGGTGGAGACGATCGTCGAGGAGCGGCGCCCGACGGACGCGATCCTCGCCGCGAGCGACGCGCTGCCCGCCGACCTCGTCGTGCTCGTCACCGACGCCCACGGCGGGCTCGCGGCCTGGTACGACCCCCCCACCGCGCAGCGGATGCTCGCGCGCCCGGCCCAGACCCTGCTGCTCATCAAGGAGCTGTGACAGCGCAGAGGAGCGCCCGCTGAGCACCGGATTTCCAGGCCCCGACGCCGAGCGCGCATTCGCCCGCGAGCGCCGCCGCCAGGCGGTCGCGCGGATCGCCGCCCGCTTCCGGGCGCAGCCGGACGACGTGTCGCGCACGCTCCCGTTCGAGCCGGTCGTCGACGCGCTCGGGCGCCGCGGCGAGCGCGACCTCGGCGTCATGACGATCCCGATCGGCGCGATCGTCGGCACCGTCGACCGCCGCCCGGACAGCTTCGACCGCTCGTTCCGCCCCCGGTCGCCGGCGCTGCGGCAGCGCTGGGAGCGCATCGCCGCCGCGCGGCGGCGCGGCGAGTCGATGCCGCCGATCGACGTCTTCCGCGTCGGCGACATGTACTTCGTCCGCGACGGCCACCACCGCGTGTCCGTCGCGCGCGCCTTCGGCGACACGACGATCGAGGCTCGGGTCCGCGAGGTGCGCACCGCGGTCGGCGCGTCCCCCGAGCTGCGGGTCGGCGACCTGTCGCTCAAGCACCACGAGCGCCTGTTCTGGGAGCGCGTACCGCTGCCGCCGGCGCTGCGCGAGCGCATCGCGCTCTTCGACGAGTGGCGCTTCGCCCGGCTCGCGGACCTCGTCGAGGCCTGGGGCTTCCGGGCGAGCCACGCGCGCGGTCGCCTGATGTCGCGCGAGGAGACCGCCGTCGAGTGGTTCCGGGAGGACTACGAGCCCGTGGTCCAGGACGTGCACGAGGCCGGCCTCGGCGGCGGCGGCACCGACGCGGAGCAGTACCTGCGCATCGCCATGCTGCGCTACCTCGTCCTGCACACGCAGGAGCCCACCGAGGAGCTGGTCCAGCGGCTCCTCGGCGAGGATCGGCCGACGGCCGCCGACCAGGACACGATGGTGCATCAGATCCGCAAGGAGCTCCGCTGAGCCGCAGATCCCGCCGCTGGTGAGCGGCAGCGCGCCGCGAGTGCCCGACAACCGACCATTCGGCAGTTGCATCGCGCGAATCCGGGCGGCTAGCGTTGGCCGTTCCCCCGGCCCACTGCGGCCGGACCCCCAACCCAAGGAGCGCGCACAATGCGCCGAGGCCTCAAGCGGTCGATCTGCTCGGTGGTCGGAGCAACCCTTCTGCTGACGGTTCCCGCCGTGGCAGAGGCCGCACAGAAGACCGTCGACATGGGCCCGCCGCGGGCGTCCCAGCGGGATTTCCAGAGCCGGCTGACCGACGTCAACGACTTCTTCCCCCACACGGTGACGATCAACGTCCGCGACACCGTGCGCTTCAGGCCCCTGGGGTTCCACACCGTCAACCTGCCCGCACGGCGCGGGGGCAGGCTGCCGCTGATCACGCCGACCGGGCAGAAGATCGCCGGCTCGGTGGACGCGGCCGGGGCGCCGTTCTGGTTCAACGGCCAGGACGCGCTCGGCTTCAACCCGCGGCTGCTGCGGTCCCTGTTCGGACAGCGGCGCACGTACAGCGGCGCCCGCGCCGTCAACAGCGGGCTGCCGCTCGCGGAGCGGCCGCGGCCGATGACCGTCAGGTTCACGCGGGCGGGCACCTTCCGCTACTTCTGCGACGTCCACCCCGGCATGACGGGCATCGTGAACGTCCGCCGCAGTGGGCGGCGGGTGCCCTCGGCGCGCCAGGACCGCGCCGCCGTGCGCGCCCAGGTCAGGGCGGCCCTGCGCACCGCCCGGGCGCTGCAGGCGACCAAGACCGCCCCGGCGAACATCGTGAACGTGGGGCTCCGGGGCCGGGGCAACGTGAGCTTGTTCGACTTCGTCCCCAAGCAGCTCACGGTGCCGGTCGGCACGACGCTGACGTTCCGCAACCCGGACCGAGCCGAGGTGCACACCGCGACGACCGGCCCCGGTGACCCCGAGAAGGAGCCGAACTCCTACCTCGGCCAGATCGCGGCATCGCTCGTCAGCCCGCAGTTCGACCCCAGGGCGCTCTATCCGAGCGATCCGCCCCCGGGCATCGCGTCGATCACGCCGACGTTCCACGGCAACGGCTTCTGGAGCTCCGGCGCGCTCGACCGCGAAAGATCCACCCCGCTGCCATCGAGCAGCGCGGTCCGGTTCGCGGCGCCGGGGGTCTACCCGATGTGGTGCATGATCCACCCCTTCATGCGCGGGACGGTCACGGTGCAGTGAACGTCCGGGTCGCCCTGACCCTGCTCGTCGTGAGCGCCGCGGCGCTGGCCGCGGCGCCCGCGGCCGGCGCCGCGACGCGGGAGTTCTGGATCGGCGCGGTGCCGGTGACGTGGAACATGGCCCCGAACCAGTTCGACGCGATCACCGGCACGCGCTACGACCCCGCGCAGACCGTGATGGGGACGGTCGTCTACCGCCGCTTCACGCGGGGCTGGCGCCACCCGCTGCCGAACACGCCGACCAGCGGCAACCAGAACCTGATTCCGGGGCCGCTGCTCCGCGCCCGGGTGGGCGACCGCCTGCTCGTGCACTTCCGCAACATGGACTTCGCGCGGCGCGACTCGCACTCGATGCACTTCCACGGGGTGACCTACCGGCCGAGCTCCGACGGGGCGTTCGTCCCTGGCGTCTCCGGGCGCGACGGCGACGTCAGGCCCGGCCAGAGCTGGACGTACCGGCTGACCGCGGGCCCGGACTCGGCGGGCGCGTGGCCCTACCACGACCACTCCCGGGCGATGCACGAGTCGATCGACGGCGGGATGTACGGGATGCTGTCGATCCGGGGCCGCGACGAGCCGCTGCCCGACCGCGAGTTCGTGGTCGTGTTCGCCCGCATGGGCGCCTTCCAGACGATCGACGGGCGCGCGTTCGTGGGGAACACGCCGGTCCTGCGGTCGAAGGTCGGCGACCTCGTCCAGTGGAACGTGATGGCCATGGGCTCCGAGCACCACACCTTCCACGTCCACGGCCACCGCTGGGCGACGGCGGGCGGCGTGACGCGCGACACGCAGAACATCGGGCCGGCCGAGTCGTTCCGCTTCCGGTGGCGCGAGCGCGATCCGGGGACCTGGCTGTATCACTGCCATGTCGAGGAGCACATGACGCTGGGGATGATCGGCACCTACCAGGTGGCCCGCCGATGAGGCGCGCGATCCTGGCCTCGGGGGCCGTGGTGGTCGCACTCGCGGCGGGCGCGGGACCGGCCTGGTCGCAGCACGCCGCGGAGGGCGGCGGCGACGGCGTGCCGGTGAGCATCGGCTTCGCCTCGGTCACGCCGCAGCGCGTGGACGTGGTGATGGGCGACACCGTGACGTGGACCAACGACAGCGTCCGGGTCCACACGGCGACCGCCGACGACGGCAGCTTCGACTCGGGGCGGATGATCTCGCGGGCCACCTTCGCGCGGCGGTTCGACGCGTTGGGCGAGACGCCGTACCACTGCATCCTGCATCCGTTCATCCGCGGGGTCGTCGGCGTGCACACGTTGCTGCTCGCCACGCCCGCCCAGGCGGCGGCGCCCAACCGCGGCTTCCCCCTCAACGGCCGCGCCGCGCTGCCCGCGGGCACGAGCGTCACGATCCAGGCCGATCGCGGCGCCGGCTTCGCCCCGGTCACGACGACGGCGGTGGCGGCGGACGGCACGTTCGTCGCGCGCGTCGTCCCGAGCGCCACGGCGACGTACCGCGCCGTCGCCGGAGCGGTCGTCAGCCCGCCGGTCGGGCTGCTCGTCCTCGACCGCCGGATCTCCCTGCAGGTCGAGCGCGGCCGCAACCGCGTGCTGATCCGGACGCGCGTCACGCCCGCGGCGCCCCGGGGACACGTCGTCCTCCAGCTGTTCCTGCGCGACCGCTTCGGCTGGTGGCCCGTGCAGCGCGCGCGGCTCGACCGCAGGTCGGCGGCGCGCTTCGCGCTGCGTCCGGGGCGCCGCGTCGCCGTGCGCGTGCTGCTGACGCTCCCCGACGGCGCGACGCCGCTGGCGATCACGCGGACCGTACGGCTCGGCCCCGTCCGCTGACCCGCGAGGGCGACGGCAGCGCGAGAGCCGTACTCGGCTGGCCAGGTACACGGTGTCGGATTCGTGAGACGGGGGTATTGCGCGACTAAACACCGTTGTCTCGCCATTGGACGGCATCGTCCAACGTAGTGCCGAGGCGCAAACGCGCCTGTGGGACGACCGTGCGCGGCGGGAACCGATCGTCTCTGGGGAGGCCCCATGAGGGTGGTTCGAAACGCCGTCGCGGCTCTCACGGTCGTGCTGGCGCTGCCTGCTGCGGCGCAGGCCCACACCGTCACGCCGAGCGTGGATTGCTCCGCCGCCACGCTCGTCTATGAGTCCACGGCCGGCACGACGCTCAGCTACGAGATCGTGCTCAACGGCGTGTCGGCCGTGAAAGACAGGTTCGTCATTCCGGCGAGCGACGTCAGCGGCACGCTGACGGTCCCGTACTCGGCTCCGACCGGCCCGTTCACCGTCACCGTCAACGCCAAGTTCTCGACCGGTGAGACCGGCACGGTGACCAAGTCGATGACCTGCACCACGCCGGTACCACCGGCGACCGCGCCGCCACCGCCGCCGGCCGCGTCACCACCGCCACCGCCGGACAGCGCTGTGACCGCACCGCCGCCCCCTGCGAGCGCCGTGGCCGGTGAGCAGGTGTCGGTCCCGCCGAGCCGGGCCCGGCTCGCCGCCCGGTCAGCCTGCCGCGCGCGCGTTGTTCGAATCACGGTCGCCGGTCGGCGGATGCGGGACATCGTGTTCGCGATCAACGGCCGCCGCGTGCGCACCGTCACGGTGCGAGCGGGGCAGCGCTCGGTCAGGGTGTCGCTTCCCATGAGGAACCGACGGGTGTCCCAGGTCGTCACGGCGCGTGTCCGCTTCCGCAACGGCGCCCGCCCGCGGACCCTGCGCGCGCGAACAGCCCGATGCGCCCAGGCGGCCGTGCAGCCCACGTTCACCGGCTAGCACGACCAGCTCCAGACCGGGGTATCCCCGCCCGCGTCCCGGCGGGCGGGGACGCCACGATCGCGCCGGACCGGTGGCGACGGCGGCCCGCCGCCGCGCGGTCAGGCCGGCGTCTCGAACGACAGCCCGGCCAGCATCAGCTTCGCCTGGGCGTCGCGCAGCGAGTCGCGGACGTCGCGCAGCGCCGCCAGGCGCGCGCGCTCGGGCGCCGGCTGGTAGCCGTCGACGTCGCGCTCGGCCACGTAGCGCTCGGCCGCGTCGCACACGACCGCGACGTCGTCGGCCCCGAGCCGCAGGACGTGCATCTCCGCGCCGGGCGCCGGGCGCAGGCGGTCGCCGAGGTCCGACAGCCCGCGCACCTCGAGCGCCCGGGCGGCGTCGAGCTCTCCGAGCGCACGCGCGTCGCGGCGGCGAGCGACCGCGTCGGCGAGCGCCTCGGCCGCGGCCGCGGGCACGTCCGCGACCACGACCGGCGTCGGGCCGTCGGGGCCGGGGACCATGGTCAGCTCGCAGTTGGTGAGGCTCATCGTGTCAGTGTTCGGCATACCCGGTCCCAGGTTGAGGCGCAACCCGGGTCGGTGGGTACACCCACGGCTGCCGACGACCCGCGGACGAGGAGGCTCCATGCCCGAAGCAGCGCAGACCGAGTTCTGGCGTGACCTGAAGCCGATCACGAAGGTGTTCCAGGAGCACTCGCTCCCCGAGATGTACACGCCGAACATCGCCACCGACGACGAGCGCTACTACGTCCCGCTGACGGAGACGGTCGGCACGCGGCCGGTGTGGATCTCTGTCGCGCAGAACTCGTGGTGCGACGTCCTCATGGCGACATCGGCCGGCCTCGTCAACCGCCACTACCACCCGCACGAGGTGTTCGCGTACACGATCTCGGGGAAGTGGGGCTATCTCGAGCACGACTGGACCGCCACGGCCGGCGACTTCGTGTACGAGACGCCGGGCGAGGCGCACACGCTCGTGGCGTACCAGTCGGACGAGCCGATGAAGGTCCACTTCAAGGTCCGCGGGCCGCTCATCTGGCTGGACGAGAACGGCGACGCGGTCGACTTCTTCGACGTGCACCACTACATCCGGATCTGCAAGGAGCACTACGAGAAGGTGGGCCTCGGCGCCGACTACATCGACTCGCTCATGCGGTGAGGCGGCGCATGAGCGGCGCGCCCACCCGGTCGGGACCGCCCCGCGCGCCGTCACTCCGTACGCTTCCGGCGATGCCCGAGTGAGCCGCGTCAGGCGCCCGGTGCGCCTCACGACGGTCTCGCGCGCGGGAACCTCCACCTCGCCCGCGACGTCCGGCGTCGTGTCCTGTCTGGCCACGAGCGTCGCCGGCAGCCCCGACGCCGCGCTCGCCATCAGCGACCTGGCCGCGGCCGACGCGTACTACGCCATCACGAGCGAGCGGCCGTACAAGCCGGCGGCGCCCCCGCGCGCCGGCGTCGAGTTATCGTCGCCGGTTTGGGCCGGGCGTTCGATCCGGAGATCGTCGCGACGTTCCGGCGCATCGTCTTCCCGCACCCCGTCGGCACGGAGGTCGAGCTGCTCGACGGGCGCACCGGCGTCGTCCGCGTCGACCGCGGCTCCCCGGACGTGCGCACCGTGCGGCTGCAGGGCGCCGACGGCCCGGTCGAGAGATGGCCGTCGACAGGCTGCGTGAGCTCGCCGCCTGAGCGGCGCGGCGGACCGCGGGCTAGGGTGCCGCCATGAGCACCGCCACCGAGCGCATCTCGTGGTTCCCGGTCCCCGACGAGGCCGAGCTCCCCGAGGACCTGCAGGGCCTGTTTCGCGCCGCGCGCGAGCGGATCGGCTTCGTGCCGAACGTCTTCCGCGCCTACAGCTTCCGTCCCGAGCGGCTGTCGGCCTGGTTCGCGCACTTCCGGGCCGTGATGGAGGGCACGCCGGGGCTGAGCGCCGCCGAGCGCGAGATGATCGCGGTGGTCGTCTCAATGGCGAACGGCTGCCTGTACTGCCTGGTCGCGCACGGCGCCGCCCTGCGCCAGGCGTGGGGCGACCCGGTCATGGCCGACCGAATCACGCTCGACTGGCGCCGCGCCGACGGGCTCAGCGACCGCCAACGGGCGATCTGCGCGCTGGCCGAGAAGGTCACGCGCGAGCCGGTGCTCTGCGAGGAGGCCGACCTCGACGCGCTTCGCGCGCACGGCCTGGGCGACGAGGACGCCTGGGACGTGATCGAGGTCGCCGCGATGTACAACTTCACGAACCGGCTCGCGCTCGCGACCGGGCAGCTGCCGAACCCCGAGTACCACGCCCTGGCCCGATGAGCGTCGTCCTGATCGCGACGTGGGTCGCCAAGCCCGGCCGCGAGGCCGACGTGGAACGGATCATCGCGACCATGACGCCGCTCTCGCGCGCCGAGCCCGGTTGCGAGGCCTACCAGGCCCACCGCTCGACCGAAGACCCGCGCACCTTCCTGCTCTACGAGCGCTACGCCGACGAAACCGCCGCCGAGGCCCACCGCACCTCCGCGCACTTCAAGGCGCACGTCGAGGGCGAGGCGCTGGACCTGCTCGAGCGCCGCGAGCGCGCGTTCTACGCGCCGCTCGGCGACTGACTCAGCGGATCGACCGCCGGCTGAGCTCGATCGCCTGCGCGGCGTTGGCGCGCGTGACGAAGTGCGGCCCGGTCGCGATCACGCCGCCCTCGGCCGGGAACAGCCCGTAGCGGGCGCGCTGGGTCAGCAGCGCCACCGGCAGGTAGCCCTGCAGGTAGGCCTGCTGATCGACGGCGAAGCGCACGCGCCCGTCGCGCACGGCGCGCAGCACCTCGGGGCCGAGGTCGAACGTCCCGATCGTCACGCGCTTGGCGCGATCGCCGCGGACCGCCTGGACGGCCTCCATCCCGGTCGTGGCGTTCAGCGTCAGCATGCCGTCGATGCGGTCGCGGTCGATCGCCGCGGCGATGCGCCCCGGGGTCGCGGGGCTCTGGTCGTCGACGCCGAGGACCCGCGCGCTCCCGCCCACCGCGCGCATCGCCGCGGCGAGGCCGGCGCAGCGCGCGTCGAGCCCGAGATTGCCGATCTGCTGGTTGATGCACAGCGCGCGCCGCACGCCCGCCGCCGCCAGCCGCCGCCCTGCGACGAGGCCGGCGCGGCGCTCGGGCTGGCCGATGTGGGCGAGGACGCCGAGCCGGCGCGCGAGGTCGCTGCCCGAGTTGATGGTGACGACCGGGATGCCCGCGCGCACAGCGCGCCGCACGGCGGGCCCGAGCCCCGGCTCGGGCAGCGAGACCACCAGCCCGTCGGGCCGGCTCTCGACGGCCTGGTCGACCATCGCCCGCATCCGCTCGAGGCTGTAGACGTCAGGCGCGCGGTACGTGACGAGCACGTCCATCTGGCGCGCTGCCGCTTCGACCCCGTTGCGCACGATCGCCCAGAACGGGCTCGATGCCTGGCCGTGCGTGACCACCGCGATCCGGATCCCGCCGCCGCCGCCACGGTCGCCGGTCGCGAGCCCGCCGGCGCCGGACTCGGTGCGCGGCTCGCCCGGCACGACGACGGACGGCTCGCGCACCGTCGAGGTCTTGCCGCATCCGGCCAGGAGCGCCGCGAGCGCCACGAGCACGAGCGCCAGCGCGGGACGAAGCGCTCGGAGGCGGCGGTGCGGACGCGCAAACGGCATCCGACGACTGTAGTGCCCGGGACCGCGGCGACCCGCCGGTGCGCGCGCGCACGGGTCGAGCACCGGGCGGGCGGTGGGTAGGCTATGGCGCCGTCATGCACGCCGGAGGGGGGACAGCGACGTCGGGCAGGCGGACCTTCACGGTGCCGCCGGCGCCCGAGGCGGTCGCCGACGCCCGTGAGCGGGTCATGGCGCTGGCCGAGCCGTTCGTCGACGACCGCCGCCTCGCGGACCTGCGGCTGGTCATCAGCGAGGTCATCACGAACGCCGTCCGCCACGGCGGCGACGGCGACCTCCTCGTCGCGGTCACGCCGAAGCCAGAGTTCCTGTGCGTGCAGGTCACCGACACCGGCGACGGGTTCGCGCCGCGGCCGCGCGCCCACACGCCCGACGAGGACGGCGGCTTCGGGCTCTTCCTCGTCGAGCGCCTCACGCGCCGGTGGGGCCTCACCCGCGAGGACGCGAACACGCGCGTCTGGTTCGAGTTCGACTTCTCTGACGCGGTCGACGACGCGCGCGCCGCGTAGGCGCCGTCGGGGCGCGGGTAGGGCGGGCGGCAGACCCGGCCTCTGAGCGAGGAGCAGCCATGACCGACCGCCCGATCGACGAGCAGCTCGTCAAGTACCTGACCGACGTGCATTCCATCGAGGAGCAGGCGCTGGCGCAGATGCGGTCCGCGCCCGACCTCGTCGGCGACCCCCAGCTCGCCGAGGCGTTCCGCGCCCATCTGACCGAGACCGAGCGCCACGAGCAGCTCGTGCGCGACCGACTCGACGCGCTCGGACGGTCACCCTCGAGGGTCAAGGACGTCCTCGGCGCCGGCACCGGCAAGGCGTTCGTGCTGTTCGCCCGCAGCCAGCCCGACACGACGGGCAAGCTGACGGCGCACGCGCTGTCCTACGAGCACATGGAGTGGGCGGCCTACGAGCTGCTCATGCGCATCGCGCGGCGCGCGGGCGACGCGGAGACGGTCGCCATGGCGGAGGGCATCCGCGACGAGGAGGCCGCCATGGCCGAGCGCCTCGAGCAGTCGTTCGACCGCGCGGTGGAGGCGTCCCTGCGCGAGCAGGATCCCGACGACCTCGACAAGCAGCTCGTCAAGTACCTGTCCGACGCGCACGCCATCGAGGCGCAGGCAATCCAGCTGCTCGAGCGCGGTCCCGACATCGCTGGCGACCCGCAGCTCGCGAGGCTGTTCGAGCAGCACCTCGGGGAGACGCGGGAGCACCAGCGCCTCGTCGAGACGCTGCTCGAGTCCCACGGTGCGAGCCCGAACGCCGTCAAGGACGCCGCGATGCGCCTCGGCGCCCTGAACTGGGGCGGCTTCTTCGGCGCCCAGCCCGACACGCCGGCGAAGCTGGCCGGCTTCGCGCACGCCTTCGAGTTCCTCGAGGTGGGCGCGTACGAGCAGCTGATGCGCGTCGCGCGCCGCGCGAACGACGCGGAGACCGTGCGCGCCGCGGAGGCGATCCTCGTCGAGGAGCGCGCGGCGGGCGCGAAGATCGCGGCGGCGTTCGACCGCGCGGTCGACGCGGCGCTGCGGGCCCAGGGCGTCGCGGCCTGAGCCGCGGCGGGCGGGCATCATGGAGGAGCGCGCGAGCGGCGCGCCCGCCCTTCCATGACTCGAACCCCCACCACCGGAAGCACGCCGGTGCGGCCGTCTGGCGCGACGGTCGTGCCGCTGTCCGCACTCGCCGTGGCGGGCGTCGTGCTGCTCGCGTTCAACATGCGCACCGCGATCGCGGAGATCCCGCCGGTGCTGCCCGACCTCGGGCTGTCCGCCGCCGGGCAGTCCGTGCTCGCCGCGGTCCCGGTGATCTGCTTCGGCCTGGCGGCGCTGGGCGCGCCCGCGGTGCGCACGTGGGTGGGCGAGGAGCGCGGCCTGCTCGCCGCGCTGCTCGTGCTGCTCGGCGGGCTGCTGGTGCGGGCGGCGTGGCCGGAGCAGGACGTCGCCCTGTTCGGCGGCACGGTGCTCGTCGGCTGCTCGATCGCGGTGATGAACGTGCTCGTGCCCAGCCTCGTCCGGCGGCGGTTCTCGGGCCACGTCGGGCTCATGACCGGCGTGTACACGACCGCGCTCGTCGCCGGCGGCTCGATCGCGGCCGCCACCACGGTGCCGCTGCGCGACGCCGCCGGCGGCTCGCTGCACGTCGCCCTCGGCATCTGGGCGATCCCGCTCGTGCTCGGCATCGTCGCCTGGCTGCCGCAGCGCGGCCACGGCGCGCTGCCCCCCGGCGCCGGGGGGCGCGAGGCGATCCGGGCGCTCGGACGCAGCCCGGTGGCGTGGTACGTGACCGCGTTCATGGGCTTCCAGTCGCTGCTCTACTACGCGCCGCTGTCGTGGCTGCCGGCGATCCACCGCGACCAGGGCATCGATCCGGCCACCGCCGGGGTGCTGCTCTCGACGATGAACCTCGTGAGCATCCCGACCACCTTCCTGGCGCCCGTGCTGGCGCATCGGATGCGCGACCAGCGCAAGGGGATCGCCGCGTGCGTGGCGCTGACCGTCATCGGCC
This sequence comes from Solirubrobacteraceae bacterium, assembly GCA_036259975.1. Taxonomy (GTDB): domain Bacteria; phylum Actinomycetota; class Thermoleophilia; order Solirubrobacterales; family Solirubrobacteraceae; genus JAOPZW01. Next base: position 45,591 of record DATAAR010000011.1, on the reverse strand, counting down.
TGGCCGGCATCCTGCTCGCCCCGCCGAGCACCGCGCTCGTGTGGGTCCTGATCATGGGGCTCGGGCAAGGCGCGGCGCTGAGCCTGGCGCTGCTGATGATCGTGCTGCGCGCGGGCGACGACCACACCGCGGCGCGGCTGTCGAGCATGGCGCAGGGCTTCGGCTACCTGCTCGCCGCGGCCGGGCCGCTCCTGATGGGCCTGCTGCACGCCCTCAGCGGCGACTGGACCGTCCCGCTGCTGGCGCTGATCGCGCTGTGCGCGGCCGAGCTGTGGGCCGGCCTGGCGGCCGGCCGCGCGCGCGTGGTGCAATCCGGCTGACGACGCCGCGGCGCTCAGCCTCGTCCGCGCTCGCTCGCGCGCCGCGCGCGGCGCCGGCGGTTGCGCTCGCCGCGCGGGCCGGCCATGCGGTCGGCGAGCTCGTGGATCGTGACCTCGAGCGCGCCCTGCGCGACGGCGCGGGCGCGCAGCTCCGGGTGCAGGTCGTAGTGGTCGCGCTGGAAGCGGGCGCGCGGGATCCCGAGCGCGGCGGCGAACGCGTGCAGCTCGTCGAAGCTCTCGTCGCTGACCATGTGGCACCAGGTCTTGACGCGCCAGCGCACGTGCGGGTACTCGCGCAGCTCGTCGACCAGGACCGCCATGCCGGGGCGCAATGGTGGCGCACCGCAGTACGCTGGCGCGCGTGGACGCGTTCCTCGCCGTGGCCAGCAAGCGGGAGGTCCGCCGGTACGCCGACCGACCGATCGCGCCGGAGACCGAGCGGCGGATCCTCGAGGCGGGCCGCGTCGCGGGCAGCTCCAAGAACCGCCAGCCGTGGCGGTTTGTCGTGCTCGCCGACCGCGAGACCGTCGACCGCGCGGCGGAGGCGGTGTGGGCGGCCGACAACGTGCTCGGCGCCGCGCTCGTGATCGCGGTGATCGTGCGCGGCAAGGGGCCGGTCTCCTTCGACTGCGGCCGAGCGGCGCAGAACATGATGCTCGCGGCCTGGAACGAGGGCGTCGGCTCCTGCCCGAACGGGATCGCCGACGCGGCCGCGATGCGCGACGTCCTCGGCCTCGACGACGAGGACCACTTCGCGATCGTGCTGTCCTTCGGCTACCCGGCGGGCGACATCGACCCGCTGCGGCGCTCGCCGGAGGACTGGATCCGGCGCGCCGACCGCCGGCCCCTCGCCGAGCTCGTCGAGCGGCGCTGATCGTTCCGCCCGGCGCGCGGTGGCCGCCGCCCGGCGCATCCTCCTTCCGTCCAGGGGCGTTTCGGCCTCGCCTACCATCCGTTCCCACAACGGAGTCGCTTCTCAGGGCAAACCCGTCGCGAGGCGGGGACGCAAAGCTAGAGGTCTCACGCAGACAGCTCGGCCGCCGACTCAGCCGGATGCGCCGCAACCGCTCAGGGGGCGTTGACGGCGTCCCGGCCGGCGACTGGGGGGTGGCCGGCCGGGACCCGTCAGCGTGGTCCGCCGCCGTCCGCTCAGGTCCCGTGCCGTCGCCGTGACCGCCGCTCGACCGGATACCGTCCGGGCGATGGAGCAGCAGGAGGTGCGGGCGGCGGGCGGCCTGGTCGTGCGCGACGGCAAGGTGGCCGTCGTCCACCGCCCCAAGTACGGCGACTGGTCGCTGCCCAAGGGCAAGGTCGACCCCGGCGAGAGCTGGGAGCAGGCGGCGGTGCGGGAGGTCGAGGAGGAGACCGGCGTCCGGGCGCGGATCGTCTCCGAGCTCGCGCCGTCGCACTACCGCGACCGCAAGGGCCGGCCCAAGACCGTGCGCTGGTACCGGATGGAGGTCGAGGACGCGGGCCCGTTCGAGCCCGGCGCGGAGGTCGACGACCTGCGCTGGCTCGCTCCCGACGAGGCCCGCAGCCTCGTCAGCTACGACCACGACCGCGCGCTGCTCGGGACGCTTGTCTGAGCGCGCGCGCGGAGGCTCAACCTCCGCGCGCGTGCTGCCGACACAGAGGACGTGCAACACCGCCACGAACGCGTCTACATCGAGACCGCCCGGCATCGCATCACCGGCCGGCTCACCCTGCCGGCCGACGGCTACCGCAGCCGCCTGTCGGACTTCCTCAACGCCACGGAGCGCGACTTCGTCTCGCTCACCGACGTCGTGCTCGAGGTCATCGGGCGCGAGGGCCCGGGGACCGAGCACGAGTTCATCGCCGTCGCGCGGCGCCACATCGTCTTCGCGATCCCCGAGGACAGCCTGAAGGTCGCCTAGCGCGTTCGCGGCCCGCGCGGCCGCGCCGGAGCGCCGAAGCCGACGGACGCGCGCGAACCACTACCGTGGACCGCTCGTGTCGAGCACCGCCGAGTCCGCCGGATCGCAGCCCTCGCCCGCGCGCCCACAGCGCGAGGTCCTCCTGGCGTTCAGCGCGATGATGCTGGCCACGCTCCTGGCGGCCCTCGACCAGACCGTGGTCGCGACGGCGCTGCCGCAGATCGTCACCGACCTGCACGGCTTCGAGGAGCTGTCGTGGGTCGTTAGCTCGTTCCTCGTCGCCGCGACGGTGACCGTCCCGCTGTACGGCAAGCTGTCGGACCTCTACGGGCGCCGGCGCATGTTCGTGGTCGCGATCTCGATCTTCCTGGTCGGGTCGGCGCTCTGCGGCGCGGCGCAGAGCATGGGCCAGCTCGTCGCGTTTCGCGCGCTGCAGGGCATCGGGGCGGGCGGCCTGCTGCCGCTGTCGCAGGCCGCAATCGCGGACCTGTTCTCGCCGCGCGAGCGCGGCCGCTATCAGGGCTACATCGGGTCGATGTGGGCGACCGCGGCAGTGGCCGGGCCCCTGCTCGGCGGCTCGCTCACCGACGCGGCGTCGTGGCGGTGGATCTTCTTCGTCAACCTGCCGCTGGGCGCGCTCGCGCTCGTGGTCGTCCTGCGGACGATGCACGCGCCCGCGCAGGTGCGGCCCCACACGATCGACTACGCCGGCGCCGCCGTGCTCAGCGCCGCGATCACGGGCCTGCTGCTCGCGTGCACCTGGGGCGGGACGACGTACCCGTGGGACTCGCCGCAGGTGCTCGTCGCCGGGGTCGGCGGCCTGCTGCTCACGGCCGTGTTCGTCGGCATCGAGCGCCGCGTCGAGGAGCCGCTCCTCCCCCTGACGCTGTTCCGCGAACGCATCTTCGCGGTCTCGACCGCGGGCGGGTTCGTCGTCGGGGCGATCATCTTCGCCGTCTCGATCTACGTGCCGGTGTTCTCGCAGGGCGTGCAGCGGATCTCGGCGACGAGCTCGGGCGTCATCCTCATCCCGTTCTCGCTCGGCTGGGTCATCGCCGCGACGGTGACCGGCCAGCTCATCTCCCGCACCGGTCGCTACCGGGCGTTCCCGATAGCGGGCAGCGTCTTCATCCTCAGCGGGCTGTCGCTGCTCGCGCTCGTCGACGCCGGCTCGAGCCCGGCCTGGATCGCCGTGATCCTCGCCATCACCGGCCTCGGGATGGGCATGACGTTCCAGCCCTACGTGATCGCGACCCAGAACGCCGTCGAGGTATCGAACCTTGGCATCGCCACCGCCACGATCCAGTTCTTCCGATCGATGGGCGGCAGCCTCGCGGTGGCGGCGCTCGGGACCCTGCTCGCCAACCGGCTCGCGGCGGAGCTCGCCGCGCGCCTCGGCGACGCGGCCGCGCGCGTGGACACCGACCGCCTGCTCAGCGCCGGCGCGGGCGTGCCGTCCGAGCTCTCCGACGGCACCCGCGCCGCGCTCGCGGACGCGCTGCACTCGGTCTTCGTCGCCAGCGTGCCGCTCGGGCTCGTCGCGCTGGTTCTGGCGGTCGCGCTGCGCGAGCGCCCGCTGCGCACGTGGTCGGGCGAGGAGCGGGCCGCCGGCGCCGGCGAGCCGCGCGCGCGCCGCGCGGCCTAGGACGTGACGGCCAATGTGACGCCCGAGGGCGGCCGGCGGCTGCGACGATCCAGACGTGGACCTCCTCGCGCTGTTCGCCGTGCTCGCAGGAGCCGGCACCGCGCTCAGCCCTTGCGTGCTGCCGATCCTGCCCGCGCTGCTGTCGGCGGGCGCGACGGGCGGCCGCCGTCGGCCGCTCGGCATCGTCGTCGGCCTGGCGGTGACGTTCACGATCACGATCGTCGGCCTGGCCGAAGTCGTCGACGGCGTCGGCTTCGGCGACGGCACGCTGCGCGGCATCGCGATCGCCGTGCTGCTCGGCTTCGGCGTCGCGCTCGCCGTGCCGGCGGTCGGCGCGCGCCTCGAGGCGCCGCTCTCGCGCCTGGGGCGGCATGGCCCGCGCACGGCGGGCGACGGGCTCGTGTCGGGGCTCGGCGCGGGCGCGGCACTCGGCTTCGTGTACGCGCCGTGCGCGGGCCCGATCCTCGCCGCGGTCATCGCGGTGAGCGCGGCGAGCGGTCGCACCCTCCTCATCGGTGCGGCGTACGCGCTCGGGACGGCGATCGCGTTGCTCGCGCTCGCGCTGGGCGGCCGGCGCCTGCTCGACGGCGTGCGCCGCGGCGCGCGCGGCGCGCTCGTGCAGCGCGCGCTCGGCGGCGTGATGGCCCTGACCGCGCTTGCGATGGCGCTCGGGGCGGACACCCGCTTCCAGGCCGCGATCGCGACGCACCTGCCAAACGCGGTCGTCGACCCGGCCCGGCCGATCGAGGACTCGGCGGCCGTACGCTCGCGCCTCGCGGAGCTGCGCGGCCGGCCCTCGGGACTGCCGCGTTACGGGGTCGCACCCGACTTCACCGGCACGCAGCGCTGGTTCAACACGCCCGGGGGCCGGGCGCTGTCGCTGCGCGAGCTGCGCGGGCGCGTCGTGCTCGTGGACTTCTGGACGTACACGTGCATCAACTGCCTGCGCACGCTGCCCTACCTCACCGCGTGGGATCGCCGGTACCGGGACGCGGGCCTGACGATCGTGGGCGTGCACTCACCGGAGTTCTCATTCGAGAGGGACGCCGGCAACGTGCAGGACGCGATCGCGCGCGCCGGCATCCGCTACCCGGTCGCGCAGGACAGCGACCTGGCGACCTGGAACGCATGGGGCAACCGGTACTGGCCGGCCAAGTTCCTCATCGACGCGACCGGGCTCGTGCGCCGGGCGCACGTCGGCGAGGGCGAGTACCTCGAGACCGAGCGCGCGATCCGCGCGCTGCTCGCCGAGCGCGGCGACCGCGCCCTCGGCGCAAACGCCCGCGTGCGCGGCGCGGTGACGCCGGCGCCGCGCACAACGCCCGAGACGTACCTCGGCGCGCGGCGTGCGGAGGGCTTCGCCGGCGACCCGCCGCGGGCCGGCACGCGCGCGTATCGCGCGCCGCGCTCGCTCGGCCCGAGCACGTTCGCGCTCGCGGGGACGTGGCGCGTCTCGGACGAGTCGGCGACGGCGGTACGGGACGCGCGGCTGGTCGCGGTCGTCCAGGCCAAGGACGTCTACCTCGTGCTCTCGGGCGGCGCGGGCCGAGCCGGTCGCGTCCACGTGGCGATCGACGGCCGGCCCGCCGGGGCGAGCGGCGCCGATGTCCGCGGCGGCGCGATCACCGTGCGCCGTCAGCGGCTCTACCACGTCGCCCACTTCGACGCACCCGGGCGCCACCGCCTCGACCTGCGCTTCGCGCCCGGGGTGTCGGGCTTCGCGTTCACGTTCGGCTAGGCCGGCGACGGTCGCTCCGCGAGCCCGGCCCGCGCGTGCAGCCGGCGCGGCGCCCACCAGTTCGACCGCCCGAGCAGCGCCATGAGCGGAGGCACGAGCAGCGCGCGCACGATCGTCGCGTCGATCAGCACGGCGAGCGCCGTGCCCCATACAACTATGTCAAGAGCGCGCAGAGTCGGCCATGCGCTCGAGCATGGCGCGCATCCGGGGCCCGGACCGCCCGAGGAACTCGGCGAAGTGGCGTTCGATGCCGCGCCGGTAGACCGGCCACATCCGCCGCAGCACGGCGGTGCCCTCGGCCGTGAGGACGACCTGCAGCGCCCGGCGGTCGGCCGGGTCCGGCTCGCGGCGCACGCAGCCGGCCGCCTCGACGCGGTCCACGAACCGGCTCATCGCGGTCGGACTGAGCACGACCTCCCGCGCGAGCTCGTTGACTCGCAGCCGGCGGTCGGGCCGGCGCTGCAGCGCCCACAGCAGGTCGTACCACCCGAGGTCCGGAAGCCCGGCCTCCGCCAGGTCGCGGCTGATCCGGCGTGTGATGTGCGCGTGTGCGTTGAGGAACGCGCGCCAGGTGGCGAGCTCGTCGTCGTCCAGAGGCGTCACAGGGCATCAGCCTATCTGCACTTGCAATAGATGCGTCTGCATGTAATTGTGTGCACGTGCACCTGATGCACAAGCACGCAAACGATAGCGGGGAGACCCCATGAGCAAGCAGTTCGAGACCAAGGTCGTCGTCATCACCGGCGGTGGCGGGGGCATCGGCAGCGCCGCGGCGCGGCGCTTCCTCGACGAGGGCGCGTCGGTGGTCCTGAGCGGCACCCGCGCGGAGGTCCTCGAGGCCGCCCAGGCCGAGCTGGACCCGTCGGGCGAGCGCACGGCGCTTCGGGCCGGTGAGATCACGCGGCGCGAGCAGGCGCAGGAGCTCGTCGGCTTCGCCGTCGAGCGGTTCGGCGGCGTGGACGTCCTCGTCAACAGCACCGGCATCTTCCGCCCGGTGCCGTTCCTCGAGCAGACCGAGGCGCACCTCGAGGAGGCGCTCGGCTCGATCCTGCGCCCGACGTTCTGGGTCTCGCAGGCCGCCGCGCTGGCGATGCGCGCCCGCGGCGGCGGGGCGATCGTGAACGTCGGCTCGATGTGGGCCGTCGACGCGATCGAGACCACGCCGACGAGCGCCTACTCCGCCGCGCAGGCCGGGCGGCACGCGCTCACGAAGAACCTGGCGATCGAGCTCGCCGCGGAGCGCATCCGCGTGAACACGGTGGCGCTGGCGTTCGTCGAGACGCCGGCCTACCGGCGATTCCTCAGCCCCGAGGAGGCCCACGAAGTGCTCGAGTCGGTCAACGGCTTCCACCCGCTCGGGCGCCGCGGGCAGCCGCAGGACGTCGTCGAGGCGATCCTCTTCCTCGCCGGAAGCGGGGCCGGGTGGATCACCGGCACCGTGCTGCCGGTCGATGGCGGCGTCCTCGCCGGCCGCGCGCCGGCGGTGCACGCCGCCGCCGCCGAGGGCGTCGCCGCGTAGCGCTGGCCCGCGCGGCCGCCCCGTGCCTACCGGGCGGCCATGCGGGCGCGCTTGGCCGCGTACCGCGACACGTCGGCCCGCTGGATGAGCGCGTCCGCGTCGGCCGGGCCGCCGCGGAGGGTCGCGAACCCGCAGCTCATGTGCACCTCGGCGATGAACGGCTCCGGCGCGCCCGCGCGGAACCGGTCCTCGAGGCGCCGCACGGCGGCGTGGGCCTCGCGCCCGGTCGTCATCGGCAGGATCCCGGCGAACTCGTCGCCGCCGATGCGGAACGCGCCGTCGGTCTCGCGCAGGCCGGCACGCAGCGCGTCCGCGACCGCGCGCAGCGCGCGGTCGCCGCCCGGGTGGCCGTACGTGTCGTTGATCTGCTTGAACGCGTCGACGTCGCCGAGCACCAGCGCCAGCGGGTGCCCGTACCGGCGCGCCCGCGTGAACTCGTTCTCGAGGACGCGCACGAACGCGCGCCGGTTCGGCAGGCCGGTGAGCGGATCCTGGTCGGCGAGCGCCCGCAGCTGCTCGAGCTGGCGGGCGGAGACGATCGCCGTCGTCGCCTGGCCGGCGAAGAGCGCGAGCGCCTCGAGGCGCGCCCGTGAGGCAACAACAGGTCGTCGGGCTCGGCGGCCCAGATGCGGCCGAGCACGCGCCCTCCCTGGTCGCAGAGCGGCACGAACAGCCAGTGGCGGTCCCACGCGCGCGGGCCGCCCGTTGCGCTCGCCCTCCGGGGCGACGTGATCGTGCCCGGCCCGCGCGCGGCCCGCCGCGCCGGGCATCAGGTAGCAGCCGCCGATCTCGAACTCGGGGTCGAGGAGGCGCTCGACCTCCGCGACGGGCACGTCCCAGGACGGCGCCTCGCTGCCCGGCCAGCCCGCCGTGGCCGCCGGGGACAGCGTGCCCGTGACCGGGTCCACGAGCTCGATCAGAACCTTGCGGAAGCCGAGGGCCCGGCGAACGCCGCCGCACACCGCGCGCAGGACCGAGTCGATCGAGCTCTTGCCGGCGAGCTTGGACGACACCGCGAACAGGTGCTCCAGCGCCGCCCGGTGGCGGCTGGCCTCCTCGGTGCGGTGCGCCTGCTCCAGCGCCAGCGCGGCATGGCGGCCGACGGCGACGAGGAAGTCGAGCTCGTCGTCCGACGAGCGCCGGCCGGACACCGGCTCGCCGAGCGAGATCACCGCGAGGATCCGGCCGTCGGAGTCGCGGCAGGGGACGAAGACCTCGTCGCCGCGCCGCCAGGCGCCGGGGTCCGCGCCGGCCGCGGGCGGCGGGACGTAGCGCGCGCCGATGTCGGCCGCGTCCCAGTCGACGCTGCCGTCAGGGATGAAGTAGGCGCCGCCGCGCAGGAAGCGCTCGTCGAGGACGACGTCGATCCACGACGCCGGGTACGTCTGGCCGAGCAGGGCCTCGCGCATCGCGTCGGAGCCCACGACTGTCGCCCCCTCGTAGTCGTCCCACTGCGGGCGTTAGACGTTGATCACCACGCCGGAGAAGCCCACCGGCTCGGCGAGCATGCGCGCGATCGCCGCGAGCACCGATGGGATGCTCTCGTCGCCGCCGGCCAGGCGCGTGATCTCCATCAGGCCCTGGAGCCGGCGGATGGCGTTCAGGTCCTCCGCGGGCATGTCCTCGTCATCGCCGGGATCGCACGACGGCGCGTGGCCGAATCGGCTACCCCCTGCTGGGTATGCCGCGGCCGTCCGGCGCTCGCTCGCCCCCGCCCGGCGGCTCCAGACGGCCGATTGGCGCGCAGGCACGGTCGCGGCGCGCGCGGCGCGGGCGCCACGTCCGCCGCCGCGCTCGCGTGCGGGCGCCCGAAGCCCGAGACTGTCTCCTCACCCCCGCCTCACCGAGGAGAACGATGCCGACCTGCACGCACCTCGACCAGATCACGATCCTCGAGCTGCCCGCCGACGTCCCCGGGTGCGAGGAGTGCCTAGCGACGGGTGGGCGCTGGGTGCACCTGCGCATGTGCCAGAGCTGCGGCCACATCGGCTGCTGCGACAGCTCGCCGAACCGCCACGCCTCGGCGCACGCGCACGAGACCGGCCACCCCGTCGCGCGGTCGGCCGAGCCGGGCGAGGAGTGGAGCTGGTGCTACGAGGACGAGGTCGCGTTCGTCGTGAGGGCTCCGGCATGACCGCGCCCGCGCCGCTGCCGCCGCTGCCGCTCGCCGGCTGGCGCGCGACCAAGGACACGCTGCACCTGTGCTGCCAGATCCTGGGCAAGGTCCGGCTCGCAACGACCGCGCCGCGCAACCACTGGTGGAACGTGCCGCTGTACGTCGACGTCCGCGGGCTCACGACCCGCCGGATGCGGCACGCCGGGACGACGTTCCAGATCGACCTCGACGTGGTCGACCACGTGCTCCGGTGCCGCACGAGCGACGGCCGCGAGGACGGGTTCGAGCTGGACGCAGACCTCGCGGTGGCCGACTTCGACGCGGGCGTGCACCGGGTGCTGGACGCACTCGGCGTCGACGTCGCGATCCGCGAGGAGCCCTTTGGCGTCCCGATGACCACGCCGTTCCCCGACGACCGCGAGCACGCCGCATGGGATCGCGACGGGGTCGAGCGCTTCTGGCTTGTCCTCGACTGGACCGACCGCGTCCTGGAGGAGTTCAGCGGCTGGTTCCGCGGCAAGACGAGCCCCGTGCACCTGTTCTGGCACAGCTTCGACCTCGCGGTCAGCCGGTTCTCGGGGCGCGCCGCCCCGCCGGTGGAGGCGGACGCGGTCACGCGCGAGGCCTACGCCGACGAGGTGATCTCGTTCGGGTTCTGGGCGGGCGACGACCGCATCCCGGACGCCGCCTACTACTCGTACACCGCGCCCGAGCCGCCCGGCCTGCGCGAGCGGCCGCTGGCCGCCGGCGAGTGGACGGACGCGGGTACCGGCTCGCTGGCGATCCTGCCGTACGAGACCGTGCGGACGTCCGAGGACCCGAGGCGGACGCTGCTCGCCTTCCTGCAGAGCGCCTACGACGCCGGGGCCGGGGCGGCGGGCTGGGACACGCCGGGCTACGAGTCGAGCTGGTGCCCGACCGCGTCCGAGCTCGAGGAGCTCGTCCTCAGCACGAGAGGGCACCTCGGGCGCCGCGCGTGACCGGCCCGCCGCTCGACGGGCCGCCGCTGCGGCTGCCCGATCCGTGCCTAGTGGTGCTCGTCGGCGCCGCCGGGGCCGGCAAGTCGCACTGGGCGCGGGCGTGGTTCGCCGAGGGTGCGATCGTCTCGTCGGACCGCCTCCGCGCCGCCGTCGGCACCGGTGAGCGGGACCAGCGCGCCGGCGCCGACGCCTTCGAGGTGCTCGAGCTCATCGTCGCCAAGCGGCTGCGGCGGCGGCTCACGACGGTGGTCGACTCGACCGGTCTCGACGCCAAGCGGCGCGCCGGGTGGCGTGCGCTGGCCGAGCGCCACGGCGTCCCGGTCCACGCCGTCGTCTTCGACACGCCCGCCGCGGTCGTCCGCGCGCGCAACCGCGAGCGCGGCAACCCGGTGCCCGCTCGCGTCGTCTCCGGCCAGATCGCCGCGACCGAGGGCGCGACGACCGCGCTCGAGGCGGAGGGCTTCGCCGTCCACCACCCCGGGCCGGTGACGGTCGTGCCGCCCGCGTTCCTGACCGCCCTTGACGCCGCCGCCCGCCAGCGGAAGGACCCGATGACGCTCGACTTCGGCCTGCAGGTCTCGCGCTTCGACTGGCCCGGCCACCCGGCCACCACCGCCGCGACGCTCGCCGAGGTGGCGTCGGCGGCCGAGGAGGCGGGATTCAGCAGCCTCTGGGTCATGGACCACGTGCTCCAGATCCCGCAGATCGCGCGCGAGTGGGAGGACATGCTGGAGAGCTGGACGACGCTCGGCTACCTCGCGGGCGTGACCGAGCGCATCCGCCTCGGCACGCTCGTCACCGGCATCACGTACCGCAACGTCGCGCACGTGGCCAAGATCGCCGCGACGCTCGACGTCCTCTCCGGCGGGCGCGCGCTGTGCGGCCTCGGCGCGGCGTGGTTCGAGCGCGAGCACCGCCTCTACGGCTGGCCGTTTCCGCCGCTGCGCGACCGCTACGCGCTGCTCGAGGACGCGCTCGAGTTGCTGCCGCTGATGTGGGGCCGCGGCTCGCCGCCGTTCGAGGGCCGCACGCTCAGCGTCGAGGCGGCCGTCTGCTACCCGCGCCCGCTCCAGGAGCGGATCCCGATCCTCGTCGGGGGCTCCGGCGAGCGGCGCACGCTGCGGCTCGTCGCCCGCCACGCGGACGCGTGCAACCTGTTCGGCGACCCGGACACCGTGCGGCGCAAGGTCGCCGTGTTGCGCGAGCACTGCGCCGCCGAGGGCCGCGACCCGGCGGCGGTCGCGGTCACCCACCTCGCCCCCGCGCGCGTGATGGCCGCCGGCGAGACGCGCGAGGGCCAGGGCGCCGCGACGGCCGAGGAGCACGTCGGGCGCTTCCGCGAGCTCGCCGAGGCCGGCGTGCAGACCGCGATCGTCGGCCTGTCGGACGCCGGGGGCGCGGAGTCGGTGCGGCGCTTCGCCGAGGTCGTCGCTGCGTTCCGCCCGCGCGGAAGCGCAGACGCCGGCCTCAGCGGAGGTACCACCGCGACGCGGTGACGCGGCCGTCCGCCCGCGGGATCAGGCGCCGGCCGTCTCCGCCGGCTCGGTGAGCCCCAGCCACGCGAGGTGCGCGCCGACCAGCAGCACGAGTGTCAGCAGGATCGCCTCGACCTCGCGCGGCGCGAGCCCGAGCCGCAGGTCGGTCGCGAGCTCCGGGCGCGCGGCGACGGCCGCCATCATCACGTAGAGGACGACGCCGAACGCGCGCAGCGTCAGCGCGCCGGCCGACCGGGCGCCGGTGGTCCAGAGGTACGTGAGCGCCTCGGCGATCCCGAGGACGGCGCACAGCCCGAACGCGACCCGCCACAGCGCGGTCAGCTCCCCGTTCAGCGACGCGGCGAGGCTTCCGAGCCCCGGCAGCAGGAAGAACAGGGCGACGCCATACGCATGACGGCGCTTGTCCGCCTCGCCGTCGCCGCGCGCGTAGCGCAGCTGCACGACGACCCACCACAGCCCGAGCAACGTGAACGACGCGGTGGTGACGGCGCGGTAGAACGAGCCGATGTCGGCCGCGGAGGCGGCGGCGGCGAGCGGGTCGGGCAGGTGGGAGATCACGCGAGGCGGCGGGCGGTCGGGTGGCGCGGGGGCATCCGAGGGTCCCAGCCGCGTCCGCGCGCGCCCATACGGGTGCCCCACCGCGCCGCCGTGGGGGTCGCCGTACCGCTCGCCCGGCGCCCCCGGCGCGCCGGTCCGTGTTTCACTGCGGCCATGCGCGCGCCGACCGTCTCCGACCTGCTCGCCGAGCGCGTCGACGGCCGCCACCGCGGCTTCGGCGCCGTGGCCGGTGGCCTCACCGTCGGCGCGCTCGGGTCCCAGGGCTACGACCTCGCCCGTGGCGACCTGCCCCTGCCGCTGCTGGTGCTGCGCGAGCCGGCGCTCGCGCACAACCTCGACGTGATGCACGGCTGGTGCGCACGCCACGGCGTCGCGCTCGCGCCGCACGGGAAGACGTCGATGGCGCCGCAGCTCATCGCGCGCCAGCTCGAGGCGGGCGCGTGGGGCATGACCGCCGCGACGGTGCAGCAGGTGGCCGTCATGCGCGCCGCGGGGGCGCGCCGCATCATCCTCGCCAACGAGCTCGTCGACGCCGCCGACATCGCGTGGCTGGCCCGCGAGCGCGCCGCCGATCCCGCGTTCGAGGTCCACGTGCTCGTCGACTCGGTGGCGGGCGTCGCCGCGCTCGACGCGGGGCTCGCCGCGGCGGGCGACGCCCCGCCGCTGCCCGTCCTGGTCGAGCTGGGCGGCACGCGCGCGGGCTGCCGCACGGACGCGGCGGCGCTCGACGTCGCGGCCGCCGTCGCCTCGAGCCCCCGCGTGGCGCTCGCCGGGGTCGAGGGCTACGAGGGCACGCTCGGCGCCGACCGCGAGCCCGCGACGCTGCGCGCGGTCGACGCGTTCCTCGACCGCATGGCGGCGCTCGCGGTGCGCCTCGACGCCGACGGGCGCTTCGCCGGCGCGCCCGAGATCCTGGTCACGGCCGGCGGCAGCTCGCTGTTCGACCGCGTCGTGGAGCGCCTGCGCGCGGTGGGCGACCTCACCCGGCCGGTTCGCGTCGTGCTGCGCTCGGGCTGCTACCTCACCCACGACGACGGCCAGTACGCGCGCACCTCGCCGCTGACCGGGGCGCTGCGACCCGCGCTCGAGCTGTGGGCGCGCGTGCTCTCGTGCCCGGAGCCCGGGCTGGCGATCTGCGGCTTTGGCAAGCGCGACGCGCCGTACGACCTCGACCTGCCCGTCCCGCGCGAGGTCCGCCGCGACGGTGCGCCGCCGTCGGCGGCCGACGGGCTCGCGGTCGCCGCGCTCAACGATCAGCACGCGTTCGTCCGCGACCCGGCCGGCGCGTTGCGCGTCGGCGACGTCCTCGTGTCCGGCATCTCGCACCCGTGCACCGCGTTCGACAAGTGGTCGCTCATCCCGGTCGTCGACGGGGACGACAGGGTGGTCGACGCGGTGCGGACGCTGTTCTGATCGCTCGCCCCGGCGCGCCGCGCTCAGACGCGCCGCGCCAGCGGCTCGACCGGTCCTGCGCCACGAAGCCTGAGCGGTTGCCTCCGGCACGCTTGCTGCCGCGCGTGGCCGCTGCCTGACACACGCGCCCTCTTGCCCCAGCGCCGCGCGGTCGATCTGATGTGGGCATGGGCAGCATGGACGCCAACCGGGGAGCGAAGCGGGCGCGTCAAGCCCGCGCGGGGCTGGGGCTCGACCCCGCCGCGCCGCTGGACTGCCTGCTCACGGTCGTCGAGGAGCGCGCCGGTCATCCGGTGATCGTGGCCGAGCTGCCCGACGACATCGCAGGTGCCTGCTTCAGCGAGGGCGCCGGCGCGGTGCTCTGGCTCAACGGCTCGAAGTCGCAGAGCGTGCAACGCCGGCGCTTCACGCTCGCCCACGAGCTCGGGCACGCGTGGTGCGGGCACGACGGCACGGTCGAGGTCGACACGTTCGCGACGCTCAGCGGAAGGACCTCCACGCCGCTGGAGGTGCAGGCCAACGCCTTCGCCGCAGAGTTCCTCGTCCCGCGCGCCGGCCTCGACGAGGTTATCCAGCGCGAGCCGACCCTCGAGGACACGGTCGTCGTGTCGACCCACTTCGGCGTCAGCGCGATCATGGTCGTCTACCGGTTCGAGCAGCTCGGGCTCGTGTCAGAGCAGCGCGGCAAGCAGCTCGAGGCCGAGATCAACGATGAGCAGGCGCACCTCAAGGTCGCCGGCGAGCTCGACCTGCGCCCGCGGCGGGACCGGCTCGCTCGGATGGACACGCTGCCATACCTGTCGCCCGCGCTGGAGCACAGTGCGCTGGCCGCGGCGCTGCGCGGCGATGACGCCGCGACCGCGGGGCTCACGGGCGCGGTCGAGCGGCTGCTGGCGTAGGCGGCCCCCGGCGCACTAGCCGTCCGGGCCTCCGGTGAACAGCCGGTCGAGCTCGTCCATCTCGGATGGCGCGGGCCTCATGGCCGCGCGGCTGAGGGCCTCGATGTCACGGGCGACCCATTCGCCGGCGTCCTCGCCGGCGCGGAACAGCGTGCCGCCGGCCGCGGCGGGGCGCATCGCGCCGCCGAGGCGTCCCGCGTCGGCCAGGGTCCTGCCGCTCGCGCCGAGCAGCTCGCCGAGCGCGTCGAGGAGCCGGCGCGACACCCGGGCCGGCTCGAGCTCGCCGCGCTCCATGCGCTCCAGGTACTCGGCGGCCCGGTCCTCGTCGGTCCCGCCGAGCCCGAAGCGCTCGACCAGCCGCGACGCGACCTGCGGGACCGAGAGCCCCGCGCCGGCGCGCAGCTGGGGCAGCACTGCGGGCCACAGCCCGGCGTCCTGCCCGACCGCCTCGAAGACGTGCCGCACGATCGGCTCGGCGCGGATCTGCGCTCGGGCCCCAGGGTCGTATTCCGGAGTCGGCGCGACCTCGAGCCAGGTGCCGATCTGCTCGGCGAGCTCGTCACGCTCGGGCCCTTCGGGCACGCGCCCCAGGTACTCGACGACGCGCGGGCGGCGACCCGCGTTCCACGCGTCGATGAACTCGCTGAGGACCTGCTCGGTGCTGCTCATGCGTCGTACCGCTCCTTGAGCCTCTTGAGGTCCCTGAAGGCGCGCGAGCGCCGCTGGTAGGCGTTCTGCTCCGAGATGCCGAGCTCCTCGCAGATCTCGGGAATCGAAGCACCCTCGAACGACAGCTCGAGGACACGGCGGCGGTCCTCGCCGATCTGCGGCAGCGCCCAGTCGAGGAAGTCGCGGACCTCCGCGCTGCGCTCTTCGCGGTCGAGCCGGTGCCAGGCCTCGTCGGCCTCCCACGACGGCGCCGGGCGATCCTCGGCGTCCATGTTCCAGCCGGCGTCGAGCGACGCCGCGCGCTTGTGCGCGCGCGCCGCAGCGCGCTGCACGTCCATGCAGATCCCGCGCGCGAGCGTCTTGCAGGCGTTCACGAGCTCGCCCATCGAGACGCCCTCGTAGGTCGAGATCAGCCGCTCGGAGAACCGGGCCATGCTCATCTGCACCGCGAGCTCGTGCTCGTGGTGGTTCAGGCGTCCCTTGTGGGCCACGGAGACGAAGCCGTCCATGCGATCGAAGAAGTCGATCACGAGCTCGTCCCACCAGCAGCGCATCTCGGCCGCGTCGCCGCGCTCGCGCGCGGCGAGGAATCTGCGCAGGTGCTCATCGTCATGTCTCCCCACGCGAGGAGAGTCGCTCCGCGCGGCCATGTTCTGACAGTGTCCCAGCGGGCCGCCGTTGCGCCCGGTCCTCGGGCCGGTCGCGGCGGAGTCGTTCGGGGTGCATGGGCGGTGGGTCGCCGGGTGCGACCGAGGTCTGACAGCCGCCCGCGAGCGAGCCGCACGTTGACCACCCATGCGATGGACAAGGTGCGGCTGGTCCGAGGAACCGCCCCTCGCGCCGGATCGAGTGGGCACTTGTGCACGACATGGATGCAGAACTGCACACTCGACCGCCTCCGCCACTTCGGACTTGGGCGCCGCCCGCCTCGATGCGCCGTCCGCACGCGCGGCGTGACACGCGTGTGCCCGAGCGGGACGCCGCGCACGCCCGGGGTGACAGCGGCCGACCACGCCGCGGCGACGACGGACGGCCACGCCGCACGCGCGGCGCGATGCCCGCCCGCCCGAGCGCGGCGCCGCGGACGCCCCTCAGCCCAGCGCGTCGACCACCACGTGCCCGACGCGAGGGATCGCGATTCCGCTGAGCCTGAGCTCGTCCGTGACGCGGGCCATCGCGGCCTCGAGCTCGGCGGGCTCGGACGGCCGGTGCGTGCGGTCGTGCGCGAAGAGCACGTGCACGAGCCACGTGTCGAGGCCCTGCTCGTTGAGCCACCGCGCATACGCGACGCGGTTGACGTGCTGGTAGCCCGGCCCGCGCATCCAGCCCTCGAGGTTCGCGTCGAGCACGCCGAGGTCGGCGGCGAGCCAGGCCAGCGCCGACATGATCGCGGCGGTCGAATCGGGCGCGCGCGCTGCGCTGCCGGTCCCCTTCTCGATCTCGTCGGGATGCGCCTTGGCCTCGACGAGCAGCACGCCGTCGGACCGCTCGGGCCGGCGCACGACCGCGAGCCCGTCCCAGAACGGCCCGGGGCGCGGCCAGAACGCCGCGAGCGCCGTGCCGAGGTCGGGGCGGCCGATCCGCATGAGGAACTCCATGTCGCGGTACTCGCGGTAGCCGTCCTCGGCGAGCGGCGAGCGCCACTCGAGCTCGGCTCCGGCGAGATCCTCGAACGCGCCCCGGATCGCGACGTCGAGGGTGCCCCGGTTCTCCTCCACCGCGCGCTGGAGCTGCAGCCGGCTGCCCTTCTCGGCGCGACCCGCGGGCACCGGCTCGGGGTCGGGGGCCGGTGGCGGCGCCTCGCCGGCGCCGGCGAGCCCCCGCAGCGTCTCGACCACCCGCTGGAGCTCGTCGAGCGCCGGGGTGGCACCCGGCCCGAGCGCGTCGCGGCGCTCGGCGAACGCGTCGGCCAGGGCCTCGTAGTACCAGCGCACCGCCGGGCCCTCGCCGGGCTTGAAACGCGACCACAGCGCCTCGCCGTGCGTGCGGTAATCGAGCAGGATCGCGCGGGCGTTGTGCAGCTTGTCGGCCAGCGACACGCGCAGCTCGTCGGGCCGCTTGGCGGCGATCGCGGCGATGTACGCCTCCTTGCGCTCCCGCCACGGCGGCTTGGGCTCCTCGTCGGTGTCGGTGTTGGCCTCGACGATCCGCGCGACGTCGTTGCCGAACGCGCGGCGGATCCGCTCGAGCCCGGCGGGGCCGCCGCCGTCCTCGACGTAGTCGTGCAGAAGCGCGCCGATGGCCTCGTCCTCCGTGCCGCCCATCTCGAGCACGATGGAGGCGACCGCCAGCAGGTGCGAGACGTACGGCACCTCCGTGCCCCTGCGCAGCTGCGTACGGTGATGCGACGACGCCATCAGATACGCGAGGTCGAAGCGCTCGGAGAGCACGGGCGCGGACGCATGGGACTCAGTCATCGCTCTGGGCTCCTCGTCGGGCGTCGCGCGAATGGCTACCCGGTGCGGCGCGGGCACACGCCGGCCGCGTCCCGGCCAGCCGATCCGACCGCCCGCGGGCGTCGGCGCCGTCGGCGCCGTGCACGCGCCACTGGGGCAGGTCGCCGCCGCACAGCGGGCACATCGCCGGGAACCGGCCGGCGGCGCGCACGCCGGCCCAGAAGCCGGGCGCACCGTCGGCGAAGCGCGCCGCGCATCCGCTGCACCGGGTCTCCGCACGGCCCTCCGCGGGCCCGGGGAGCTCGACGAGGTCGTCGGGCAGCCACAGGCGCCGGTAGCCGACATCGCGCGCCCACGCCGCGATCGCGTCCCGCGCGCCGGGGCCATCGCCGGTCAGGAAGCGCGCGATCGCCTCGGTCGCGACGTCGCCGTCGCGCAGGACCGTCACGTCGGCGATGGCCACGCCGGCGCGTCCGCGGGCGGCGAGCAGCATGGCCATCGGCCCGCCGGCGGCCAGCCACGGGCTCCAGTCGATCGCGCGCACGGTACCGCGGCGCACGGTGAGGCGGTAGTCAGGAGTGGCGTCGAGCATCGCGGATGGGGTCGCGCGGCGCGGCGGCGATCTGACGCGGCGCGCGGCGGGCGCGGCGCGCCTACTCCGCCGACAGCGCGAGCGCCAGCAATGCGACGTCGTCGCGCGGCTGGCCCTCCTGCGCGTCCACCACCGCGGCCTCGACCGCGTCGACCACATCCTGCGGCTCCGCGCCGGCCAGTTTGGCGAGCAGGTCGACGAGGCCACGCTCGCCGAACGGCCTCCCGCGCGGGCCGGCCTCGGTCACCCCGTCGGTGTAGAGCAGCAGCACGTCGCCGCGGTCGAGGGCGAGCTCGGTCTCGTGGAAGGCCGGATCGGCGCGCAGCCCGAGCATCGTGCCGAACGCGCCGGTCGTCTCGACGCGCCCGCCGCGCCGCAGGATCGCGGCAGGCGGGTGCCCAGCGAGCGACAGGCGCACGCGCATGTGGTCGCGGTCGGCCGCGGCGACATAGGCGACCACCGCGGTCACGAACTGCGACGTGTCATCGTGGGCCAGCATCGCCGTGTTCAGCCGGCGCAGCGCCTTGGCCGGCTCGTCGTCGTCGAACGCTCCGGCGCGCAGCGTGTAGCGCGCGAGCGCCGTGATGGCGGCGGCCTCGGCGCCCTTCCCCGAGACGTCGCCGACCACCATCGCCCACTCGTCGGCCGAGCGCGGGAAGACGTCGTAGAAGTCGCCGCCCACCTCGTTGAGCTCGCCCGCCGCGCGGTAGCGGGCGGCCACCACCGCGCCGGGGATGTCGGGCAGGCGCTCCGGCAGCAGCTTGACCTGGAGGGTGTGGGCGATGCGCGAGCGCTCGGTGTAGAGGCGCGCGTTGTCGATCGCCAGCCCGGCGCGGCGCGCGAGCTCCTCGGCGAGCTGCACGTCGGCGTCCTGGAACAGCCGGCCGGACTCGGCATTCGCGAGCGTCAGCGTGCCGAACGTGCGGCCCCGCGCCCGCAGCGGCGCGATGATCACCGAGCGCAGCGCGAGGCGGCGCACGAGGTCGAGCTGCTCGGGGTCCGTGATCGCAGCCTCGAGCATGGCCTCCGTGATCTCGCGGACGAACACCGTCTGCCCCGTGCGCGCGACCGTGCCCGCGGCCGAGTCGCGACCGGGCGGGTAGCGGCGGTTGAGCTCCTCGCCGAGGCGGCGCTGGGCGGGATCGACGTGCGCCGCGGCGACCTGCTGGAGCTCACCCTTCTCGTCGAGGATGCTGACGCCGCACCAGTCGGCGACCTCGGGGATGGCGATGTCGGCGACCGCCCGCAGCGTGTGCTCGTGGTCCAGCGACTGGTCGAGGATGCTGCCCGCGCGGGCGAGGAAGTCCGCGCGCGTGCGGGCGTCGCGCTCGGCCTCCAGGAGCCGCCGGCGCTCGGTGACGTCGACGACCGCGGCGCTGAGGCCGAGAACGTCGCCGTCGGGGCCGTGCACCGGCGTGATCGAGATGTTCCAGTGGCGGACGTCGCCGGGGGCCGCCTCGGCGGCGCCCTCGAGCTCATGGTCGAGGAGCGGCTCGCCGGTGCGCAGCACGCGCCGGTACAGGCCGGCCAGCTCGGTCGCGGCGGGGCCGAGCGTCTCCTCGATCGTGCGGCCCAGGTGCTCCTCCACCGGAAGGTGGTTGAAGGCCGCCATCGTCTCGTTGATGCGGACGAAGCGCAGCTCGGGGTCGAAGAACGCCAGCCCGACCGGCGCCGTCGCGAAGACCGTGTCGAGGAGGCTCAGCGACCGCTCGGCGGCGTCGTGCAGGCGGGCGTTGTCGATCGCGAGCGCGCACCGGCCGGCCAGCGTCTGCGCGAACCGCAGGTCGGCGTCGTTGTAGTGCCGCCCCGGTCGCGTCGAGAGCAGCGTCAGGGAGCCGATGCTCCGCCCCCGGGCGATGAGCGGCACGACCATGTAGGACTTGGCCGCCAGCCGCGACACGAGCTCGCGCTCTCCCTCGTCCACCTCGTCGGCGGTCCAGCCGCGCACGTCCGTGGCCAGGATCGGCTCGCCCGACTCGGCGACGCGGCGCGACTCCGACGCGCCTTCGCGCTCGCGCCGGCGGCGGCGCAGCGCGGTGATGAAGGCGTCGAGCTCCGGGTCGGCGTGGCCGCTCGTGAACTCGGCCTCCGCGCCGTCGTCGCCCATGACGTACACGCCGCACCAGTCCGCCACCTCCGGCACCGCGAGGTGCGCGACCTGCCGCAGCGTCTGCTCGTAGTCGAGCGAGCTCGTCAGCGCGGCGCCGGCGCCCGCGAGGAACTCCAGCTCCTGGCGGGCCGACAGCACGGGTTCGATCGATTGGACGTCTGGGTCGGACACGGCCGTGCGACGACCCGGGTGCCGGGGCGCGCTCCTCCTCGCGCGGAAGTCTATGCGGGCGGACGACGCCGGTGGGGCGCGGCGCGGCCGGCGGTTGCTGGGGAGGCGCGGCGGGCGGCGCTCTCAGAGCGGCACAGCACCAGGATCTCCGCCTCGTAGGACGCGGCGGCGTTCACGCGCTCGGCGTTCAGCTTGCTGTGCGCCATGCGCCCGGCCGACCGCACCTCCACGTCGTCGAAGTGCGCCGCAGCCAGCGCCTCGATCTGCGCCATCGTCATCAGGCGCGGGCGATGCCCGTCGGCATACGGCGAGTAGGAGAGCACGAGCGGCACGCCCAGGTCGGCGACGCCCTCGAACAGGGCGGCGAACGCCTGCGGCGCGCTGCTCTTGATGCAGAAGGGGGACTGGTGGCGCTCCGCGCGGTAGAGGCCCCGGCTCGGCCCGGTGCGCCCGCCGATCGTCGACGTCGACACGACCGGGCTGTCGCCGAGCGCCATCGTCTCGAGCACGTGGTAGAAGCGGCTGTAGTGGTCGCGCGTGTACGGCGGGTCGGCGTACACGGCCGCCACGCCGCGAAGCGATCGCAGCGCGTCGCGGTAGTCGGCCCGGATCGCGGTCCCCCGGCCGCCGGGCCGCGGGGCGACGGCGTACTGGGCGACCCGCGCCGCGAACAGGCCGGTCACGTCGAGTGCGCGCCGGCGCGTCACCGCGGCCACCGTCGCGGGCTTGACGCCTCCGTTCCGCGTCCGGGGGCGGACGGGCTGAGCGAAGTGGTTGCCGATGCTCGTCACCACGTCGCTGGCGGTGCCGAGCAGCGCAGCGAGCGCCGTGTCGCGCTCGTCGCCGGGCAGCCGGCGGACAACGGCCGCGATGGCGTCGAGCGCCGCGGCCTGGGCGTAGGAGAAGTAGACGCCGCCGTAGTAGCGCGTCAGGACCGTGTCGGGGCCGGGCGGCAGCGCGGTGCGGGCGTGCCGCAGGCGCCGCGCCAGCTCGGGATCGGCCGCGGGCTCGTCATCGCACTCCGCGACGATCGATCCCTGCTCGAGGATCGCGCACAGGGCGTCCGGCCGGCCGCCGGCGGCGTCGGCGAGGCACGCCCGCTCGTGCTCGATCAGTTCGCGCAGCGGACCGAGGCTCGCGGTGTCGCGCAGGCGCGCCAGCACTGCCGGCGCGGTGATGCGGGCCGGGCGCAGCAGCGCCGACGCGAGCACCCGCGCGTACTCCTGGATGTCGACGGCGACCACCTCGCGGCACCGCGCCAGCCGTCCGGCGACGACGCCGGATCCCGAGAAGAGGTCGCACACGGGCCCGGCGGGCGCGACCTCGTCGAGCGCGTCCTCGATGACGTCGAGCAGGCGCGCCTTGGAGCCGAGGTAGTGGACCGGGCGCAGGCGCGCCGGCGGCGGCGCGGCACCGAAGAGCGTGAGCTGGTCCGTCATGCCTCGGGCCTACGATCGGCTGATGGACGACGGGGCATCGGCGCGGCTCGGCGAGGAGCGGCTGCGCGAGCTCGCACACCTGTCCTACGGCGACCGGCACGCCGGCGACCGCCTCGTCCAGGGCGACAACGCCGCCGTCCTGACCTCGCTCGACCGCGAGCTTAGAGGGCGGGTCAGATGCATCTACCTCGACCCGCCCTACAACTCGGCCGAGCGCTGGGTCCACTACGACGACAGGCTCGACCACGACGCGTGGCTGGCGGCCCGGGCGCGCACGCTGCGGGCGCTGTGGCCGCTCCTGCGCGACGACGGCAGCCTCTGGATCTCGATCGACGACGGCTCCATGCACTACCTGAAGGTGCTCGCCGACGAGGTGTGCGGCCGGGCGAGCTTCGTCACCACCGTCGTCTGGGAGCACCGCACCTCCCGCGAGAACCGCCGGGCGTTCTCGAACAACCACGAGTACCTGCTCGTCTACGCGCGCTCGCCGGAGCGCTTCCGGGCGACGCGTAACCTTCTCCGCGCCGGGCCGGAGCTGCGGGCGCGCTACCGGAACCCCGACGACGATCCGCGCGGCCCCTGGCAGTCGGTGTCCGCCAACGCGCAGGCCGGGCACGCCACGCCGGCGCAGTTCTACGAGCTGATCGCGCCCAACGGCCGCCGCCACGTCCCGCCCAAGGGGCGCTGCTGGGTGTACACGCAGGACCGGATGCGGGCCCTGATCGGGTCGGGGCAGGTGTGGTTCGGGCGCGACGGCAACGGTGTCCCGCGGCTGAAGCGCTACCTGGCCGACGCGCGGCTCACGGTCACGCCCGAGACGCTGTGGAGCGCCGAGCTGGCGGGCACGACGCGCGGCGCCAAGCGCCATCTGCTCAGCCTCCTGCCCGATGCGGAGGTCTTCGAGACGCCGAAGCCCGAGCAGCTCATCGCGCGCGTGGTCGAGATCGCGACAGACCCGGGCGACCTCGTGCTCGACGCCTATTTGGGCTCGGGGACGACCGCGGCGGTGGCGATGAAGCTCGGCCGCCGATGGCTGGGCATCGAGTCCGGCGACCACGTCATCAGCCACTGCGTCGCGCGGCTGCGGGCCGTCGTGGACGGCGAGGGCGGCGGGATCTCCGCCGACGTCGGCTGGCGCGGCGGCGGCGGGTTCGCGTTCCTCCGTCACCCGACCGCGCGCGTCGAGCTGGCGACCGCGGCCTGACGCCCGGCGCCGCCGCGGGGCGCCGGCTGCGAGCCCGGGCGGACGCGGCTAGTGGTTGCGCAGCGCCTTGATCAGCTCGCCCTTGTTCATCTTCGAGCGCCCCTCGATGCCGACGTCGGCGGCCTTCTTCTGGAGCTGCTCCTTCGTCTGGTCCTCGTACTTCGAGGCCTTGCCGCCCTTCTTGGACGGGCTGCCGCCGCCGGCCTTCGCGTTCGCGATGCGGGCCGCCTTCTCCTTGCTCGCGCCGGACTTGCGGACCTTCTCGTAGGTCTTGTCGTCCTTCACCGACGAGCCATGGTCCTTCGCCATGCCGGGTCACCTCCGCAACGGGTTGTCGGAGGGACGGTTACCCGCGACCGCGGCTCGTCACAGCTCCTGCAACGCGCGGACCGCGACGTCGACGTGCAGCCGCACGCCGACCGGCAGCGCGCGCTCGTCTATGCGGAAGCGGGGATGGTGGTGCGGATGCACCGCGCCGGCCTCCTCGCTGCGGGCGCCGACGAACGCGTAGCAGCCGGGCGCCTTCGCGAGATACGCGGAGAAGTCGTCCCCGCCCATGATCGGCGGCAGCTCGGCCATCGCGTCGGGGTCGATCGCCGCACGCACGAGCGCCGTCGCGCGCTCGTCGTTGACGACCGGGTCGTAGCCGCGCCGGTAGTCGAGCTCGTACTCCGCGCCGTGCGCCGCGGTGATCCCGCGCACGACGTCCTCGATGAGGCCAGGCAGGCGGTCGCGCACCTCGGGCGCGAAGCTGCGGGTGGTGCCCGCGAGCTCCGCGCGGCCGGGGATGACGTTCGGCGCGCCGCCCGCGTGGAACGCGCCGACGGTCACCACGGCCGGCTCCAGCGGGTCGATCCGGCGCGCCACCAGGTGCTGCAGGTTCGAGACGACCTGCGCGGCGATGGCGACGGTGTCGGTCGCCTGGTGCGGCATCCCGCCGTGGCCGCCCGGCCCCGTGATCGCGAGCGTGAAGAAGTCCGCCGCCGCCATGAACCTCCCCGGCATCGCGGCCACCCGGCCGCCCTCGAGCGACGTCCACACGTGGCAGCCGTAGACGAGGTCGGCCCCGTCGACGGCGCCGGCCGCGACCAGGTCGCGCGCGCCGCCCGGAGCGAGCTCCTCGGCCGGCTGGAACAGGAAGCGGATCTCACCGCCCGGGAGCCGGTCGCGCGCCTCCGCGAGCAGCCGGGCCGCGCCGAGGAGCATCGCCGTGTGCGCGTCGTGGCCGCAGGCGTGCATCACGCCCGGGCGCTCCGAGGCGAACTCGACGCCGCTCTGCTCGGCGATCGGCAGCGCGTCGATGTCGGCGCGCAGCGCGACGACCGGCCCGGGCCGGCCGGTCTCGAGGCGGGCGACGACGGCGTTGTCCGCCGGCCGCTCGACCACGAGCGCCTCCCCGAAGCCCGCGAGCGTCGCCGCGACGAACGCCGCCGTCTCGCGCTCCTCGAAGCTGAGCTCGGGGTGGCGGTGCAGGTGCCGCCGCCAGCCCACGACGTGGTCGAGCACCGGCTCGACGCTTGCCACCGCGACAGTCGCGTCCGCCATGCCCAGCGTGGCTACCCGGTCCGGCGAACCGGCAGTCCGGGCCGGCGCGGCGGCTCAGCTCACGCGCACGGCGACGCGCTGTACCGCGTTGACGCCGTACCCGCCGAGGTTCCAGACCTCGTCGATGCCGAGCGGCTGCGTCGCGCCGCTCGCGTCCGTCGCGCGGACGCACAGCTCCCGGTCGCCGGGCTCGGCGTCCCACTCGTACGACCACGCCGTCCACGCGTGCGGGCCGGGCGACTCGCCCAGGCGCGCGTCGTCCCAGCTGTCGCCGCCGTCCGGGCTGAACTGGACGCGGCGGATTGGGCCCTGGCCCGACCACGCCCGGCCCTCGACGAGCGTGCGGCCGGCGCGCACGTGGCGCACGCGCGAGAGGAACTCGGGGATCCCGGGCGGCGCCATGAGCGCACGGGGCCGCTTGCGCGTGACGGGCAGCCCCGGCTCGTCGTCGGAGCGCCGGTAGCGGTAGAGGAGCGTCTGCTGGACGCCCTCGAACGGCTCGGCGATGGCGGTGATCGAGCGCAGCCACTTGACCGACGCCATGCCGTACCACTCCGGCACGATGAGCCGCAGCGGGAAGCCGTGCGACGGCGGCAGCGGACCGCCGTTCATCGCGTAGGCGAGCAGGACGTCCTCGCCCATCGCATCCGCGACGGACAGGCTGCGCTGGTAGGCCTGCTCGACGCCCTGGTCCAGCCCGCGGTCGGAGCCGGTGAACAGGATCTCGACCGCGTCGTCGAGCACGCCGGCGTCCTCGAGCACCCCGCGCAGCGGCGTCCCGGTCCACTCGGCGCACCCGATCGCCTCGTCGTGCCACGGCGCGGAGATCGGTCGCGGGGCGAGGTGGGCGCGGCCCGACCCGGCGCACTCCATCATCACCGGCATCGACACCGCGGGGCGGGCGCGCAGGTCGTCGAGCGTAAGCGTGAGCTCCGCGCGGACGCGGCCGTCGACGCGCAGCTCGTACGTGGCGGCGTCGAGCGCGGGCACGTCGAAGTGGATGAGCAGGTAGTGCATCCCGACCGGCGTGATCGGATGGCGCAGCGCCTCGAGGGGCATCCCGGGGTTGCGCAGCGCGAGCGCGACCTCCTCGCGGGTGAACTCGGAGCTCTGGGCGATCGGCATGGCTCCCGCGAGCCTATCCGCCGGCCCGCGCGCCCGGCGCCCCCCTACGCCGAGTCGAGGAAGGTGAGCACCGTGAGCACGCGCCGGTGGTCGTCGGCGCCCGCCGGGATGCGGAGCTTGCCCATCAGGTTCGCCACGTGCTTCTCCACGGTGTGCTCGCTGATCATGAGCCGGTCGGCGATCGCCCGGTTCGTGCGCCCCTCGCGCCATGAGCCCGAGCACCTCGAGCTCACGCTCGGTCAGCTCCTCGAGCGGATTGCCGCCGCGGCGCGGCCGCGAGACGAGCTGGCCCACCACCGAGGGGTCGAGCACCGACCCGCCCACGGCGACCCGGCGCACGCCGTCCGCGAGCGTCTCGAGGTCCGAGACGCGGTCCTTGAGCATGTTCGAGACAGTCACCGCCGCGGACGCGCGTCAGCAGACGGTCAGCAGGACCCTTGGGCTACCGGGTGGCCGGTACGACCCACAGAGATCGCGGCGCCGCGCCCGGCCGGACCGCCGAGCGCGGCGCGCAGAGCCCTCAGCGAACGACGAGCACGTCGCAGGGCGCCCGGTGGACGACCTTCGAGCTGACCGAGCCCAGCAGCAGACGCTCGAACGGATTGAGGCCTCGGTGGCCCACGACGATCAGCTCGGCGTTGCGCTCCTCGGCGACCTGCACGATCGCCTCGCCGGGGTCGCCCTGCGCCACGACGGTCTCGGCCTGGAGCCCGCGCTCGGCCAGCGCGGCCTTGGCCTCCTCGAGCGCCTGCTGTCGGCGCGGGAGCTCCGACGGATCGAGGTGAGCTCCCTCCGTGACGCCGGCGCGAGCGTGCAGCTCGGCGACCGTCACCACGGTGACCTCGTCGTTTCCGGTGCCGTACCGCGCCACCCGGTCCAGCGCGTGCTTCGCCGGGTCTGATCCGTCGTAGCCGACCACGATTCTCATTTGGCCTCCTCAGGCCTCGCTTTGCGAGAGCGGCATGCTACGCCGCCGCCGCATCGTGCCCCCGCGGCGAGGCGTCTGCATCCGTGATGTGCCGCACAGTCTTGCGTGAACGCCGTGCCCTCCGCCTCGGACGCGTCAGCGAGCCGGCGGAGCGTGGCCAGCATGCCGTGAGGCGACCGAGGCCGTGCCGCCGACGTTCTCCATGTGTCCGACGATCGAGCGGCCCACGCCCAATCCTGGCCGGAGGCGCTCGAGGTCCACGCCGATGCCGTCCTCCTTGACGGTGATCAGCGCCTGCTCGCGACGTACACCCTCACGTTGCGAGCGTCGGCGTGCTTGCGCACGTTGGTCAGGGCCTCGCGGTCGCGGTAGCCGCCGCTGGCGATGTACTCGAGGGCCTGCAGCGTCGTGTCCTGCAGCCGCGCCAGGAGCACTTCTGCTCGGCGCTGGGGCCGGCCGTGCCGACGGCTGCGCCGGGGCGAGGCGGGTCGGCGATGCGGCCCGGCGCGAGGAACGCGTCGAGATCGCCACGGCGGGATCCCCGCCCGCGGACGTCGACATGCGGACGGCCCGCAGCACGATCCTGGCGCTCGGGCGCGTGCTCGATGGTTCGTGGTGCCGGCGCGGTGCTCATGTCGACAGCTCCTGAATCGCTCGACGGAAGCGTCGCGGGCCGGGCGGACTGCACATCGGCGGGATACCGAGCGCTCGCGGGGGGGAACCACCGATCACTCTGGCGAGCCAGCGGAGAGGGAGGGATTCGAACCCTCGGACGAGGTTGACCCCCGTCACGCGATTTCCAGTCGCGCCCGTTCAACCGCTCCGGCACCTCTCCGGGCAGGCCGAAGCGTAGCCGAAGCGTCAGATCTGCCAGGCTCCGCCGCGCAGCACGGGGACCTCCTCGCCGGCGTCCGTCACGCCGGTCACCGCGACGTCGTCGCCGCCGATCATGAAGTCGACGTGGATCGCCGAGCGGTTCAGGCGCGGCTGATCCTCGTCGCCCGCCGTGAACGCGTACGCCTGGCCGAGCGCGATGTGGCTCGCGGCGTTCTCGTCGAGCAGCGTGTCGAAGAACGTCGTGCCCGTGCGGCCGATGCGACCCTCGCCGTCCACGAGCGCGACCTCGCCGAGCCGCGAGGCGCCCTCGTCGCGGGCGGCGTAGCCGCGCAGGACCTCGGCGTTCTCGTCGGCGTCGACGCGGACCGCGCGGCCGTCGCGGAACTCGACCTCGAGGCCGCGGATGATCGAGCCGGCGACGACGAGCGGCTTCGTCGCCCGCACGACGCCGTCCGTCCGCTGCGGGTCGGGCGCACCGAAGATCTCCTCGGACGGAAGGTTGGGCATGTGGCGGATGCCGTCGACGGTCCGGAACTCGGCCGCCATGAACCTCGTCGTCGGCAGCAGGCCGACCGTCAGGTCGGTGCCGTCGCCCTCGAAGCGCAGGGCGCTGAACCGGCGCGCGGTCACGCGCTCGGCCGCGCCCACGAGGGTGGCCACGCGCTGCCGCCACTCGGCGATCGGGTCGTCCTCGTCCATCCGGCACACGTGCAGGATCTGATCGCTCAGGCGCTGGAGCGCCTCGTCCTCGGCCGCGTCGGGATGAACCTGCTGCGCCCACGCCGCGGTCGGGTACGGCACGATGGTCCAGTTCGTCGTGCCCTCGTTGACGATGATCCCGGTCTCCTTGAGCGCCGGGAGCTGGTCGCGCCCGGCGCGTGCGGGATCGAGGTCGTCGAGCAGACCGGGCGTCGCGGGACCGGCGAGGCCGATGCGGGCGCAGCGCTGACGACCCAGCTCGAGGACCCGCTCGCCGTACCACGAGGGGACGAAGTCGAGCGTGTCCTCCTCGGCGTTGAGGATACGCGCGCGCTTGACGTGCATGTCGAAGTACGTGACGTCGACGAACCGGGCGCCGTGCCGGTAGGCGGCGGCCGCAAGCGCGCGCACCATCGCCTCCTTGCCGAGCTCCGCCGAGATGGCCACGATCTGGCCGCGCTGCACGTTGGCGGCGAAGCCGACGGTGAGGTCGGCCAGCCGCTCGATTGTCGCGGCGTCGAAGGCGGCCGTGGTCGTCCGAGTCATGGGCGGTGAGGCTATCGCGCGCACTCCGCGCGCCGGCGAGCCGAGGCCACGGCCGCGCGAGGCGCAGCGGCGCGCGCGGGCGGCTCGATCAGGCGGCCTGGGCCGGGTCGTCGACGAGGTTGAGCTCGCCGTCGAGGCCCGAGACCTGCACGATCTTCGCGACCGCGCTGCCGGGATCGGGACGCACGACGATGACGCGCGTGCCCGTGCGCCCGGCGCGGGCGTGCGCGGCGACCAGGACGCGGATGCCGCTCGAGTCCATGAACTCGAGGTCGCGGAGGTCGACGACGACCTCCTCGCCGGCGTCGACGCGCGCGTTGAGGAGCTCCTCGAGCTCCGGTGCCGTGGCGAGGTCGAGCTCCCCGCGCAGCGATAGGTACGCGCGCCCGTCGCGGTCTTCCGCCGAGATGGAGAAGTCGTCAGGCGGGATCGCCATGCCCGGCATCCTATTCGGCGGGGATGCGCGTCATCCCCCCGACGGCAACGGGGGTGGCGCCGCACCGCCGGTGTGGGACGGCGCGGGTTCGAGCGGGATGCCGGCTAGTTGTTCTGGCCGTCGGTGGTCGGCCAGGCGAGGCAGAAGAGGTCGTGCAGGAGATCGTCGAGGTCCTCGACGGTCGCGCCGGAGAGCTTCTCGATGTGCTCCTGGACCTGCTCGGGCGTGAGGTTCATGACCGGTTCCTGGGGTTGGGGTCGGTGCTCATCTAGATCGGCGCCCACGCCCGGCGCTTGAGCCGAATACTCAACTGTGGGGCGCGGACAGAAGAAACGTCCAGCGCGATCGAACAAGGGGCTCAAGGAACCACGGCGCCGACCCGATACAGGCCTCAACTCCCCTCTCCTTTCCGTGTGTTGTGTGTCGACCCGGGCCCGCTGAAAACGCGGGCCCGGAGTCGTTAACGGGCCCGCTGGCCCGCCCGCCCGTAAGCTGACCGGGTGTCCGAACCGCCCGCGCGCGAGGAGCCGACGGGGCCCGCCGCCGAGTCGCCCGAGTCCCCTCGCCCGGCCGCGCCCGCCCGCGCCCGCCGCGCGAAGGCTCCGGCGCACAAGGCGCCGGACAAGAAGCCCGCGCGGACCCGCCGCGCGCCCGCGCGCAAGCCGGCTGCGAAGGCGCGCGGCGGCCCGGTGCAGGCCGTGGTGTTCGTGCTCGGGGGCGACGAGTACGCGCTGCCGATCGGCCAGGTCCAGGAGGTCATCAACTACACCGAGCCGCGCAGCATCTCGAGCGACGTGAGCTGGGTCCGCGGCGTCATCAACCTGCGCGGCAGCACGCTACCGATCTGCGACCTCGCCGCTCGCCTCGGGCTCGCGCGCGGCTCGGGGTCGGGCCGCATCGTGGTCGTGCAGAGCGACGAGGGCCCGGCCGGGCTCACCGTCGACGACGTGCGCGAGGTGCTGACCAGGGTGCCCGACCAGCTCGAGGAGCTGACCGTCACCAACGACCCGGCGATCACCGCGATCGCGAAGCTCGGCGAGCGCCTCGTCGTGCTGGTCGACGCGCCGGCCGCGCTGGCCGGGGCGAAGCTCGGACGGCGCGCCTGAGCGCCGGTGCGCGACGATCCGCCCATGCGGATCGCGGCGCTCTACGACATCCACGGTAACCTGCCCGCGCTCGACGCCGTCCTGTCCGAGGTCGAGCTCATCGGCCCGGACGCGATCGTGATCGGCGGCGACGTCGCGATCGGCGGCCTGCCGTCCGAGACGATCGAGCGCCTGCGTGACCTGGACGAGCGCGCTCATTTCGTGATGGGCAACGCCGACCGCGAGCTCGTCGAGGCGTTCGACGAGGGCAGGCGCGTCGACGAGACCGACGAGGAGTTCGAGCGGCTGACCGCATGGGGCGCGAGCCGGCTGGACCGTGTGCAGCGCGACTTCCTCGCGAGCTTCCGGCCGGTGGTGTCGCTCGAGGCCGACGCGCTCGGCCCGGCGCTGTTCTGCCACGGCTCGCCGCGCAGCGACACCGAGATGATCACCGCGCTGACGCCGCCGGAGCGGCTGGAGGCGATGCTCGCCGGCGTCGCCGAGCCGATCGTCGTCTGCGGTCACACGCATCACCAGTTCGAGCTCGCCGTTGCCGGCCGGCGCGTCGTCAACGCCGGCGCCGTCGGCATGCCCTACCAGGGCGCCGCCGCCGCGTTCTGGCTGCTGCTCGGCCCTGACGTCGTGCTGCGCCGGACGGACTACGACGTCGGCGCCGCGCTCGACACGATGCGCGCCGCGGGCGCGCCCGGCATCGACGAGGCCATGCGCGAGAGCCTCGTCGATCCGATCGCCGCCGAGACCGTGGCGCGCTTCTTCGAGGCCCGCGCCTAGATGGTGCGGTAGTGGAGGTGGACGACGCCGCCCGCGAAGCGGCGGTGGTCGACGAGCTCGAGCGCCACGCGGACGCCCGCGGGGAGCGCGGGCTTGCCGCCGCCGACCGCGATCGGGCTGAGGAACAGGTGGAACTCGTCGACGAGCCCGGCGCGGAAGGCGTGCTCGGCGAGCGCCGGACCGCTCACGGTGATGTCGCGCTCCGCCGCCGCCTTCATGCGCCGCACCGCGTCGGGGTCGAAGTCCCGTTCGATGCGCGTCCGCGCGGTCGACGCGGCCTCGAGCGTGCGCGAGTACACGACCTTGTCGGCCGCTCGCCAGATCTCGGCGAAGTCGCGCATGGCCGGCGCCTGCCCGGGGCCCGTGTCCACCGTCTCCCAGGCGCGCATCACCTCGTACATGCGGCGCCCGTAGAGGTGGGTGCCCGCGGGCCGCGCGAGGTCGTTGACGAACGCGTGCACCTCCTCGTCGGGCGCCGACCAGGCGAAGTCTCCGGCCTCGTCCTCGATGTAGCCGTCCAGCGACGCGATCGCCGTGTAGATCAGGTTGGCCGTCGTGAGCCCCTTTCCCCTACGCCGTCCGCCGCCGCAGCGTGACGGCGCCGAGCGCGAGCGCCAGGAGGATCGCACCGGCGAGCACGACCACGTCGAGCGTGCCGCGCGAGCCGAGCGCGCCGTCGTTCGCGACGCGCTGCAGCGAGTCGTACGCGTAGGTCATCGGCAGCGCGTCGGCGGCCACCCGCAGCGCGCCCGCCATCTGCTCGCGCGGGACGATCAGCCCGCACAGCAGCAGCTGCGGCAGCACGAAGGCGGGCATGAACTGCACAGCCTGGAACTCGGTCGCCGCGAACGCCGACACGAGCAGCCCGAGCGCCATGCCGAGCAGCGCGTTTCCGATCGCCAGCGCGCCGACCGCCCAGGGCGAGCCGGCCGCCTCCAGCCCCAGGAGCCCGAACGCGACGGCGCTCACCACGGCGGCCTGCACCGCCGCCAGGCCGGCGAACGCGAGGCCGTAGCCGGCGAGGATGTCGAGCTTGTGCAGCGGCATGGTCAGCAGCCGCTCGAGCGTTCCGGTCGTACGCTCGCGCAGCACGGTGATCGAGCTGACGAGGAACATCGAGATCAGCGGGAAGAGGCCGACGAGCCCCGGGCCGATCACGTCGAACACCTCCGGGCGGCCGTCGAAGACGTAGCGCAGCAGCGTGACGAGCAGCGCGGGGACCACGATCAGCAGCGCGACCGTGCGGCGGTCGTGGTGCAGCTGTGTCAGCACGCGGCCCGCCACGGCGAGCGTGATGCGCGGGCTCATGCCGCCACCTCCTCGCGCCGGCTCACGAGCTCGACGAACGCGTCCTCGAGGTTCTCGCGGCCGGTGCGCCGGCTCAGGCCGCCGGGCGTGTCGGCGACGAGCAGCTCGCCGTCGCGCATGAGCAGCAGCCGGTCGCAGTGGCGCGCCTCCTCGAGGCTGTGGCTGGAGACGAGCAGCGTCGCGCCACGCTCGGCCAGGCCCGCGAACAGCCGCCACAGCTCGAGCCGCAGCAGTGGGTCGAGCCCGACGGTCGGCTCGTCGAGGATCAGCACCTCGGGCTCGCCGAGGAGCACGGCGGCGAGCGACACGCGGGCGCGCTCGCCGCCCGACAGGTCGCGCACGAGCTGCCTGGCGCGGGCGGGAACGCGGACCGCGTCGATGACCTCGTCGACCCGCGACAGCGGGGCGCCGAGGACGCGCGCGTAGAAGCGCAGGTTCTCGCGCACCGTGAGGTCGCCGTAGACCGACGGCGCCTGGGTCATGTAGCCCACGCGGGCGCGCAGCGCCGCGCTGCCGGCCGGGTGCCCGAGCACGGTCACCTGTCCGGCCGCGACGCGCTGGACGCCGACGATGCTGCGCATGAGCGTCGTCTTGCCGCAGCCGCTGGGGCCCATCAGCCCCGTCACGGCGCCCGCCTGGACGTCGAGCGCCGGGACCCGCACCACGTCGTGTCCGCCGCGGCGAACCCGCAGGCCCTTGATCGCGATGGCATCCGTCATGAAGTCATCGTATAGTGACTTTCTGTGGAGCGCAAGTCCTCGCCGGGCCGCACCGGCCGCCGGCCCGGGCCCAACCAGACCCGCGCGGCGATCCTCGACGCGGCGCGCGCCGCGTTCGCCGAGCGCGGCTACGACGGCGTGAGCATCCGCGCCGTGGCGCGCGAGGCGGGCGTCGACCCCGCCCTCGTGCACCGCTTCTACGGCTCGAAGGAGCAGCTCTTCGTCGCCGCCATGGCGCTGCCGATCTCGCCGAGCCAGATCGTCGAGACGCTCCTGGCCGACGGCGTGGAGGGTCTCGGCGAGCGCCTTGTGCGCACGGTCCTCGGCCTGTTCGACGCGCCGGACGCATTCGCGCCGATCCTGGCGCTGATCCGGGGCGCGGTCAGCAACGAGCGCGCCGCCGCGATGCTGCGCGAGTTCCTCGCGCGCGAGGTGCTCGGCCGCTTGGCGGCCGCGGCGTCGCCGGACCGGCCGGAGCTGCGTGCGAGCCTGGCCGGCTCGCAGATCATCGGGCTGGCAATGGCGCGCGCCGTCGTCGGCGTGCCGCCGCTGGCGACCACCGACCGCGAGACGGTGGCGGCGTGCGTGGGGCCCACGATCCAGCGGTACCTGACCGGCGCGCTGGCGACCGGCTGACGGCCGCGCGCCGCGTGGCGCGGCCGGCGCTACTTCGGCGGCAGGGCGCCGGCGAACTCGACCGCGCGGTCGACCCAGAGGCGGACCGCCGCGTCGTCCTCGACGCCCGCCGCCGCGACGTAGACCATGCCCTTCATCGGCCGGCCGGTGAAGTCCATGGGGCGGGTGTGCGGCTCGTCGAGCGCGGCTTCGGCGCCGTCCTCGCCGAGGCGCAGCATCGCGTCGGAGCCGATCACGCCGCAGCACATGTTGCCGCTCACCATGAACGCCAGCCCACCGAACATCTTGCGCTCGGTGACGTCGTCCCGGTCGGCGAGCGCGTCGCGGATGCGGCCGGCCAGCGCCTCGTCATATGCCATTGCGGGCGCATGATCGCCGCGCAGCCGTGGCCGGCGCAAGCCGCCGGCGCGGCGCCGCGCGCTCCGGCGTCGCGGTTCGAAAGGAACCGCCCCGAGCGCGGCGGTGCCACGACACCTGACGGGCGGGCGGGGCGTCCCTACCTTTGCGGCGCGATGGAGACGGATCTCTACCTCGAGCTGGCCCCGGGAGGCCTGCTGCGCTGGCGGCGCTGCGCGCGCTGCGGCTCGCCGCTGGCTGACGACGTCTCGCGCCGTCGCGGATTCGACACCGCCTGCGTCGGATGGGCGCAGCAGCATCCGCAAGAGGCGCGGCGCGCCCGGGCGAAGGGGATCGCGCACGACCGCGCCGCCCTGAGCGCGATGCGGCTGTCGGCCTGAACGCGCGGCCGGCCGCGGAGGGCGGCCGGCCGCTGCGAGATGCCGTCAGTCGAGCATGACGACGACGCGTGCCGGCGCCGCGCTGGCGCCGACGAGCCGCAGCGGGGAGCAGGCGACGCGGAAGCCGGTCGGCGGCAGGGCGCCGAGGCCGCAGAGGCGCTCGGTCTGGCAATAGGGCAGATCGCACTGGTGCGCGGCCCAGAAGATGCCCTGCTCGTCGCGCTCGAGGGCGTCGGCGCCTCGAGATGCAGCGGTCGGTCCCAGCTCCACGCGTCGATCCCCATCACGTGCATGCCCCGGTCGTACAGCCAGCGCGTCGCCTCGACGGTGACTCCGGGGCCCCGCTCCATGTAGTCGTGTGCCGGAGAAGGCGTCCCGGCCGGTCTGGACGAGCACGATGTCGCCCTCGCGGAGCCGGTGACCGGCGAAGTCGAGGGCCGCGCCCATCTCGGCGGCGGTGATCGCTTCGCCATCGGCCCCGCCGGTGAAGTCGACCCGCACGCCGGGGACCGTAGAACCACTCGAGCGGCGGCTCGCCGATCCGCTGAGCCGGTCG
Organism: Solirubrobacteraceae bacterium; assembly: GCA_036259975.1. GTDB lineage: Bacteria > Actinomycetota > Thermoleophilia > Solirubrobacterales > Solirubrobacteraceae > JAOPZW01. Next base: position 10,482 of record DATAAR010000011.1, on the reverse strand, counting down.
GCCGGCGACCGTCGAGTTGTAGTGGTAGGGCGCGTCGACGTGTGTCGAGTTATGTGTGCCCAGGCTGGTGATCGTCTCGATCGCCCCGCCCTCGCCGTCGCGCAGTAGGCGCCACGGCACACCGAACATCTGCTCGATGGTCCGCGCACCGGCGGCGTGGTCCGCGTACTCGGTCTCGACGCGCATGAGCGGCCGCGCTCCGGGCGGCGACGGCGTGATCGGGGCTGATAGGTCGACGACGCGCATCGATCCGACCATGACTCGCGCCTCGAGTAGCACTCACGCAGCCGTCCTTCGAGCCGCAAGGAATACGACTCTTGGCTCTCCAGCGGAGGGGGCGACCTTTCCTGCCGGGCCTCAACCCGAGGCCAAACCGAGCCGCCGGCAGGGAATTCGGTCGGCCGGGCCGGCGGGGCGATGCGAGATCCACGCCGGCGCGAACGCCTTGACGTACTCCAGCGGCGGCCTGTAGATCGAATTTCGTTTAGTGGACAGCGCGGTTCGACACGCCCGCCAGTTCGGACCTCACCGCGCGGAGGCGACCGGGAGGTCGACATGGTCACGCGGCGTGAGTTCGTCAAGCGAGGGCGGCCTGGCCGGGGGGCTGGCCGCCGTCGGAGGGATGGCGGTCGCGCCGACCGCGCAGGCGATGAAGGGCAAGTTCGACAGCCCGCTGCCGCTGGCGAGCGGCGGACGCGCAGTGTTGGCGAGCGGGCCGATTGAGTGGGGGCCCGGGGACGTCGACGCTCGGCTCTTCGCATCGATCCGGCAGGGCGGCGTGGTCGCCGGCGGGACCGGCGTGTTCGCATCGCCCGCGGATCACTGGAGGCTCACCCTGCGCGCGGCGGGTGGTCGGCTGCAGCCGGGCCCGGCCCAGGCGGACGCCGTCGCCGCCACGCGTCACGCGGACGGGGCCTACGAGCCGTACACCTGGTCGCAGCCGGTCGTCCTCGTTTGAGCCTGCCGCGCTCCGGCCGTCCCGGGTTGGGGGCGAGTGCGACGTATCCCCTCGCAGCGGTCGGGCGCATCGAGGCCGGGAGGAACCGGCCTCGCGAGATCCCCGATGGATACGGGGACTTGGCTCTAGAAGCGGAGGGGGAGGGATTCGAACCCTCGTCAGAGGCTTAACCCCTGAAACGGTTTTCGAGACCGCCGCATTCAACCACTCTGCCACCCCTCCGAGAGCGACAGCCGACAGGCTAGCGAAGGACTGCTACCGATCGGCGGTGGTCATCGAAGCCTGCCGAGGCCCGCAAGACCTGGCCGACTGCCGCTATGCCTATCTGCAGCGGGACGGCGGCTGGCGCCGGCGCCCGCGCCGCCCGAGCTGTTCGCGCGCATGGCGCGCTGGGCCGCGCGGCACTGACGCCAGGCAGACTGGCGCCATGGACATGACGGATTCGGCCATCGAGCGCTACGCCGCCAAGCACACCACGCCGCCGCCGCCGCACCTCGCCGAGGTCGCGGCGGTGACGCGCGAGCGGACGGCGTCGCCCCAGATGCGCAGCGGCCTCGTCGAGGCGCGGCTGCTCGAGGCGCTCGTCGTCGCGGGCCGCGCCACGCGCGTGCTCGAGGTCGGCACCTTCACGGGCTATGGCGCGCTGTCCATCGCCGCGCGGTTGCCGGCCGGCGGCACCGTGATCACGATCGAGTACGACCCCGAGCTCGCGGAGCTCGCGCGCGCGCACATCGAGAGCAGCCCGGACGCCGCCAAGATCGACCTGCGCGTGGGCGACGCGCGCGAGATCGTCCCCGCGCTCGACGGCCCGTTCGACCTCGTCTTCATCGACGCGTGGAAGCCCGACTATGCGCACTACTACGAGGCGGTGCTGCCCAAGCTCTCCGACGCCGGGCTGATCGTGTGCGACAACGTGCTCTGGAGCGGCGAGGTGATCGAGGCCCACCCCGAGTCGGAGAACACCCGCGCGCTCCAGGCGTTCAACGACCGCGTCCAGGCCGACGCGCGCGTGCACAACGCGCTGCTCACTGTCGGCGACGGGCTCTTGGTCGTCTGGCCCGCCCGGTGAGACCATCGGCGCATGGCCCTCGAGCAGCGCCCCGCCTGTCCGGTCCACGCCGAGTTCGACCCGCTCGCCGAGGAGTTCTTGGCCGATCCGTACGCGGTCATGGCGCAGCTGCCGCTGCACGAGACCCCGGTGTTCTACGCGCCGGCGCTCGACTACTACGTCGTCACGCGCTACGCGGACATCGAGGTGATCTTCCTCGACCCGAAGACGTTCTCCGCGGGCGCCGCCCAGCTCCCGCTGGTCGCGCTCGAGCCCGAGGCGACCGAGATCCTGCTCGCCGGCGGCCACAAGCCGCAGCCGTCGATGGTGAGCCTCGACCCTCCCGCGCACACACGGCTGCGCCGCCCGGCCTCGCGCGCGTTCACGCCGCGCCGCGTGGCCGAGATGGAGCCGCGCGTGCGCGCGACGCTCGCCGAGCTGCTCGACGCCGTCGACCCGTCGCAGCCGTTCGACCTCGTCCAGGCGCTCACGTTCCCCCTGCGCGCGACGATCATCTTCCGCTTCATGGGCGTCCGGAGGAGGACTACGGCCAGCTCAAGGAGTGGTGCGGCCACCGCGCGACGCTCGCGTTCGGCCGCCCGCCCGCCGCCGAGCAGGTCGAGCACGCGACGAGCATGGCCGCCTACCGCCGCTACCTACGCGACCTCGTCGCCCGCAAGGCGGACGACCGCGCGGACGACTCCCCCGGCGCGATGCTTGCGATCCACGACGAGGACCCCGAGGCGCTGAGCCAGGAGGAGATCGCCTCGATCCTGTTCTCGCTGAGCTTCGCCGGCCACGAGACGACGAACTACCTGATCGGGAACCTGGTCCGGCGGCTGCTGGAGGAGCCGTCGCGCTGGGACGAGATCGTGGCGGACCCGGCGCTGATCCCGGGCGCCGTCGAGGAGACGCTGCGCTTCGATTCGTCCGTGCCGGCGTGGCGCCGCGTGACGAAGCGGCCGGTGACGGTGGGCGGCGTCGAGCTCCCCGAGGGCGCGAAGCTGTTCCTGTGGCTCGCCGCGAGCGGCCGCGACGCGTCCGTGTTCCCGGACCCCGACGTGTTCGACACGCGCCGGCCGAACACGAAGCGGAACCTCGCGTTCGGCAAGGGCATCCACTTCTGCATCTGGTCGGCGCTCGGCAAGCTCGAGGCGCAGCTCGCCGTGCAGGAGCTCACGCGCCGCTTCCCACGGCTGCGCCTCGTCGAGGGCCAGGAGCTGACCTTCACCGAACATCTCGTTCCGCGGGCCGCAGGCGCTCTGGGTCCGCGCCTGACGCACGCGCGTGTGACGGCGCGTGCGGGCATCCGCACCCGCGCGCCGCCTGCCTGCCCGAGCGCGGGCGCGCCCGGATCCTGGGACGGTCGTGCGCGTGCATCGACTGCGTCACTCCGCCCCGTTCGCCGCGTTCGTCGACCACGCCGAGGCCCACATCGACGATCCCCACGCGATCGCCGACAGGCTCGCGCTGCTCCTCCGCGAGCCCGGCTGGCTCGCGCCCGAGCACCAGCTGCCGGGCGTCGACGCCTACCGCCAGCACCTGCTGCACGTCTCGCCGACTCGCCGCATGTCGGTCGTGGCGCTCGTGTGGCTGCCCGGCCAGCACACGCCGATCCACGACCACGTCTCGTGGTGCGTGGTGGGCGTCTACCGCGGGGTCGAGCGCGAGATCCGCTACCGCCTGGTCGAGTCGGGCGGGCGGGCGGCCCTGCAGCCGGTGGGCAGCGTGCTCGCGCGTCCCGGTCACGTCGAGGCGCTCGTGCCGCCGGCCGAGGACATCCACGCGGTGACGGCGGCCGGCACCGAGATGGCGGTGTCGATCCACGTCTATGGCGCCGACATCGAGAAGCTGGGGTCGAGCATCCACCGCCGCTTCGACGACGTCCCGGTCCTGCCCGCGGCCGCGGCCGCCGCGTGATTCGCGTCAGGCAGCGCCGCCCAGCCTGAGCAGGCGCGCCGCGTTCTGCTTGAGGATCAGCGGCTTGACCTCGTCCTTGATCTGCAGGGTGTCGAAGTCGCGCAGCCACCGCTCGGGCGTGAGCGCCGGGTAGTCCGTCCCGAACAGGACCTTCTCCTTGAGCAGCGTGTTGGCGTAGCGCACGAGCTGTGGCGGGAAGTACTTCGGCGACCACCCCGACAGGTCGATCCACACGTTCGGCTTGTGGACCGCGACGGACAGCGCCTCGTCCTGCCACGGGACCGACGGGTGCGCCATGACGACCTGCATGTCGGGGAAGTCGGCGGCGACCTCGTCGAGGTGGATCGGGTTGGAGTACTTGAGGAGGATCCCGCCGCCGCCGCGCTGGCCCGAGCCGACGGCGGTCTGACCGGTGTGGAAGACGGCCGGCAACCGGTGCTCGGCGATCACCTCGTAGAGCGGGTACGCGATGCGGTCGTCGGGGAGGAAGTGCTGCAGGCTGGGGTGGAACTTGAAGCCGCCGACGTCGTGCTCGGCGATGAGCCGCCGCGCCCACTCGACGCCCTCGCGGCCGCGGTGCGGGTCGACGCTGACGAACGGGATGAGCGCGTCGCGCTCGGCGGCCGCGAGCTCGAGGATCTCCTCGTTCGTCACCGGTCCGCCCCAGCGGACGCTGTCGACCATGAAGCACACGGCCAGCATGTTGCGCTCGCGGTAGAAGGCGGCCAGCTCGGGCACGCTCAGCAGCGCGTCGGACCCGAAGACCTTCGCGACCGCCGCCTCGGGCGAGTCCTCGGGGAACCCACCGCCGTGGATCGAGGCCTGCACGTGGGTGTGGACGTCGATCGCGGCGAGGGCGTCGAGGTCGGTGGTGGCGCGCATCGCGCCTGGAGGCTAGCCGGGGTCGAGGAGATCCAGCGCGGCGCCGACGATCGTCTCGGTGTCGATCCCGAAGTGGCGGTACAGGTCCTCGACGTCGCCCGACTGGCCGAAGTCCGCCACGCCCAGCGAGGCGATCGGCACGCGGCGCACCGCCGAGAGGAAGCTCAGCGTGTGGGGATGGCCGTCGAGCACGCTGACGATCGGCGCCGCGCGGTCGGCGGGGAGCAGCTCGTCGAGGACGCGGTGGTCTCCGTCGCCGAGGCCCTGGCGAGCCTGCAGCGCGCGGAAGACGAGATCGGCGGAGGTGAGGCAGACGACGTCCGCGGCGATGCCGGCGGCCTCGAGCTCGTCCGCCGCCGCAAGCACCTCCGGCACGATCGCGCCCATGCCGACCAGCGTCACCGCCGGCGCGCCGTCCGCGGCGCGCAGGACGTACCCGCCCGCGAGCACGGCGCGGCGCCGGCGCTCCCGCGCCTCCGGGTCGTCGTCACCGGGCACGGCCGCGAGCGCCTGGTCGACCGGGCGCGTCGTCAGCCGGAAGTACGCCGAGGTGCCGTCCGGCCGTCCAAGCCGGCGCAGCGCGTCGAGCAGCGTCCACTCGAGGTCCTGCCCGAACGCCGGCTCCCATGCGATGCAGCGGGGCTGCTCGAGGCCGACCGACGGCGTGGTGATCGACTGGTGCGCGCCTCCCTCCGGCGCCAGCGTGACGCCCGACGGCGTGCCGACGAGGATCGACTGGGCGCCGGCGTACAGGCCGAACGACCACGGCTCGAGCGCGCGGTTGACGAACGGGTCGTAGATCGTGCCGACCGGCAGCAGCGGCTGCCCCTCGCGCGACCACGTCAGCCCCAGCTCGGCGAGCAGGCCGACCAGGTTGCCCTCGGCGATGCCGAGCTCGACGTGCTGGCCGTGCTCGGTCTCGCGCCAGCGCACCAGCGTGTCGCTGTCGTCGGCGAACCAGTCGATGCGGTCGCCGAGGTGCCAGATGCCGGCGCGGTTGATCCAGCCGCCGAGGTTGGTCGACGAGGCGACGTCGGGGCTTACCGTGACGACCCGCGCGGCCACCTCGGGCGCACCGTGAGAGAGGTCGACGAAGAAGCGCCCGAATGCCTGCTGCGTGGACTCCCTTCCCGTGTGGCGTCGGCCGAGATCGCGCGGGATCTCCGGCACGGGCTGCAGCTCCACCTGCGGGCGGCGCAGGCGCTCCGCGGCCTCGCGGCACAGCTGCGCCTCGGCGCCGCCGTCGTCGAAGCCGGCCCACGGGTCCTCCGGGTCGGCGCCCAGCTCGCGCGCGAGCGCACGCCACTGGTCGGCGGTGAGCAGCGCCGAGTGGTTGCCGGGGTGTCCCTCGGTCGCGAGGCGCCAGGCCTTGATCGTGTAGGCGAAGACGACCGACGGGCGGTCGGTCACCGCGTCCGCCTGGGCGAACGCGTCCAGCAGCAGGCCGAGGTCGTGGCCGCCGAGGTCGCGCACGACGCCGCGCAGCTCGTCGTCCTCGATGTCTGCGGCGGCGGCGCCCAGGCGCGCGCGCAGGTCGTCCGCGTCGTCGGCGCGCAGCAGCCGCTGGTACTCCTCGTTCGGCATCGCGGTGATGCGCTCGCAGAGCGCGGGGTGCGCGCTCAGGCGCCGGCCGTACTTGGCCGTCACGACGTGCCAGCCCGCCGCCTTGAACATCGCCGCCAGCCGCCCGGCGGCGATGTCCGGCACGATGCGGTCCAGCGACTGGCGGTTGAGGTCGACGATCCAGAGGACCTCCCCGAGGTGCGGGACGACCGGGTCGGCGATCGCCTCCCACACCGCGCCCTCGTCGAGCTCGGCGTCGCCGACGAGCGCGACCTGGCGCCCGCCCCGGGGCGCGTCGAAGTGCCCGGCCACGTACCGGTGCGCGAGCGCCGACCAGATCGGCGCGGTCGCGCCGATGCCGACCGACCCCGTCGAGAAGTCGGCCGGGACCGGATCCTTCAGCCGGCTCGGGTAGCTCTGCAGGCCGCCGAAGGCGCGCAGCTCCGTGAGGTGACGGCGGTCGAGCCACCCGAGCAGGTACTCGATCGCGTGCAGCACCGGCGCGGCGTGCGGCTTCACCGAGACGCGGTCGGGCGCACGCAGGTGGTGGAAGTACAGCGCGGTCATGATGCTCACCATCGACGCCGACGACGCCTGGTGGCCGCCGACCTTCACGCCGCTGCGCGTCTTCCGGACGCGGTTGGCGTGGTGGACGATGCTGATGGCCAGCCACAGCACGCGGCGCTGCACCGCGTCGAGGACCTGCAGCTGCGTGTCGGGGGCGGGGACGGTGGTGCTCATGGGGGCGCCGATTCTCCCAGGCGCCCGGTCACCGGCGCGCTGCGAAGAACGTCGTCAGCAGCGCGGCGCACTCGGCGGCCAGGACGCCGCCGGTCACCTGCGCGCGGTGGTTCAGCCGCGGCTCGGCGAGGACGTCGAGCACGCTGCCGGCGGCGCCCGCCTTCGGGTCCGTGCAGCCGTACACGACGCGCGGCACGCGGGCCAGGACGATGGCGCCCGCGCACATCGCGCAGGGCTCGAGCGTCACGACCAGCGTGCTGTCGAGCACCCGCCACGAGCCGAGCGCGTGCGCGGCTTCGCGCAGCGCGATCGCCTCGGCATGGGCGGTCGGGTCCTGGCGCAGCTCGCGCTCGTTGTGCCCGGCCCCGATGACCTCGCCGTCGCGCACCACGACCGCGCCGATCGGCACGTCGTCGTGCTCGAGCGCGCGCCCGGCCTCCGCGATGGCCAGGCGCATGAGCGCCTGGTCGTCGGGCTGGGGTGGGCCGGCCGGCACGCGACCATCATGCCGGTTGGCGGGGCGCGCCCGCGGGCCAGTGAAACTTCCGGCTCGCATGGTTGTTCCTGGCGTGGGGGTCGAGCCCCCGCTCCGCCTCCGCCCATGTCCCGCTCCGCCGTCCCTCGCCGTTCGTCGCTCGCGCTCGCGCTCGCGTGCCTCATCGCCGCGCTCGGCGCCTTGGCCCCCACGGCGAGCGCGGCCTCCACGCGGCGGATCACGGACGAGCTCGTCGTGCGCTTCGCTCCCGGCACGCCGGCCGCGGCGCGCGCCCGCGTCGCCCGCGCGGCCGGGGCCGCCGACATCCGCCACCTCGTCGGCACGGCGTGGCTCCTGCGCGCGCGTCGCGGAGACGAATTGCGCAGGACCGCCCGAGCGCTCGAGCGCCGCGCCGCCGTGGTCTCCGCGACGCCCAACTACCGCGCGCGCGTCGCGGCCTTCGCCCCCAACGACACCGGCGTGGCCGCCGCGGCCGGCGCGCCGGGGGCGTGGAGCCAGCAGCAGTGGGACCTCGTCGGGCCGTTCGGCGTCAACGTGGGCGGCGCGTGGGACATCGCCCAGCAGTCCGGCGCGCCCGGCGGTCGCCGCGTCCGGGTGGCGGTGGTCGACACCGGCGTCGCGTACGCCGATCGCGGCCGCTTGCGCCGCTCACCCGACATCGCGCCCGCGCGCGTGCTGCGAGGCCACGACTTCGTTTCCAACGACGACTTCCCCAACGACGTCAACGGCCACGGCACGTTCGTGGCCTCGACGATCGCGGCCTCGGCGAACAACGGCTACGGCATGGTCGGCATTGCCTACGCGGCCGACATCCTGCCCGTGCGGGTGCTGAACTCGCAGGGCGGCGGCGGCTCCGCGCGGATCGCCGAGGGCATCCGCTACGCAGTCAACCGCGGCGCGCAGGTGATCAACGCGTCGATCGAGCTGTTCGACCCGCTCGCCTTCCCGCCGCGCGGACTCTCGATCACGACCGCGCCGGAGATCCGCGAGGCGATCCGCTACGCGGCCGACCGCGACGTGGTCATCGTCGCCGCGGCCGGCAACCTCGGGCAGAACGACGTGCCGTCGAACCGGCTCGGCCAGCAGGTGATCTACGTGGGCGGCACCACCGAGCACGGCTGCGTCGGCGACTACTCCAACTACGGGCGCGGGCTCGATCTCGTGGCCCCTGGCGGGGGCGCGGACGCCCCAATCGCCGGCGACCCGAGCTGCCGCGCCGACCTGCCCCCCGGGCGCAACATCTCGCAGGTGACGTTCCGCCGGTCGCGGCCCGCGCGGTTCCTGGTGCCCACCGACTACCGCGGCACCTCCATGGCGGCGCCGCACGTCACCGGCGTCGTCGCGCTCATGCTCGGGGCCCGCACGCTCGGGCGCGATCCGAGCCCGAACGCCGTCGAGCAGCGCCTCGAGGCGACCGCGCGCGACCTCGGCGCACCGGGCCGGGACCGCCGCTACGGCGCCGGCCTCGTCGACGCGACGGCGGCGCTCGCGGCGCCGCGCTGAGTCACTGGAGTCCCGCTCGGCGCGCGGCCTGCGGGTCGAACGCGAGCGGACGGCGCATCGAGGGCGGGCGGCCCCAACCGCTCGTCGGGTGCGCCGCCTGCGCTCAGGCGAGCTTGACGATCGCGATCACGATCCCCGCGAGCACGAAGAGCACGATCAGCGCCTGCGTCCACAGCCAGAACGGCGACACCCGCGGCCTCAGCTCTGCTTCTGCAGCTGGCGGTTGATCGCGGCGATCGTCCGGTTGATGCGCGAGGAGATCTGGGTCGTCGCACTCACGAGCTTGCTCTGCGCGTCGAGGATCCGCCGCGGCGCGCCCGTCGCGAACGCGCGCTTCGCGCGCCGGATCTCGCGGCCGTAGTCGGCCACCTCGGTGATGAGCCGGCGGTGCAGCGGCTGCACGTCCGCGGGCGCGTCGATCGCGCGCAGGTCGGCGACGACGTCGTCGACCGCGTCCTCGAAGCCCTGCAGCGTGCGCCGGCCCTGACCCGGGGTCGTCGTCGAGGTGATGCGCCGCGACAGGCTCTTGAAGCTCTGCGCGAAGTCGCTCTGCGCGCGGTTGACCGCGTCGGCGTACGCGTTGCGCTGCTTGGCCGAGTCGTCTCCACCACAGCCGGCGACGATGAATGCGGCGGCGACCGCGAAGAGAACCGTGATCAACCTGCGCATTCTTGGAGGCAGGCTACCCAGGACCGGCTATCCGAAGAACACCTCGGCCACGTCGTACAGCGCCGGGTCGAGCAGCTTGGGCTCGGCGACCGCGTCCTCGAGCCCGGCGAGGACGATGTCGGTGCCGCGCAGCGCGACCATCGTGCCGAAGCGGCCCTCGTCGACCGCCTCGACCGCACGCACGCCGAAGCGCGTCGCCAACACGCGGTCGTAAGCGGTCGGCGTGCCGCCGCGCTGCACGTGCCCGAGGATCGTCATGCGCGTCTCGAAGCCCGTGCGCTGCTCGATCTCCTTCTCGAGCATCACGCCGATGCCGCCCAGGCGGGCGTGCCCGAACGCGTCCGTCTCGGCGCTGGCCGTCGTCAGGCCGCTGCCGTCGCGCGGCACCGCGCCCTCGGATACGACCACGATCGAGAACGTGCTGCCGCGCGCGTGGCGGCGCTTGATGCGCTCGCAGACCTCGTCGATGTCGAACGGGCGCTCGGGCACGAGGATCACGTCGCCGCCGCCGGCGATGCCGCTGTACGCGGCGATCCAGCCCGCGTGCCGGCCCATCACCTCGACGACGATCACGCGGTTGTGGGACTCGGCCGTCGTGTGGAGGCGGTCGATCGCGTCGGTCGCGATCTGCACCGCCGTGTGGAAGCCGAACGTCACGTCGGTGCCGGCGAGGTCGTTGTCGATGGTCTTCGGAACGCCCAC
>DATAAR010000010.1:0-9230 GCA_036259975.1 Solirubrobacteraceae bacterium | reverse complement strand
CGCACGTACATCGGCGCGCTTCCGGGCCGCCTCGTCCGCGCGCTGCGCGACGCGGGCACGATGAACCCGGTGATCCTCCTCGACGAGGTCGACAAGGTCGGCGCCGACTGGCGCGGCGATCCGAGCGCGGCTCTCCTCGAGGTGCTCGATCCGGCCCAGAACTCGACGTTCCGGGACCACTACCTCGACGTCGAGCTCGACCTCTCCGAGGTCGTGTTCATCGCCACCGCCAACCAGGCCGAGACCATCCCCGGCCCGCTGCTGGACCGGATGGAGGTCATCCGCTTCGACGGCTACACGCTGGCCGAGAAGACCGCGATCGCCCGCGGCTACCTGTGGCCGCGCCAACGGGAGCGCAACGGCCTGCGCGAGGACGAGGTCGAGATCTCCGACGAGCTGCTGCGGACGGTCGTCGCCGAGTACACGCGCGAGGCGGGCGTCCGCCAGCTCGAGCGCGAGCTCGGCACGCTGCTGCGCAAGACCGCGACGCGGATCGCCTCCGGCTCCGCCGAGGCGCCGGTCGTGGTCGACCTCGACGCGGTCCGCGACGCGCTCGGGCGCCAGAAGGTCTTCCAGGAGGCGGCCGCCCGCACCGCGGTGCCCGGCGTCGCCACCGGCCTCGCGGTGACCGGCACCGGCGGCGACGTCCTGTTCGTCGAGGCGAACGCGATGAAGGGGCAGCCCGGCGGGCTCACGCTCACCGGTCAGCTCGGCGACGTCATGAAGGAGTCCGCGCGGATCGCGCTCACCTACGTGCGCGCGCACGCGGTCGAGCTCGGGATCCCCGACGACGCGTTCGAGGAGCGCGAGTTCCACGTGCACGTCCCGGCCGGCGCGATCCCGAAGGACGGCCCGAGCGCCGGGGTCACGATGACGACCGCGCTCGCGTCGCTGCTCAGCGACCGCCCCGTGCGCCACACGGTCGGCATGACGGGCGAGGTCACGCTCCAGGGACGGGTGCTGCCGATCGGCGGCCTCAAGCAGAAGGTGCTCGCCGCGCACGCGGCCGGGCTCACCGACGTGATCCTGCCGGAGCGCAATCGCGGCGACCTCGACGACGTCCCGGCGGACGTCCGCCAGCAGATGACGTTCCACCCGGTGATGACCGTCGGCGAGGTGCTCGACATCGCGCTCGAGCCCGCCGCGCGCGCCGCGATCGCCGCGTGACGTCGCCGCGATCCAGCCCGGCGCGCCGCGGTCCAGGCGCGCCGGGCGTGCCGGGCCGCGGTTAGCATCAGCGCCTGTGAGGGGCCCTCTGACACGGATGGGTGAGGGTGCGACGGCCATGGCCGGCGTGGCGCTGATCGCCGTCATCGCCGCGATCGATGTCGCCATCAACGAGAGCGCGGTCCTGATCCCGCTGCTCGTGCTGGGCCCGCTCGTCGCGGCGGTGCGCGCCACGCCGCCGTTGACCGCGGCGGTCGCCGCGCTCGCAATCGCCGTGGCGGTCGCCCTGGGGCCCGTCGACCAGGGCCTGTTCGCCCCGCAGCACGTCGTCCAGGTGATCGTCGTGCTGGGGGGAAGCGTGTTCGCGCTGGCGGCGGCGACGGCGCGCGACCGCTACGAGCGCGCCGAGCGCGCGGCCAGCGCGGCGCTCGCCGGCGAGCGGGCGGCCCGCATCCAGGCGAACATGGTCGCCCGCGCGAGCGAGCTGCTGGCGACCGCTCCCGACCCGGAGGAGCGCCTCGCGCAGGTCGTCGCGCTCGCCGTCCCGGAGCTCGCCGACGTGGGGACAGTCGACCTGCTGATGCCCGACGGCAGCCTGCGCGCCGGGGCGGCCGACGCGGCGGAGCCCGGGGTCGCCCAGGCCGTGCTGGACGCCCGCCGTACGTGGCCGGTCGAGCCCGAGAGCGACCACCCCGTGGCGATCGCCGCCCGCACCGGCACGCCGCAGCTCGTGCGCGAGATGACGCCGGAGCACCTCGAGCAGATCTCGCTCGCGCCCGGCCACCTCGAGCACATGCGGCGCCTGCAGTACTCGAGCGGCATCGCGGTCCCGCTGCTCGCGCGCGGCCGCACGCTCGGCGTGTTCGCGTTCGTCCGCCGCGCGGGGCGGGAGCCCTTCAACGACGACGACCTGCGGCTGGCGGTCGAGCTCGGACGCCGGTCGGCGACGGCGCTCGACAACGCGCGCCTCTTCGCCGAGCTGAGTCGCACCGAGCGTCAGCTCGAGGCCGTGCTCGGCAACCTCGCCGAGGCGGTCACCGTCCAGGCGCCCGATCTGCGCCTCGTGTACGTCAACCAGGCGGCGGCGCGGCTGCTCGAGTGCAGCTCCCCCGAGGAGGTCCTCAGCACGCCCATGACCGAGATCCTCGGGCGGTTCGTCGCCCTGGACGAGAACGGCCACCCGTTCGACTACGCGAAGCTGCCGGGACGCGACGCGCTCGCCGGCCGTACGCCCGAGCCGGTGCTGATCCGCAGCATCTCCCGCGCGACGGGGGAGGAGCGGTGGATGGTCGTCAAGGCCAGCCCCGTCCGCGACGAGGACGGGGCCGTCGTGATGGCCGTGAACATCATGGAGGACGTCACCGACGCGCGGCGGGCCGAACACCAGCAGCGGTTCCTCGCGTCGGCCAGCAAGCTCCTGTCGTCATCCCTCGATGTCGACGCGACGCTCGAGCGCGCGGCCTGGGCGATGGTGCCCGAGCTCGCGGACTGGTGCTGCATCGACGTGCCGGACGAACGCGGCCGGATGCAGCGCCGGGCGCTGGCGGCCGATCCCGGGCGCCACGACGAGCTCGAGGCGCTGCGGGCGGCGATCGACCTGGATGGCACGGGGCCCGGCCAGCTCGGCGCGGTGCTCCGCGACGCGGAGCCGCGGCTCTTCGACTCCGTGGACGAGGCGACGCTCCGCGCGTGGGCGGCTGATGACCAGGCGTTCAAGCGCCTTCGCGCGCTCGGCGCTCGCTCGGTGATCGCGGTGCCCCTGATGGCGGGCGAGCGGCCGACCGGCCTGATGACGATGGTCACCGACGTGTCCGCCCGCCGCCTCGGGCCCGCCGAGCTCGAGCTCGCACGGGAGGTCGCCGCGCGGGCTGCCATCGCTATCGAGAACGCTCGCGTCCACGCGACGCGCACGCACATCGCGACCACGCTCCAGCGGAGCCTGCTGCCGCCACGGCTGCCGGCCGTGCCGGGGATGACGATCGCCGCCCGCTTCCGCGCGGCGGGCGGCTCGAGCGAGGTGGGCGGGGACTTCTACGACCTCTTCCCCGTCGAGGACGCCTGGATGGTCCTCGTGGGCGACGTGACGGGCAAGGGCCCCGAGGCGGCGGCGATCACGTCGCTGGCGCGCTACACGATGCGCACCGCGGCCGAGTACGAGCGCACGCCCGCGGGGGTCCTCGAGCGCCTGAACGCGGCGCTCGTGGTCGACCCCGATCGCCGCCGGATCTGCACCGTCGTGTGCGCGCGCATCGTCACCGAGCCCGACGGCTCCGCCGAGGTGCGCGTCGCGTGCGGCGGCCACCCCCCACCGTTCCGCCTCCACGACGGCCGCGCCGAGGCGGTCGCCGTGGCGGGACCCCTGCTGGGCGCGTTCGAGGGCGGCCGCTGGCAGGAGGCCGCCCTGCGGCTCGCGCCCGGCGAGAGCCTCGTGCTGTACACCGACGGCGTGACAGACACGCGCAGCGCCGCCGAGCGCTTCGGGGCCGAGCGCCTCGAGGCGGTCCTGTCCGGCGCGGCGGACCTCGAGGCCGACGAGGTCGCCGACCGCGTCGACCGCGCGCTGCTCGAGTTCGAGGACGGACCGCAGCGCGACGACGTCGCGCTGCTCGTGCTGCGCGCCGGCGCGGGCACCGGCGCCGAAGCGTCGCTCGTGGCCACGGGCGCGGCCGTCGGAGCGCCGTAGGGGCGACCACCGCGGCCCCCGGCCGGAAACGTCCGCACGATGCGGGAACATCGCGCTGCGGTGTTTGACGGCCCGGCCGTGCGGCCGCTGTCATCCGCCGGCGATCGCGATGGAGCGGCCCAGCTCGATCTACGTGAGCCAGCTGTCGCGGCGCGGGCTCGCCCGTCGCCGCGCCCGGCTGCGACGCCGCGCACACCACAACGTGCTGCTCGGCGCTACCGCCGCACTCGCACTCGCGCTCGCCGTGCTCGAGCGCATGCTCGGCTGAGCGCTCCAGCGGGCGCCCCCGCCGCGCTGGCCCCCGACCGTTGAGCGCCTGCCATCCACGCAGTCCCGGACCCCGCCCGGGCGGTCGACCTCGCCACGGCGGCCGCCGACGTGGTGCTGTTGGCGTCCCATGACGATGCGGGCGGCCGCGCGCGGCGCTTGACCGCCGAGGTTTGCGTCGGCTTCGCTGTGCTGCTGTGGGGGATGCGGCTCACCGGTCACCTGCCCTGACGCGCCGCCGGGCGCTGACCGCGGCGCTGGTGCTGGCCGTCGCGGCCGTCGTCGGGCTGCGGATCTTCGTGCTCGAGCCGTTCCGGATTCCGTCCGACAGCATGGCGCCGACCCTGCGCGCGGGCGACCAGGTCCTCGTGGACAAGCGCGCGTACCACGGCAGCGCCCCGCGCCGGGGCGACCTCGCGGTGTTCCGGGCGCCTCGCACCGGCGAGATCCTGCTGAAGCGCGTCGTCGCCGTCGCGGGCGACACCGTCGGCATCGAGGACGGCGTCCTCGTCGTCGACGGCCGGCGCCCGCGCGAGCCGTACGCCGACCCCGAGGCCATCGACAGCGTCTACTTCGGCCCGGTGCGGGTCCGGCCGGGCACCGTCTTCGTCCTCGGCGACAACCGGGCGAACTCCGAGGACTCGCGCGACTTCGGCGCGGTGCCGACCGGCCGGTTGATCGGCCGCGTCCGCGCCCGGATCTGGCCGCCGGGGCGCTGGGGCGCACCCCGCTGAGGGCCGCCGCGCACGACGCGAATCGCGCTCGATTCACGGTCACCAGGCGGCGCTGCAGATCGGCCGAGATTTGGCTCTGTGGGCGGGATTACGGACTGCCGAAGGTACCGCGAGCGGCACCGCGGCGCTCACCCGGCGGTTCCCGTGGCCGGCCGGGCGATGCGGGAAATGCGGACATCGCGCAGGTCGGAGGGTGCGACTACGCACCGTAAAGCTGCGCAGTGCCCGCTTCGCCGTGGACACGGTGTCAGCCACCTTACGACTCCCCCCTTCAGCGCCCCCCGAGTTCTCACCCCGACTCAAGGAACTTAGGAATGCATCTCAGCCGCCGTGACCTGCTGAAGGTGGGTCTGTTCTCGAGCGCCGCGCTCATGCTGCCCGCCGAGCGTGTGGCGCGCACCCAGCTCGCGATCGCGAATCGGATGCCGCAGAGCGGCCTGCCGGAGTTCTTCTCACTGCCCTTCGCAAAGCCGCCGGTTCTTCAGACGTTCGCGCAGAGCGCCGACACGGACTACTACCTGATCCGCCAGCAGCAGACGCACGTGCCGATCCTCGGGCCGGGCCGGCCAGCGACGACGATCTGGGGCTACAACGGGATCACGCCCGGTCCGACGATCGTCGCGCACCGCAACCGCAAGACTGTCGTGCGCCAGATCAACGAGCTTCCCGGCCGGCACGAGGCGTGGGGCTACCAGGTCTGGACGTCCACCCATCTCCACGGGTCGGCGTCGCTGCCCGAGTACGACGGCTACGCGAGCGACATCACGCCGCCGGGCTTCGCCAAGGACTACCGCTATCCGCAGATCCAGGACGCCCGCACGCTCTGGTACCACGACCACGGCGTCCACATCACCGCCGAGAACGCCTATATGGGCCTGGCGGCTATGTACGTCATGCACGACGACCACGAGCTGTCGCTGCCGATCCCGCACGGCAACTACGACGTCCCGCTGGTCATCAAGGACGCGATGTTCGACAAGGACGGCGAGCTCGTCGCGGACGACAACAGCGAGTCGGGCATCTTCGGCGACGTGATCCTCGTCAACGGCGTGCCCTGGCCGAACATGCGCGTCGAGCCGCGCAAGTACCGCTTCCGCGTGCTGAACGCGTCCGTCTCGCGCTCCTACGACCTGTCGCTCGACACCGGCGAGCCGCTCGTCGTCATCGGCACCGACGGCGGGCTCATGCCGCACCCGCAGGCGTGCGAGCGCGTGAAGGTCGGCATGGCCGAGCGCTACGAGATCGTCATCGACTTCTCGAAGTACAAGCCCGGCCAGCGCGTCGTCCTCCAGAACACCTCGCCGAAGAACAACATCGACTACGACACGACGCACGTCGTCATGGCGTTCATGGTCGGCGACCACGTGTCGACCCTCGCCGGCAACCAGATCCCGCAGGACCTCAACCCGCACTCGGCCGTCATGGCGCTCAGCGAGAGCGACGTCAGCAAGGACGAGCGGGGCCGGCCGATCGTCCGCAACATGCGCTTCGAGCGCAGCGGCAGCAACTGGACGGTCAACGGCCAGACCTGGGAGGACGTCGTCAACAGCGACTACAACCTCGTCTGCGCGACGGTCAAGCCCAACGACGTCGAGATCTGGGAGCTGGACAACCCGAGCGGCGGCTGGTTTCACCCGGTCCACATCCACCTCGTCGACTTCAAGATCCTCGACCGCAACGGCCGGCGGCCGGAGCCCTACGAGCTGGGCCCCAAGGACACCGCCTACGTCGGCGAGAACGAGAAGGTCCGCGTGCTCATGCGGTTCGCGCACCACCAGGGCAAGTACATGATGCATTGCCACAACCTGGTGCACGAGGACCACGACATGATGACCCAGTTCCAGGTCGGCGACGCAAGCCGTGACACCGATCCGCACGACCCGATCGAGGCGGACAAGTGCAAGGCGCTCAAGGACCTGGACGAGCTCTACAAGGAGCCGCGCAAGCCGGACAACTCCGGCACGGGCAGCGGCGGCGGCATCTTGGTGCCGGCCGCGATCCCGGCGGCCCCGGCGCCCGCCCAGGTCAAGGTCCTGGGCAGCGTCAAGACGAGCAAGCCGAAGCGCAAGGCCAAGAAGGTCAAGCTCAAGGCCAAGCCGAAGCGCAAGCTGACCGCGAAGAAGAGCGTCAAGGCCAGGGCCAAGGCGAAGCCGAAGGCCGGCGCCCGCAAGTCGCGCAGCGCGCGCAACCTGCGCTCCAAGCGCCTGAGCGGCGGCGGCAGGTCCTAGGGCCATGGCCGGCCAGGCCGTCGGGCCGCTGTCCGCCACTGTCGCCCGCCACCGCGCCCTCCGGGTGCCGGGGCGGACGGCGTGGGCGGCCGCCGGGCTGTCGCTCGTCGCCGCGTGGGTGCACTTCTCCTACACGGCGCCGCACTGGCGCGACTGGTGGGCGTACGGCGTCTTCTTCCTCGCGATGGGCGTCTTCCAGGCGGCCTGCGCCCCGGCGATCGTGCGCTGGCCACGCAACACCTGGGTCGCCCTGGTCGCCATCGCCGGCAACCTCGGCATCGTCGGGATGTACGTCTACAGCCGCACGGTCGAGATCCCGATGGGCCCGCACGCGGGCATCGTCGAGAAGGCCACCGCCATCGACCTGGCGACCACCGCCGCCGAGATCATGATCGTCGCGATCGTGCTCACCGTGGTCGGGTCGAGATCGCGGCGGGTGATCCTCAACCTCCTCCTCCTCGCCGGGATCGGCCTGTGGGTGCTGAGGCTCACGACCCAGGTGCTGTGGTGGTGAGCCCGGCGCCGTCCGTCGCGGCGGCGCCGGCCGAGCAGTCGACCGCAGCTGAGCAGCGGCGCGGCAACGCGCCGCTCGCGCTCGCCGTGGTGGCGGTGCTCGCGCTGGTCGCGCTGCGGGCGTTCGTCGCCGAGCCGTTCAAGATCCCGTCCGAGAGCATGGCGCCGACGCTCGAGCCGGGCGACCAGGCGCTCGTCACCAAGCTCGGCGGCACGCCGAGCCGCGGCGACCTCGTCGCCTTCCACGCGCCGCGGACCAGCGAGGTGATGCTGAAGCGGGTCGTCGCCGTCGGCGGCGACACCGTCGGCATCGAGGACGGCGTCCTCGTCGTCGACGGCCGCAGGCAGCGAGAGCCGTACGTCGCCGACCCCGACGCGATCGACAGCGTCTACTTCGGGCCGGTGAAGGTCGCACCGGGCGCGCTGTTCGTGCTCGGCGACAACCGCGCGAACTCGGAGGACTCCCGCGAGTTCGGCGCGGTGCCGGCGGACCGCGTCATCGGCCGCGCCACGGCGCGCGTCTGGCCGCCCGGCCGCTGGGGCGCCACGCGCTGATCGCGCACCGGCCGGGAACGCGGTGTGCGCAATCCCGCCATCAGGCAGCGCACAACGTCGCTTCCGCCGCGGGGCGGCGGGCGTAACCCTTCATCGCAGCGACTTCCGCGCCAGCGCGCGGCGCCGAATCCGACTCAACACCAAGGAGACACTCAATGCCCTCGATCGGCCCCATGGAGCTCATCATCGTCCTGGCGATCGCCCTGCTCGTCGTCGGCCCCAAGAAGCTGCCCGAGCTCGGCCGCTCGCTCGGCGGCGGCATGCGCGAGTTCAAGGACTCGATCACGGGCAAGGTCGACGCCGACCTCGAGCCCGCCGAGCTCGAGGCCGAGACGGCACAGCGCGCCTAGCGCCCGACCGCGGGGCGGCTCGCGCCGTCCCGGCCGCGCACCACCGCGCCCAGCAAGCTCAGGGCCGGGCCGCCGGCGCCGGCGCGCTTCCCGCGGGCCCGGCGCTGAGCGCCGCCTCCGCGGTCTCCGCGACCGGCGCACGCCGCGGCGAGCCGACCTGCACCACGGCGAGCACGATGCCGACCCAGAGCAGCGTCGCGAGCGCGACGTGCACCCAGACCATCTCAGCGGGCAGCTCGAGCCGGTACTGGACGATGCCGACGACGCCCTGCACGGCCATGAGCACGCAGATGCGCGTGAGGCGCTCGCGCAGGGCGTGGGGCGCACCGCCGCGCCGGGCGAGCCACCACGTCACGACGGCCACGACGCCCAGCACGGCGGCGAGCACGCCGTGGCGGTTGATGAGCCAGGTCAGCGTGTCCGCGCCGTAGAAGTCCAGGCGATGGACGACATCGCCGGTGCCCGAGCCGCCGGCGTGCGGTCCGGCCGCGGTCGCCGCGGTGCCGACGGCCAGCGTGATCGCGCCGAGGACGAACAGCGCCCACACGCCGCGCGCGGTGGCGCGGTCGACAGTGACGCCGCCGGCCGGATCGAACGCCGGATGCGCCCGCCAGGCCAGCGCACCGGCGGCGACGAGGATCGCGGCCGAGAGCGCGTAGTGGCCCATCACGTAGCCGGGCGCGAGGCCGTACCAGACCGTCAGGCCGCCGAGGATCGCCTGGGCCACGACGCC
>DATAAR010000009.1:0-32722 GCA_036259975.1 Solirubrobacteraceae bacterium | reverse complement strand
GTTGAGCGCGATGGCGGCGGCGGACCCGGCGGCCGCGGCGTTGATCAGCTGGGCGGTGTGGTCCACGACGTTGCCGGGCGCCCACACGCCGTCGATGCTGGTGCGACCGGTGCGATCGGTGGCGACCCAGCCCTCGTCATTGACTTCGCAGCCCAGGGCGGTCAGCAGCTCGTCGGACGGTACGAAGCGTGGGCCGACGAACAGCGCCGTGCGTCTGACCATCGGACCCTCGGCGAGCTCGACACCGCGGACGCCGGTCTCGTCGGACACGATTCGCGTCACTTCGCCATCGACGATCCGCACGCCGCGAGCGACCAACCGCTCCCGCTCGTGGGCCTCCAGGTCGATCCGGTGGGGAAAGAACACCACGTCGTCGGACCACTGCCGGATCAGCTGCGCCTGGCGCAGGGTGAACGGACGGTCCTCCCCGCCGATCACTCCTAGCGCGCTGTCGCGTACCTCGTAGCCGTGGCAGTACGGGCAAAAATGCACATCCTGGCCCCACCGCTGGCGCAGGCCCGGGATCTCGGGGAGCTCATCGCGAAGCCCCGTGGCTACCACCACCGCGCGTGCGCCCAGCCGCCCGCCCTCGGCCAGGCGCACGGCGAACCGCGCCCCGTCGAGGCGGTCGATGCCGACCGCTCGGCCCGCCAGTAGCTCCCCGCCGTAGCCGACGACCTCTCGCCTGGCCGTGGACAGCAGCTCGGCCGGGTCCATACCGTCGCGGGACAAGAAGCCGTGCAGGTGCGCCGACGGGGCGTTGCGCGGTTCGCCGGCATCGACGACCACCACCCGCCGTCGGGACCGCCCCAACATCATCGCCGCGGACAACCCAGCCACCCCGCCACCGACCACCACCACGTCGTACTCCGCCATAACTCACCCTCCCGCACGCTCACCCGACAAAACCTCTAGTCCACGACTCGGGGGTCCCAGTTGTCAAGGACCGTGGTCAGGTGGGTGAGGAAGACCACCGGCACGCCCGTCCTCGGGCCGAGCTGGCGGTAGGCGAACTCCACGCCGCCCGCGTTGATCGTGTGCGTCGGCGCGTTCTTCCACGTCGTGCTTGAAACCGCGCCGGTGCCTGCCTGGACCGTCGTCATCGCTCTGCTCCTTGATCGGATCCTGCGTTACGGGCGGGCAGCCGGAAGCGCCGCAGCAGCCGCTCGAGCAGCCGCCGGTCGCCCTCGATCTCGAGCGCGCCGGAGCGGATCGCCTCCCGGGTGTCGGTTTGGCCTCTCGCCAGGGCGGCGAAGGTGTCGAGGTCGCAGCGGACGGTGACGTCGGCTTGGACGGGTGCCGGGCCGTCGCGCAGGTCGGCGCGTTCACCGTCGGCGCGGAGCCAGAACCGCTCGCCGCCGACGTCGAAGTCGAAGATCGCGGTGAGGTCCGGGCCGCCTGCCGCCTCCAGCTCGGCGCGCATCGTCATCGCCCCCCACGCTGCGTGTATGGTCGCCTGCTCCGGCTGGTCGGGCAGCAGCGAGTAGCCCCAGCGGGCCAGCGCATCGAGGGTCGGGCGCAGCTCTTCGCCGCGTGGTGTGAGCGCGTAGCCAGATGCGTCCGCACGGTCGATGATGTCCGCGGCCTCGAGCGTCTTCAGCCGTGCGGCCAGCAGGTTCGTGCCGATGCCGGGCAGGCGCTCGAGCAGCTCCGAGTAGCGCTTCGGACCCAGCGCCAGCTCGCGCAGGACGAGCATCGTCCAGCGCTCGCCGAGCAAGTCCATGGCCTCGGCCAGGCCGCAGTGCTGGCCGTAGCTGCGCGCGCTCACGCGCTCGCCTCCCCGGTCGCCAGGGCCAGATCGCCTTCGTCCAGCTCTGCCACCTCGGGCGGCTGCGACGGCAGGACGGCCGCGGCAAAGATGGCGCCGGCCGCGCTGACGCCGGCGGCGACGAGGCAGCCGACCTGGAGGCCGTCGAAGAATCCGCTCGTCGCGAGCTCGCGCAGGACGTCGCCCGCGGCGGAAGGCAGCCTGTCGGCGGCTATCAGCGCGCCGCCGATCGACTCGCGCGCCGCGTCGACGGCGGGGGCGGGCACGGCGCCCGCGTTGCTGAAGGCGCCGCTGTAGAGCGAGGCGTAGACGCTGCCGATCACCGCGACGCCCAGTGTGCCGCCGAGCTCGCGTGTCGCGTCGTTGACCGCGGAGCCGATCCCGGCGCGGTGCCGGCTGACGGCGCCCATGATCGACTCCGTGGCCGGTGCGCTCGTGAAGCCCATCCCGAGCCCGAGGCACACCATCTGCCCGGCGATCTCCCAGTAGGGGGTGACGGCCGAAATGGTCGAGATCCACAGGAACCCGCCGCTGAGCAGCATCAAGCCCGTCGCCACGACTGCCTTGTTGCCGATCCGCATGGTCAGCCGCGTGCCGACGATCGACGCGAACGCGACGCTCGTGGCCACCGGCAGCATGCGCACTCCGGTCTCGAGCGGGCCGTAGCCCCTGACGAACTGGAAGTACTGCGTGATCAGGAAGATGAACCCGAACAGCGAGAAGAAGGCGACGGTCACCGCCGCGCTCGCGGCCGAGAAGCGCAGGTTGCGGAACAGGCCCACGTCGAGCATCGGCGCGGCTGTGCGCCGCTCGACCGCGACGAACGCGACCAGCAGCGCGACCCCGAGCGCGAGCAGGCCGAGCGTCTGGGCGCCGCCCCAACCGGCCTCGGGCGCCTCGATCACCGCAAAGACGACAACGCCGATCGCCGCCGTCGACAGCAGCAGGCCGGGCAGATCGAGCGGGGGCGTCTCCGGGTCGCGCGAGGTCGGCACGATCGCCAGCGCCACGCCGATCGCCGCGAGCGCCACCGGCACCTTGACGAAGAACGTCCACTCCCACGAGAGACCCTCCAGCAGCGCGCCGCCCGCGATCGGGCCGAGCGCGACCGCGAGCCCGACCGTCGCCCCCCACAGGCCGATCGCCATCGCGCGCGGACCGCGCTCGCGGAAGACGTTCATGATGATCGACAGCGTCGTCGGGAAGATCATCGCCGCGCCGACACCCATGATCGCCCGCGCGCCGACGAGCTGGCCTGGGGACTCCATGAACCCCGCCGCCGCATTCCCCGCGCCATAGACCACGAGGCCGGCAACGAGCATCTCACGGCGGCCGACCCGGTCGCCGAGGCTGCCGGCGGCAAGCACGAGCGCGGCAAAGGCGAGCGTGTACGCGTCGACGATCCACTGCAGCTCGCGCGTCGAGGCGTCGAGCTCGCGCACAAGCGTCGGCAGCGCGACGTTGACGAGCGTCGTGTCGACGTTCACCGCGAACGCGCACAGACATAGGACGGCGAGGACGGCTCCGGGTGCGGACGATTTGGTGGTCATGCGCCCGCACCCTACTCGATTCCTATATGTTTTTCAAGCTCTGCCTATCTATATTGCAACTCCAGCGGCGATTCGAGGACGTCCCCCGGCCTGGCCTTCAAGGAGGCAGCTTGCATGACCGAGAATGCCCTTTCCCGGACGTGTCGTGCTCAGCTGAACCCGCCAACCGCCGACGATCGCGGTCGGCGCTGAGACGGATTCTCGGGACGTGATAACAGCGCTAAGCGAGATCCGGCACGACGCAGAGCCAGCCTGACGCCACGAGCGTGCGTACAACGCCTGTTGGTGGCGTGGCCTCGCTCCGGGCCGCACCGGTGCCCGCGAGAAACGCGGTTCCCCACGGTGTCTGTGGAAGACGAACGCCGCTGCCCGGACGCGGGTCCGGTCGCACGTGACACCCCGACTGACGGTGCTACAGATCGGTGGTAGGCCGTACTTGGGCCATATGCGCCAGGGCCGCCGGATCAGGAATCGCCGTGGTCATCCGAGCCGACGCCTCTCGTCGCACCTCGAAGTCCCTGTCGGGCGACTCTCGTAACGACGGCTTCGGGCTGATGCCTGGAAGCGGTTCGCCCGCGGTTCGGCACGCCCAGGTCGGGCTGACCATCGGCCGGCGTTGGCATCGCAGCGGATGCTGCGTACAGCGTCGCGCAAACGCACATCGGCCGCCGCCGCCACAGTGGTACCCAAATGTGGTACCCATCGCCATTGCGGTGACCCTGCCAGCGACCCACCCAACGAAAAAGCCCCGCTATCGCGGGGCTTCTTCCGACGGGAGCGACGGGACTCGAACCCGCGACCTCCGGCGTGACAGGCCGGCGCTCTAACCAACTGAGCTACGCCCCCGCGGGCGTCATTGGAGTGTAGCCCGCCTGCGTGGATCGCACGTGCCGGCCCCGCTCAGCGACCGCCGCCGACCCCCACCGACATCACGGCCGAGCCCTCGCCGGTGCTCGCGAAGTCGGCCGGCCCACTGGGCGACGAACCGCGTCGTGCCGCGGCGCAGCCGCCAGCTGGTGCGTGAACGCGCCGGTGGCGGCGGTCCGCACCGTCTGGTGCAGCCAGCGGGTCGAGCCCGGGGCGAGCATGCTCACCGTCACGCACTCGTTCCCGCGCGCCGGCGCGAGGCGCCCGGTGATGGCCACGCTGGCCGGCCGGCGGAGCGCGCGCCGGCCGTTTGAGCGTCAGGTGCTCGCCCCGCCGGCGTCGCCTCCGACGCGCGAGAACAGCAGGTCCGATTCGCCGCCGGGCAGGTAGTCCGTCCGCCCGGGGCCGCCGCGATGCCGCCGCCCGGGATCGGCGCCGAGACGACGACCTGCGGATGCCCGGTGGCGCCGCCGTCGGTCGTACGCAGCAGGAAGCCCGAGCGCGAGGTGACGTCGCCGAAGCGGTCGATGACCAGGTAGCCGCGCCGGGCGCTCGAGAATGCCATGCCGGGGACCTGCTCCGTGCCGGTCGCGCGCAGCAGCGTCCAGCGCCGGCCGCCGTCGAGCGTGCGGACACCCGCCCGTCGGTCCCGAGCCGGAAGCCGCGCCGCGCGTCGACGAAATCGACCTCGATGAGACGGCGCGGCGGCTCGGGCGCCGCAGCGCGCGCCACGTGCGGCCGCGGTCCGCCGAGCGGAAGATCGCCCGGGCGCGGTAGGCGAGCAGCGTCGTCCCGGCCCGGTCGAGGCCGGCGATCCGCGCGCGGGCGACGGCGCGCCGGCCGGCGGCGGCGAACGTGTCGCCCGCGTCCGTCGAGCGCCGCAGGCCTGCTGGACCGGCGAGCACCACGGTGGTCGGGCTCGTCGCCACGACGGCGCGGGGGTTGGCGGTCGATCCCGTGTCGAGCGGGCGCCACGTCTGCCCGCCGTCCCGGGTCCGGAACAGGCCGCCCGCGGCGCCGAGCGCGAAGCCGTCCGCGCTCCTCGGGAACGAGACGTCGAGCACGTCCTCGGAGGTCGACACGTTGCCGCGCACCCACGTCTGCCCGCCGTCGACCGTCCGCGCCAGCGCCCCGTTCTCGCCGGGCGCGAACGCGGTCTGGCCGCTGGCCGCCGGCGCGCATCCGCAGGAACCGGCCGGTGAGGCGTCCGCCGATCGTGGCGAACGTGCGGCCCGCGTCGTCGGACACCGCGTTGGCGCCGGTCGCGCCGCCCGCGACGACCCGCGTCGGCGAGCCGAACGCCGCGGCGAAGATCGGGTCCTGCGACGCCGTTACGAGCCGGACGCCGCCCTCGACGCCGTCGATGCGCACGAGCTGCGCGCCGCTGCGCGTCGTGGCGAGGCAGAGGCTCGCGCTCGCGCAGCGGACCGAGTCGATGTCCCGGGGTGTTCGGCCCGAGGTCGCGCCCGTCCACGTCCGCGGCCGTCGGTCGGGCGCAGCAAGACGTTGCGCCGTCCCCGACGGCCGCGCCGGTGCTCGCGTCGACGAACCTCAGCGCGCGCACGGGCCGCGCGCTCGTGGCGACGAACGTCCACGAGCTGGCGCCGTCGACGGTGCGGAAGCAGCCCCGTCGCTGGTGGCCGCGACGCCGACCGGATCGCTCAGGAACACCGCGTCCACCGGCCGCGCCGCGCCGTTCAGTGCGGGCGTGCCGGGCAGCGGGTTCGCGACAGCTCGACTCCACCGGCGCGAACGCGAGCCGCTTGAAGGTCCGCCCGCCATCGTCGAGCGCCGGCGACGCAGCCGCCGCCCGCCAAGTCGGAGTCGCCGTCGATCGCCTGCACCTCAGTCAGGCCGCTGAACGTCCCGCTGAGCAGGCCCGTCCAGCTGGCGCCGGCGTCCGTCGTATGGAGCAGCGTGCCGAAATCGCCGCTGGCATACCCCTGCGTGCCCGCGAACGAGATGGCCCGGATGGCGTTGCCCTGCGGCAGCGGGTTGCCCCACTGCCAGCCCGACGACCCCACCTGCACGGCGGCCGGCGCGAACGCCGGCAGGGCGGCCAGCGCGCCGAGCGCGCAGGCCAGGGCGACGATCGGTCGTCGCATCTTGGGTCCCTCTCTTGATCCGTGACCCCAGCGCGCCGCTGACGAGCGCTGACCGAGGAAGGTTGCGTGGGCGGGCTGGGCATACGATGCGAAGCCGAGATGGCGACGCGCAGCGCCGGGATCCTGCTCCACCGCCGCGGCAGCGCGGGCCCCGAGGTGCTGCTCGTCCACCCCGGCGGCCCGTACTGGGCCAAGCGCGACGCGGGCGCGTGGTCGATTCCCAAGGGCGAGTACAACGACGGCGAGGATCCGCTCGCGTGCGCTCGGCGCGAGTTCGCCGAGGAGCTCGGCTCGGCGCCGCCCGACGGGGCCGAGCCGGTCGAGCTCGGCGAGGTCCGCCAGAAGGGCGGAAAGGTCGTCCTGGCGTGGGCGCTCGAGGGCGACCTCGACGCGGCAACGATCCGCTCGAACACGTTCGCGATGGAGTGGCCGCCGCGGTCGGGGGCGATGCGCGAGTTCGCGGAGGTCGATCGCGCGGAGTGGTTCTCGATCGACGCGGCGCGCGACAAGATCCTGCCCGCTCAGGCGCCGCTGCTCGACCGGCTGGTCGAGCGCACCTGAGGGCGGCCGGGCCCGCGGGCGGGACGCGGAGTGGGCGGTGCAGGGCTCGAACCTGCGACCTCCCGCTGGTAAGGCGCCAGCGAGATCGGCCCACATCGACGCGGAACCCCGCATGCCAGCGGGAGATCCGCCGCGTCGTGGGCGGCGCCTACACCGCGCAGAGACGGCAGGCTTCGGCGCGATTAGGCCGGGTTCGTCGCCGCATCGGCAACGGTGCCACATCGTCGCCGCCACCGAACAGCGCGCGCAGGCGCTCGCGCTCGTCGGGCCGACGGGCCATCGGCTTGCCGTACACCGCCAGCGTGAACCCCGTGCTGCCGTGCCCGATGGTCCATCACGTGGCGGGGGTCCCGCCCGGCCGAGAACATCCCGCTCGCATACGTGTGGCGGAGATCGTGCAGCCGCAGCCCCCGGCGGACAGTCGCACACCTCCGCCTCACAGTCGCCGGGCACGGCGATCAGCTCCTCCCCGGCCGCTTCCAGTCGCGCATTCGCCTTCTCGATGGCGGCCACAAGGACGCGCTTGCGCACGCGTGTCCTTGCGGCCGGTCGAGGTGGTCGAAGATGAGCGCGTGCTGCTCGCCCCCGCGGCGCGCCTTGAGCACGGTGAGCTCCTCGCGGAGCAACGGCAGCAGGTCCACGCGCCGTTGACGCCCTGCCAGCGCAGCGCCAAGGCCTCCCCGATGCGCAGGCCGCCGAGGATGAGCGTGGCGAGCAGCGCCCGCCGGTGCCCTTGGGCGCTCACGGTGTTCTGGCCTAAGAAGGACGCGGGCGCGTGGTCAATCCCGAAGGGCGAGCACGAGGAGGGCGAGGACGCGCGCGCCTGCGCGCCGCGAGTTCGCCGAGGAGCTCGGCACGCCGCCGCCCGACGGCGAGCCCGTCGATCTCGGGGACGTGCGCCAGCGCGCCGGCAAGGTGGTCACCGCGTGGGCGCTCGCCGGCGACGCCAACCCCGACGCGATCCGCTCGAACACCTTCACCGTCGAGTGGCCGCCGCGGTCGGGGACGATGCGCGAGTTCCCCGAGGTCGACCGCGCCGCGCGGTTCATGCTCGACGAGGCGCGCGAGCGGATCCTGTCCGGGCAGGCGCCGCTGCTCGACCGCCTCGCCGAACGGGCCGAATAAGAGACGCGGCGCGATGCCCGGCCCGGGCGCGTCCGCCAGCGGAGATCAGTCGAGGCGCCGGTCGATTGCCTGCAGGATCGTCTTGCGCTCGCGCTCCTCGCGCTCCCGCCGCCGCACGCGCTCGAGATCCGCGGTCGAGAGCCGGTCGAGGCGGCGCAGCACCTGCTCGGCGGTGAGGCGCCCATAGCGCGGGATCGGGAAGCGCAGCGGGACGAGCGCCCTGAGGACCGCCTCGGTTCGCGCGAGCACCAGGTCCGCGGTCCGGCGGGCGCGCGCCCGGCACCGGCCCGGGACCCGCACGCGCGGCATCGCGACGCCGACGGCCCGGCGGCGGTGCGAGTGGCGCTCGAGGAAGCGGGCGATCTCGCGGTCCGCCCGCGGCTCGTCGGTGGGGTAGAAGTGTCCGGCGTTGGGCCACAGCCGCAGCTGCGCACCGGGGATGCAGCTCGCGATCACGCGCGCGTTGTCCGCCGGCACGACCGGGTCCTCCTCGCCGTGCACGACGAGCGTCGGGGCGGCGATCCGGTCCAGGCGCGCCGCCGTCATGTGCGCGACCGCGGCGGCGAGCTGGCGGCCGTAGGCGACGGGATCCGTCGGGAACCGCACCCGGCGCGCGATGTCCTGCGCGATGCGGTCGGCGTGCCGGCGACGGGTCCGCTCGGCGTAGATGTACGGGACCGAGGCCCAGACGGTCTCCTCCGGCCCCATCGCGACCGCCCGCGCGAAGAACGACAGGGCAGGCTCGCGCGGCGGAATCGCGCGCGATCCGCCCGCCGTGGTCGCGCCGAGGACGAGCGCGCGGAGGCGGTCGGGGTGGCGCAGCGCGATCTGCTGGGCGACCATCCCGCCGAGCGAGATCCCGTACACGTGGGCGGCGTCCTCGCCGGCCGCGTCGAGGACCGCGATCGCGTCGTCGGCCATGTCGCCCAAGGAGTACGGCAGGGCCGACGGCTCGCTGCGGCCGATGCCGCGGTTATCGAAGGCGAGCACGCGGAAGGACTCGGCGAGGACGGGGACGGTCCGCCACCACGCCGTCAGCGTCATCCCGAGGCCCATGACGAGCAGCACGGCGGGGCCGCGCCCCCTGCTCTCGTAGTAGAGCCTGACCGGTCCTCGGTCCGCGAAGGGCAATCGGTCCTCCTGCCTGGCCGGGGGGTTTGCTGTTAGCTAATACCCTAGCTAATCAGCAAGCAGAGGCTCATGCTGGAACACCGGGTTGGCGCGCCGGGGCGGGTGCAAGCCCACGCCGGCAGGGCCGGGGGGAGGGTGCGCGGCGCCGCTACCGGGCACGGCTCGCCTGGCGTTGCCTCCTTCGCTCAGCCGCGTGCCCAGCGATCCCGCACCCGCGGGGGATCGCTGGTCCTCAGGCCCCTCGCGTGCCGGGCGGCGGGTACTACGCGTCGGCGTCGTCCTCGGCCGTCGCGGGCACCGCCACCTCACCGAAGCCTCTCGGGGCTCTGACGTAGGCCGACACATAGCGGCGCACCTCGTTGCGCACGGAACGTCGCTCGTGGTCGCCGGGCCTCAACCGCTCGATCATCCGGTCGGTGAGCTGCTCCACGTCCAGGGTCTCGATGATCGCCTCGCGCACGAGCCCGATGTACCGCTGCGCGCGGTAGCCGCCTGGCACGTCTCCGACGCGCACGGCCGCAGGCAGGCTCCGCCCCGGCGCCCACAGCCGCGGGTCGAATGGGCGGCAGCCCGATGATGACCGGCTCCAGCGCCGGCAGATTGGGGTCGCCCGGCATGCGGTCGATCTCGCGTGCCGCCAACGCCAGCGCCTCGCACACGACCGCGCGTCGAACCCGCGCTCGTCCAGGAGCCGCCTGAAGCCGCCCCGCTCCTCGCCGCAGAACTTGCGCTCGCGGACCATGACCAGCGCGCGCGACGGCGAGGAAGCCGGGCCACGCGTCCTCGTACGCGAAGGTCTCCACAACCGCCGCCATCGCGCTCTCGTCGGCGTGGCGGTTTCCGCGGATCGCGCGCAGGGACCCGGCGATCCCGAGATGCGCAAACCGTTGCGGTCGAGATCGCCCGCGCAGCGGTCGGCGCGACGCAGAGCGGGCAACGCCAGTGCCCTTAGTGCCCGCTCCGCTGACCTGGGCACCGGCGGCGACACCGGGGCGCCCGACACGAAGACCCTGCTGGAGCAGGGTCTTCGCGGAGTGGGCGGTGCAGGGCTCGAACCTGCGACCTCCCGCTTGTAAGGCGGGCGCTCTCACCAGCTGAGCTAACCGCCCAGGCCCGCGTAACAGGCTAGTGCCCCGCGGCCGTGCCCTCGGCCTCCGTCAGCCGGCGGGGCGCGCGGCGCCGGGTGAAGCGCGCCTCGCGGGTCACCGCAACGCCGGCCAGGCACAGCGCGCCGCCGAGCAGCGCGAGCGCGGGCGGCGTCTCGCCGAGCATCGACCAGCCCATCAGCACGGCGAGCGGCGGGACGAGATACGTGGTCGCGCCCATCTTGCCCGCGCTCGTGCGCTTGAGCGCGTAGGCCCACGTCGTGAAGCCGATCGCGGTCGGGACGATGCCGAGGTAGACGGTCCACGCGATCGCCGACGTCGAGGCGTCGCCGGCCTCGCGCACGAGCCCCGGCCCGAACGGCAGGCAGGCGAACGCGCCGATCAGGCAGGCCAGGAACGTCACCTGCAGCCCGGAGGTGCGCTCGAGCAGCGGCTTCTGCGCCACGACGCCTCCGGCGTACGCGGCGGCCGCGGCCAGGCACATCGCCGTGCCCCAGCCCGCGCCGACGCCGCGCTCGGACGTCGCCCAGCCGATCACCGCCGCGCCGGCGAACGCGACCGCGCAGCCCGCGAGCAGCGACCGCGGGAAGCCCTCGCCGAGCAGGACGCCGGCGAGGAGCGCGATGAGCAGCGGCCCGACGTTGACGAGCATGGCGGCCGTGCCCGCGTCGACCCGCTGCTCGGCCGCGTTCAGCAGGACGTTGTACGCGCCGAACCACAGCAGGCCGCAGGCGAGCAGGTGCCCGGTGTCGCCGCGAGCGGGCAGCGCCTCGCGGCGGGCGAGGACGAGCAGCCCGAGCGCCGCGCCGCCGACGAGCAGGCGTCCGAGCGAGAGCGGACCCGCCGACAGGTCGCGGCCGGCGGCGCGGATGCCGACGAACGCCGACGCCCACAGGGCGACGGTGACGAGGGCGGCGGCGAGCGGCAGGACGTCGGAGCGGCGTTGCGGCTGCATGTCCTAGAGACGCTCCGAGCCCCGTCGTTCGTGACCCGGTGAACCGCCGTGCGCCACAATCCGGGCATGGATCGGACCGTGCTGTGGCGCGCGGCGGCCGTGCAGGGGCTGTCGGTCGCGCTGCTCTCCGTTGCCCTCGCGATCGCCCTCCCGCGCTCGTTCTTCGCCGACTGGGGCTGGCTCGCCGGCCCCGGCGCGTGGCTGCTGTGCGCGCTCGTGACGGCGCGGGTCCTGCGGCTGCCGGTTGGCGCCACCCTCGTCGGGGCCGCCCTCGCGGGACTGCCGAGCGTGCTGGCGGTCGTCATCGGCGTGCACTGGCTCGGCGCGGTCTTCGGCGTCGCGCTGTTCGCGGCGTGGTGCGCGCGCCTGGCGCGCGACCGCGGGCTCGCGGCGCGCGCGATATAGCCTCGGCGCATGGACCTCGGAATCGACGGCAGGGTCGCGCTCGTCACC
The DNA here is from genome assembly GCA_036259975.1 of Solirubrobacteraceae bacterium. Taxonomy (GTDB): domain Bacteria; phylum Actinomycetota; class Thermoleophilia; order Solirubrobacterales; family Solirubrobacteraceae; genus JAOPZW01. The sequence goes on along the minus strand of DATAAR010000009.1, from coordinate 21,101 downwards.
GGCGCCTCGCAGGGCATCGGCAAGGCGATCGCCGCCGAGCTCGCGCGCGAGGGCGCCCGCGTGGCGATCAGCTCGCGGACGCGAGAGAACATCGACGCCGCGGCCGAGGAGATCGGCGCGACCGGCTTCGTGCTCGACAGCGCCGACCTCGACGCCGTGCCCGGGTTCGTCGCGACGGTCGAGGACGCGCTGGGGCCGGTCGAGATCCTCGTCTGCAACACCGGTGGACCGCCCGCCAACCCCGATCCGCTGGCCTTCACGCGCGCGCAGTGGGAGGCCGCGTACCGGACGCTCGTGCTCGCACAGATCGCGCTCGTCGAGCTCGTGATGCCCGGCATGCGCGAGCGCGGCTTCGGGCGCATCGTGAACGTGGCGAGCACGAGCGTGCGCGAGCCGATCGCGAACCTCATGCTCTCCAACGCCCACCGCACGTCGATGATCGCGGCGTTCAAGACGCTGGCGCGCGCGGTCGCCGGCGACGGCGTCACGCTGAACACGGTGCTGCCCGGCCGGATCGCCACCGAGCGGGCGTACTCGCTGAGCGGCTCGCGCGAGCAGGCCGAGGCCGCCGCGGCGCGCGACGTGCCCGCCGGGCGCATGGGCACGCCGGAGGAGATGGCCGCCGCGGCGGCGTTCCTGTGCTCGGCGCGGGCGGCCTACGTCACCGGCGAGACGCTCGTCGTCGACGGCGGGCTGACGCGCTCGATCTGAGCGGCCGTGGCCCGCCCGGGGACCGGGCGACCTATGATCGGTGGCCGGGCCCCCATGGTCTAGCGGTCAGGACGCCGCCCTTTCAAGGCGGAGATCGCGGGTTCGAATCCCGCTGGGGGTACTTCCGCACGCCACGTTCGCACCGCCGCCCGGGGCGCCTACCATGACGCGGCCCCCGTAGCTCAATGGCAGAGCGGCGGCCTTTTAAGCCGGCAGATGGGAGTTCGAGTCTCCCCGGGGGTACTGGCGCGTCCCCGCGTTTTGTCACGCAACCAATCCGGCTACACTCGGTCGCCGATGCTGCCGCGGACCTACGAGGACCAGAACTGCTCCGTCGCGCGCGCGCTCGAGGTGCTCGGCGACCGCTGGACGCTGCTGGTCATCCGCGACGCCTTCGCCGGCGTGCGGCGCTTCGACGAGTTCCAGCGCGACCTCGGCATCGCACGCAACGTGCTGTCCGACCGGCTCGGGCGCCTCGTCGACGAGGGCGTCCTCGAGCGTCACCGCTACCACGAGCGCCCCGAGCGCTTCGAGTACCGCCTCACCGACAAGGGCGGCGACCTCTGGCGCCCGCTCGTGGCGCTGATGCAGTGGGGCGACCACTACTACGCGCAGCCGGCGGGGCCGCCGCAGGTCGTCCGCCACCGCGACTGCGGCGGCGAGGTGAACGACCGCTTCGCGTGCGGGCGCTGCGGCGCGCAGCTCGACGCCCGCGACGTGCGCCTCGAGCCCGGACCGGGCGCGACGGAGCCGGCCGCCGCCTGAGCGAGGGGACGCGGCCGCTCAGCGGCGCGCCCGTCCGCTGAGCGCGCCGAGCAGCAGCTCGATGGACTGCTCGAGCTGGGCGATCGAGGCGTCGTCGACGCGGCGCACGCCGGTCGAGACGTTCAGCCAGCGGTTGATCTCCGCGTGGCTGCGGCCGTCGCGCCGGCGCAGGTCCGCGACGAGGCGGTGGCGCTTGTCGCGCAGCAGCCCGCGCCGCTCGAATGCCGGCCGCTCGGGCTCCGCGACCGCGCGCTGGGCGGCTGTGCCCGGCGCCACGACGGCGGCGTGGACCGGCACTGCCGCCGCGCCGCCGACCGGCGCGGGCGCCGCGCGGAACAGGGACAGCTGAGGCGAGACGTCCGCCGCGACCGGCACGAACGCCGGCGCCTCGGAGCGCTCGGTCTCGAGCACCGCGCCGGGCTCGTCGACGGCAAGCGGATCGCGCTCGGGCGGCGGCCGGAGGACGTGGCGCAGCTCACGCTCGACGTCGCGCGCGTGGCTCTGCAGCACCGGGTCGCCCGGTAGGTACAGCCAGCTCATGTCGGCCGGGCGGCCGGGCAGCGTGCGCACGAAACGGCCGACGATCTGGCGGAACACGAGCGGCGTCTTCGCGGCGGTCGCGTACACGCCGACGCGCAGGCGGGGGATGTCGACGCCCTCGCTGACCATGTTCACCGCGACGATCCACCGCTCGGTCGAGCGCGTGAACGCGGCGAGCTTCTCGGCGGCGCGCGCGTCGGTGTGCAGGACGACGGTCGGCGCCCTGCCGGTCACCTCCCCGAGGATCGTCGCGATCGCGCGCGCGTGGGCGCCGTCCGCGGCGACGACGAGCCCGCCCGCGTCGCGGTGTCCGCCCGCGCGGACCTCCTCGAGCTTGTCGTGGGCCTGCGCAAGGATGCGTGGCAGCCCATCGGGAAGGTCGACCGAGATCGCCGTGCGGTAACGGCGGCTCGCCTCGCGCGCCACGACGGCGTCGGCGAACGACGCCTCCACGACGTCCTCGCCGCTGCGCCACTGCAGCACGCCGTCGTACGGGACGAACGTGACCGGACGGCAGATGCCGTCGCGGACCGCGGCGGCGTACGTGTAGGACACGTCGGGCACCGCCACGCCGTCGTCGTAGCGAACGCCGGGGATCGGTGTCGCGTCGGAGCGGAACGGCGTCCCCGACAGCAGCAGCCAGCGCGTGGCCGGGCCGAACGCGGTCGCGAACCCCGCGCCCCAGGCGAGCTCGTCGCCGAGGTGGTGCGCCTCGTCGGCGATGACGAGCGTCCCGGCTCCGCACTGGCGCACCCAGCGCTCGGCCACCGACGCGACGCGGGCGTACGTGACGGCGACGCCCTGGAACTCTCGCGGCGGCCGCAGGGTGCCCGCGTTCGGCACCAGGTGGACGCCGAGCCGCGCGGCGGCGGCCGCCCACTGCCGCGTCAGCGGCGTGGTCGGGCAGACCACGGCGACGCGCTGGACCGCCCGCTCGCGCAGCAGCGTGCGCGCGACCTCCAGCGCGGGCCGCGTCTTGCCGGCGCCCGGCGCGGCGGCGACGAGGAACGAACCGGACATCCATGAGCGCATTGCCACGAGCGCGTCGCGCTGCCACGCCCGCAGGCTGGCGGACGAGGTGGAGCGGGTGGCGCCGGGCACGGGCGCGGCATGCTGCGATACGGACCGGACGGACCCGCGAGGTGCGGGGCTTCAGCGGCCGGGGCCGACGTACGCGTCGACTTCGACCTCGACCAGCATCCGCGGATCGGCCAGCGCCGCCACGACGACGGTCGTGTTGACCGGCCGGATCTCGCCGAAGGCCTCGGCGTGTGCGCGCGCGAAGCCGTCGAAGTTCGCCTCGCCGGTGAGATAGACCCGCGTGCGGACGACGTCCGCCAACGTGGCCCCCACGCGAGCGAGCGCGGCCTCGATGTTCTCGAGCGTCTGGCGCATCTGGGTGTACGTGTCGCCGACGCCGGCGATCGCGCCGTCGACCGTGGTCGCCGTGGTGCCGGCGACGACCACGAGGTCGCCCGCGCGAATCACGCGGCAGTAGCCGACCGGCGCCTCCCAGGCGCCCCCGGAGCCGTGGCGCTCGACGGCAGCCATCAGTGGCGGAAGTGCCGGCGGCCGGTGACGACCATCGCCACGTTGGCCGCGTCCGCCGCGGCGACGACCTCGCTGTCGCGCACTGAGCCGCCAGGCTGCACGATCGCCGCGACGCCCGCCTCGATGGCCAGCTCCGGGCCGTCGGCGAAGGGGAAGAACGCGTCGGAGGCGAGCACGGCGCCGGTCAGGTCGGTGCGGGCCTTCTCGAGCGCCAGCCGGACGGAGTCGATGCGGCTCATCTGCCCGGCACCGATCCCGACGGTCGCGCCGTCCTTCGCAAGCACGATCGCGTTCGACCGTACGTGCGCGCACAGCCGCCAGGCGAACAGCAGGTCGGCCCATTCCCGGTCCGTCGGTGCGCGGCCGGTGACGACGTCCATGTACTCGCGGTCGGCGCTGACGAGGTCGCGATCCTGGACGAGCAGGCCGCCCGTGACCTGCCGGACCGCCTTCTCGCCGAGCAGCGGCTCGCGGCGCTCCTGGTCCTCGAGGATCCGCAGGTCCCGCCGGACGGCGAGGGCCTCGAGCGCGCCGTCCTCGTAGCCGGGCGCGAAGACCACCTCGAGGAAGTGCTCGGCGAGCGCCTCGGCGGTCGCGCGGTCGACGGGGCGGTTCAGGACGACGATGCCGCCGAAGGCACTGAGCGGGTCGCACGCGAGCGCGCGGCGGTAAGCCTCGAGCGGCGTGTCCCCGATGGCGGCCCCGCACGGGTTGTTGTGCTTGACGATGGCGCACGCCGCCGACTCGGGCAGGTCCCGCAGCAACGTACGCCCCGCGTCGAGGTCGAGGATGTTGTTGTACGAGATCTGCCTGCCGTGGTGCTGGCGGACCTGCGAGAGCACGTGCGCGCGCGCCCCGACCTGGGCGTAGAAGGCGGCGCGCTGGTGCGGGTTCTCGCCGTAGGGCAGGTCCGTGACCTTCTCGTACGCGCGAACGTGGAGCTGGGGGAAGTCCTCGCCCTTCTCGGCGAACCAGCGGGAGATCGCGGTGTCGTAGCGCGCGGTGTACGAGAACGCCTCGGCGGCGAGCCACTCGCGGGTCGGCAGCGAGAGCGTGCCCTCGCCCATGCGCAGCTCCTCGAGCACGGCGTCGTAGCTCTCGGGACCGGTGACCACCGCGGTGAACGGGTGGTTCTTGGCCGCCGCCCGGATCATCGCCGGGCCGCCGATGTCGATGTCCTCGACGACCTCGGCGTCGCTGACGCCGCGCCGGCCCGACGTGCGCTCGAACGGATAGAGGTTCACGCAGACGAGGTCGATGAACTCGACGCCGTGCTCGGCCGCCGCGCGCATGTGCTCGGGGTTGTCGCGGACGGCCAGCAGGCCCGCGTAGAGCTTGGGGTGCAGCGTCTTGACCCGGCCGTCCAGCATCTCGGGAAAGCCGGTGAGCTCGTCGATCCCGCGGACGTCGATCCCGGCGGCCTGCAGCTCGCGCGCCGTGCCGCCGGTGGACACCATCTCGATCCCGAGCTCGGCGAGCCCGCGGGCGAAGTCGACAACGCCGCGCTTGTCCGACACCGAGAGCAGCGCGCGCCGGATGCGGACCCCGCCGGGCTCGGTGAGGAGGTCCTGCCCGCGAGTGGAAGACGGCTCGGCGATCGCCCGAGGATAGTCAAGCGACCGGCGAGCGGCCCTCCCGCGCGCCGCGGGTTCGGAACCTCACCGGGCTGGGAACACCCGGGAGCGACGCGCCTGATCGCGACCCAAGGGGACCCTGATGGAGCACAGCGCAACCGAACCGGAACGAGATCTCGAGCGAACGGGCGACGAGCTCGAGGAGCGCCTCGAGCGCCTCGACGAGCACATCGACGACTCCAGGAAGGAGGCCGAGGCCCGCGCCGAGGAGAACGACCCGATCGAGGAGACGGCGGGCGACTGGGAGGACACCGACGACGCCGCGGGCGGCGAGGACCCGGCGGCGTTCGACGATCCCGAGCGCGACGAGGAGGAGGACGAGTTCTAGCCGCCGCGCGCGCCGCGGCGCGCGCCGGCGAGCGCCGGCCGGTCGACGATCACGCGGCGCGAGTGATCCGGGTCGCGGCGGACGGCGCCGGCCGCGAGCAGCGCCACGGCCTCGGGCAGCAGGCGATGCTCCAGTGGCCGCAGGGCGGCGAGCACCTCGTCCGGCTCGGTGACGTCGAGCAGCTCGACGGCTCCCTGCAGGATGATCGGGCCGCTGTCGACGGCGCCCGGCTCGACGAAGTGCACGGTGACGCCGAAGACCTTGACCCCGTAGGCCAGGGCCTGCTCGATCGCGTGCAAGCCTGGGAACGCAGGCAGCAGGGACGGGTGCACGTTCACGACCCGCCCCGCGAACCGCTCGAGGAACGCGTCGTCGAGGATCGCCATGTAACCGGCGAGCACGACGAGCTCCACCTCGCGCTCGTCCAGCCAGGCGGCGATCGCCGCGTCGCGGGCGGCACGCCCGGCGAACGCGGAGGCCTCGAACACGCGCGCCGGGACCCCCGCGCGGGCGGCGCGCTCGAGCGCCGGCGCGCCGGGCTGGTCCGACGCGACCGCGACCACCTCGACCTCGCGGCCGTGGACCATGTCGAGCAGCGCCTGGAGGTTGGTGCCCTGCCCCGAGGCGAGGACGCCGACGCGCGCGCTCATGCCGCGCGGGCCGCGGTCACCCGCAGCTTCGGGTAGGCGCCGCCGGTCGACCGCAGCCGCCCGTCGGCCAGCATCGCGTCGACGCGCTCGAGCACCTCCGCGCCGCTGAGGTGCGCGAACGCCCCGTACAGCGGCAGGCCGTCGTACGCGTTGCGTCGCAGCGCCTGCGAGCGCCCGCCGCGGAGAATCTCGACCGCGCGCGTGCGCCCGACGGACGGGTTGGCGGTGGCCACGACCTCGGCGATCGCGGCGTCGAGGTCGCCGCCGGCCGCCGCGCCGAACGCCACCGCCCCCGGCACGGCCGGCACCAGGTCGGGCGCGCAGACGTCGCAGCACGGCACGGCCGGCTCGTGCGGCGCGCGGTCCCCGAAGTGACGGAGGATCGTCTCGCGCCGGCACGCGTCGCGCTCGACGAACGCCCACACCGAGCGGTACTGGCGCCAGCGCACGCGCTGCGCCTCGCCCGCCGATGACCGGCACGCCGCGCGGGCGCGGCCGTCGAACGGTCCCTCCAGCCGGCCGCGGACGCGGTCGATCGGGGCCGGCGCCGGCCGGATCACGCCCGCGCGCGCGAGGTGACCGACGATCGCGCGCACCTGCTCGGCGTCGTCGCCGAGCTCGTCGATCCCCACGTCGTACGTGCCGCCGGCCTCCCCCAGCGGCAGCGTCCCCGCCGCCGCGGCGAGGTGCTCGGCCACCCGGGCAATCGCCGCGTCGTCGACCTCGGCGCGCTGGATGAAGAAGACGTGCAGGCCCTTGTCGCGCGCCTCGGCCAGCAGCAGCGCCCGCGCCGGGCGGCCGTCGCGTCCGGCGCGGCCCGCCTCCTGGTAGTAGGCCTCGACCGACCCCGGCACGCTGGCGTGCGCGACCGTCCGCACGTCCGCCTTGTCGACACCCATGCCGAAGGCGTTCGTCGCCACGACGACTCGGACGTCGCCGCCCATGAAGCGCCGTTGGGCCTCCGCGCGCGCCTCGCGCGGCAGGCCGGCGTGGTAGGCGACGACCTCCACGCCGAGCGCACCGGTGAGGTCGGCCGCGACGCGCTCGGTCTCCACCCGCGTGCCGGCGTAGACGATCGCCGGCAGCGCGTCCGGCTCCGCCAGCGCGGCCGCCAGCCGCGCGCGCTTGTCGGCCGGTCCGCGGCAGGGCACGACCGCGAACGACAGGTTCGGGCGGTCGAAGCCGGTGGTCACCCGCACCGGATCGCGCAGCCCGAGGCGGGCCGCGATGTCGGCGGCCACCTGCGGCGTGGCGGTGGCGGTCGAGGCGACGATCGCCTGTGCCCCAAGCCACCGCGCGGCGTCGCCAAGGCGGAAGTAGTCGGGCCGGAAGTCGTGGCCCCACTGCGAGACGCAGTGCGCCTCGTCGACGACGAACAGGCCGACGTCGATGCCGCGCACGGCCGCGAGGAAGCCCGGTGAGGAGAAGCGCTCGGGGGCGACGTAGAGCAGCCTGAGCTCGCCCGCGGCCGCGCGCGCGAGGACGGCGCGGTTCGCGGCCGCGTCCTGCTGGGCGTTGACGACCGCAGCGGCGCCGGGGACCGCGCGCTCGAGCGCCTCCACCTGATCCTGCATCAGCGACACCAGCGGCGAGACGACCAGCGTCAGCTCCTCGCGCAGCAGCGCGGGCAGCTGGTAGCACAGCGACTTGCCGGCCCCGGTGGGCATCACCACGAGCAGGTCACGGCCGTCGAGCGCCGCGGCGACCGCCTCGGCCTGGCCGGGGCGGAAGGCGGTGAAGCCGAAGTGCTCGCGCAGGGCGGTCAGGGCTGGTTCCATGGGGCCGCCCGACCATAGCGGCGCGCCCGGCGGCGCCGGCCCCGGGCGGCGGCCGCCAGAGCAGAGACGGAACGGATTCGCCGCGAAGCGGTCATACAACGCCACTCGTGCGGAATGCGACGTTGTGTGCCGACGTTCACACCACGCGCACCCGCGGTGCGAGAGGCTCGCCGCGTCACACGAGCCAAGGGTCCCGCACCGGAGGGAGCGCGAGCCGAGGGCGCGCGCACCGGATCGGGACCGACGACGTAGGGGGATGAGTCGATCGACCCGGCGGGCGCACCAACCCGCGAACGGATCGACGGTCCGCACGCAGGACCGGCGGGGACGCTGGGGGGCGGCCCCCGCCGGAGCGGACCCTGGCAGTCGGGGGTCTACGCCCTGACCAGCGGCAGCGAGCGTTCGAAGGCGAACTTGTCGTTCGCCTCCTCGCTGCCGGCCAGGGGGTAGCGGCCCGAGAAGCAGGCGTCGCAATGGCGGCTCGCGTCGCCGCGCACCGCCTCGTAGACGCCGTCGAGCGACAGGTACGCGAGCGAGTCGGCGCCGAGCTCGGCGGCGACGTCCTCGACCGTGCGGTCGTGGGCGATCATCTCGTCGCGCGAGGACATGTCGATGCCGTAGTGGCACGGGTGCTTGATCGGCGGCGCCGAGATCCGCATGTGGACCTCGAGCGCGCCGGCGTCGCGCAGCATCTGCACGATCTGCCGGGTCGTGTTGCCACGCACGATCGAGTCGTCGACCACGACGAGGCGCTTGCCGCCGACGATCTCCGGCAGCGGGTTGAACTTCATCCGCAGGCCGTGGCGGCGCAGCTCCTGGCCGGGCTGGATGAACGTCCGCGCGACGTAGCGGTTCTTGATCAGGCCGTCGTCCTGTGGCAGGGCGGCGGCGCGGGCGAACCCGCGCGCGGCGGCGTTGCCGGAGTCGGGCACGGCGATGACGAGATCGGCGTCCGGCGCGGGCGCCTCGCGCGCGAGGATCTCGCCCATCCGCCCCCGCGCGGCCTGCAGCGCGTCGCCGCCCATGCGCGAGTCCGGGCGCGCGAAGTAGATGTACTCGAAGACGCAGAACGCCTCGCGCCCGCCCTCGACGATCCGGCGCGTGCGGATGCCGTCGGTGCCGAGCGACACCAGCTCGCCGGGCGCGACGTCGCGCAGCCGCTCCGCGCCGATGATGTCGAAGGCGCACGTCTCGCTGGCGACGCAGTAGCGGGTGCCGAGCTGGCCGAGCACGAGCGGCCGCACGCCGGCCGGATCGCGGAACGCGTACACGCGCCTCTTCGTCATCACCACGATCGAGAAGGCGCCCTGCAGGCGCGGCATGACGTCGGCGATCGCGTCCTCGATGTCGTCCGCCGGATGCGTCGCCAGCAGAGCGGCGACGATCTCGGAGTCCGACGTGGAGGTGAACGTGACGCCCCGCTCGCGGAGCTGGGAGTGCAGCTCGACGGCGTTGGTGAGGTTGCCGTTGTGCGCGAGGGCGATCTCACGCCGGTTGCCGCCGGTGCCGTCGCTGCGGTGCACCGGCTGGGAGTTCTCCCACTCGTTCGACCCCGTGGTCGAGTAGCGCACGTGGCCGATGGCGAGGTCGCCGTTGAGCGCGCGGAGGTCGTGCTCCTTGAAGACCTGCGAGACCAGGCCCAGCGCGCGCTGCGTGATGATGTAGCCACCGTCCTCCGCTGCGGCGATGCCGGCGGACTCCTGCCCGCGATGCTGCAGGGCATACAGCGCGAAGTAGGCGAGGCGAGCGACGTCATGCTCGGGCCCGTAGATCCCGAACACCCCGCACTCGTCTCGAGGGCCGTCGCGCTCGTCGAGGGGAGGCTGTGGTTCCGTCATGGGGGGCCGCCACAGACGGGGCGACGCGCCTGAGGGTAGCAGCGGGTTCGGCGGCTTCCGGGCTCGCGGGCGAGGGCTGCCCGCTAGCGGACGGCCTTCTCGCGGCGCTCGGTCTCGGGGTGATCGCCGATGAGGCCTTCGAGGTCGGGACGCCCGTAGTCGGCGGGCGTGGCCACGACGTCGATGAGGTTCTCGATGTCGCGCTCGTAGACCTCCATGAGGATCGAGTGCAGGGTCGCGTAGGCGGTCGGATAGTCGTCGCAGGTGAACGAGACCGTCCCACGCCGCGGGGACGTGACGTGCGGGTGGGTCAGCAGCACGAGGTCCACGTCGCTCAGCGGCTCCGTCCCCCACGCGCGATCCACGAACCGTTCGTTGTCGTCGGTGCGGGCGCCGACCGGCGTCGCCTCGACCGGATCCGGGGAGAGGTCGAGCTCGATCGTGACCGGAAGCTCGCACCGCACGGGGGCGATCCCACCGGCTTCGGCGACCGCGGCGCGGGCCGTCTCGCGCAGCAGCCGCCGGCTCTCGTCGAGCGGCAGATGCTCGCCGCTGAAGTAGCCCGTCGAGGTCTTCACCTGGGCGTACGGGATGTCGCCGAGGACCGGCCGCGCCTCGCGGATGACATGATCGTCGCCCGAGAGCATCACCACCGGGACGCCGAACGCGCCCGCGAGCCACGTGTTGAGCGACGGCTCGGGCACCGACTGGCCGTTCACGCGGACGTCGAGGAAGCTCGTGATCCAGGTGTGGCTGAGGATCGCGTCGGCGTTTCCGGCCTTCGCGTGGAAGCCGACGAGCAGCACCGCGTCGAACCCCTCGTCGAAGCCCTTCATCTGGCACCAACGCCGCCGGAGCTGGCCGCGCTTGAGACGCACGCCGGGGGCGAGGTCGTCGGGGTTGATGTTGCACATGTAGCCGTGCGAGTCGCTGACGACGATCTCGTCGGCGCCGCCCTCGAGCGCGCCCTGCACCACGGCGTTGGCGTCGCCGGCCATGAGCCGGCGGAACCGGTCGAACCCGGGCAAGCCGCGGAAGATCTCCTCGAGCCGCTCGAGGCCGCTCGTGCCCTCCATGTCGACGGAGATGAAGACCTTCATGCCGCCTCCCTCCGGCCCCCGCGAGGGCCGTTCGCCCGGGGTCGATCCTGCCGCGAACCTAGTCCCGGCGGCGGGCACCGGTCAAGTGCCGGCGCGCGCCGCTCAGGGGAAGAAGCGCTCGAGCTCCGCGTGGGCCGCGCGCAGCTCGGCCAGCCCGACCGTGACCTCGTGGCCGGCGACGCGGACCGACAGCGCCTCGCCGCCGACCTCGCCGAGCATGGCGAGCGGCACGCGCGCCGACAGCTCCTCGAGCGCCGCGCGCTGCCCTGACACCACGAACCCGCCCGCGCCCTCGCCGAACAGCCGCACCTGCGGCTCCTCGCTCGGGCCGAGGTCGAGCGTGGCGCCGAACCCGCCGGCCAGGCAGCACTCGGCCACCGCGACGAGGACGCCGCCCTCGGCGATGTCGTGGGCGCTCGAGAGCAGCCCGTCGCGAACGGCGTCGCGAACCGCCTCGATCGCCGCCCGCACCGCGGCGACGTCGACCTCGGGCAGCCCGTCGGGCAGCGGCTCGCCGCACAGCTTCGCGAGCTCGCCGGCGCCGAGCGCGGGACGGAAGTCGCCCGCGATCGCGACCGCGTCCCCCGCGCGCGCGAAGCCGAGCCGGCCCGCGCGCCGCGCGTCGGGCAGGCGCCCGACCATCCCGACGACCGGCGTGGGATAGATCGGGCCGGCGGCACCCTCGTTGTAGAGGGAGACGTTGCCGCCGACGACCGCCGTGTCGAGCGCCCGGCATGCGTCGCCGAGGCCGCGCACCGCCTCGGCCAGCTGCCACGCGACGTGCGGCTTCTCGGGGTTGCCGAAGTTGAGGTTGTTCGTGACGCCGAGCGGCTCGGCACCCACGCACGCGAGGTTCGCCGCGCACTCGAGCACGACCTCGACGGTGCCCCGGTACGGGTCGGCCGCGACCCGTCGCCCGCTGCCGTCGATCGACACCGCGAGCGCGGCGCCGTCCGGCAGCAGCAGGACCGCCGCGTCGGCCTCCTCGGGGCGGCGGACCGTCCGCGACTGCACGAGCCAGTCGTACTGACGGAACAGCGGCAGCCGCGAGGCGATGTTCGGCGAGCGCAGCAGCGCGAGCAGCGCCTCGGTCGGTTCGACGTCGGGCGCGAGCAGCGGCACCGGGGGCGGGTACAGCGGCCCGCGGGGGCGCTCGGGCTCGAGGTCGTAGAGCGGGCAGTCGTCCACGAGCGCGGCCACCGGCATGTCGCCGACGAGCCGGTCGCCGTCGAAGATCCGCATCTGGCCGCTGGCCGTGACCTCGCCGATCGCGGTCCCGTGGACCTCCCACTTCGCGCACACCGCGAGCACCTCGTCCAGGCGCTCCGGCGCGCACACGCACAGCATCCGCTCCTGGGACTCGGACACCATGATCTCGAAGGGCTCCATGCCGGCCTCGCGCAGCGGCACGCGCGACACGTCGAGGTCGATCCCGACGCCGCCCTTCGACGCCATCTCCGAGGCGCTCGACGTCAGCCCGGCGGCGCCGAGGTCCTGCAGCGAGACGAGCAGGCCGCGGTCGAGCAGCTCGAGCGAGCACTCGAGCAGCTTCTTCTCCGCGAAGGGATCGCCCACCTGGACCGTCGGCCGCTTGTCCTCGTCGCCCTCGCCGAGCTCGGCGGACGCCAGCACCGAAGCGCCGCCGATCCCGTCCCGGCCGGTCGAGGCGCCGAACAGGACGACGACATTGCCCACGCCGGCCGCCGCGCTGCGCATCAGCCGATCCGCGGAGCCCAGGCCCAGCGCCATCGCGTTCACCAGGCAGTTGTGCTCGTAGGGCGCCTCGAAGTAGACCTCGCCGCCCACGGTCGGCACGCCGATCGAGTTGCCGTAGTGGCCGATGCCCGCGACCGCGCGGTCGAGCAGATAGCGCGAGCGCTCGGAGGTCCCGGGCTCGCCGAAGCGAAGCGAGTCGAGCACGGCGATCGGGCGTGCGCCGATCGCGAAGATGTCGCGCAGGATCCCGCCGACGCCGGTGGCGGCGCCCTGGAACGGCTCGACCGCGCTCGGGTGGTTGTGCGACTCCACCTTGAACGCGCACGCGAGGCCACCGCCGACGTCGACCGCGCCGGCGTTCTCGCCCGGGCCCATCAGCACGTGGCGCCCCTCGGTCGGCAGCGTGCGCAGCAGCCGCTTGGAGTGCTTGTAGGCGCAGTGCTCGCTCCACAGCAGCGAGAACATCGCCAGCTCGACCTGGTTGGGCGCCCGGCCGAGCTTGTCGCGGATCAGGTCGTACTCCGCCCGCGTCAGGCCGAGGGCGACCGCGTCCTCGACGCTCGGCAGGACCCCGGCCTCAGGCGACGACGCGCCCATCCACGGCCTCGGCCATCGAGGCGAAGATCTTGAGGCCGTCGGCCGAGGCCCCGGTCAGCTCGTCGACGGCGTGCTCGGGGTGCGGCATCAGCCCGAACACGTTCCGGTCGGCGTTGCACACGCCCGCGATGTCGCGCAGCGACCCGTTCGGGTTGGTCCCGGCCGCGTAGCGCAGCACGATCTGGCCGGTCGCCTCCATGCGCTCGAGGTCCTCGGGCGGCGCGTAGTAGCGCCCCGTCGTGTGCTTGGCGGGGATCGAGAGCCGCTCGCCGACGGCACAGCCGTGCGTGAACGGCGTGTCGATGTTGACGACCTCGAGCTCGGCCTGTGCGCAGCGGAACCGCAGGTGATCGTTGGGCAGCAGCGCGCCCGGCAGCAGGCCGGCCTCGCAGAGGACCTGGAAGCCGTTGCAAATGCCGAGCACGAGCCCGCCCTCGCGCGCGAACGCGATCACGGACTCCATGACCGGCGCGAAGCGCGCGATCGCGCCCACGCGCAGGTAGTCGCCGTACGAGAAGCCGCCGGGGACGATGACGGCGTCGACGCCGTGCAGGTCGGGATCGGCGTGCCACAGCAGCACCGCATCGCCCACGCGCGCGGCGGCGAGCTGCGCGTCGACCTCGTCGCAGGACCCCGGGAAGCGGATGACGCCGGCCCTCATGCGCCGCGCCCCGCCGTCAACCGGATCGCCCGTCCAGGATCTCGTAGTCCTCGATCAGCGGGTTGGCGAGCAGCCGCCGGCACATCGCATCGAGCGAGGACGGGTCCTCCACGTCGAGCTCGATCAGCCGCCCGACGTGGACGTTCGACACGCCGCCGAAGCCGAGCGCCGGCAGCGCGCGCTCGACAGCGATCCCCTGCGGGTCGAGGATGCCCGCCTTCGGCCGGATGAGCACCCGGGCCCTCATGCCGTGGTGCGCGCCATCCAGTCGGCGAACGGCTCGCCGGTGATCCGCTCGTAGGCCTCCTCGTAGCGGCGCTTCGTCCCCTCGACGACGTCGGCGGGGATCGCCGGCGCGGGGGGCGTCTTGTCCCAGCCGCTCGCGCTCGCCCAGTCGCGGACGTACTGCTTGTCGAAGCTCGGCTGCGACCGGCCGGGCTCGTAGCCGTCGGCGGGCCAGTAGCGCGACGAGTCGGGTGTCAGCACCTCGTCGCCGACGACGAGCTTCCCCGCGTCGTCGAGGCCGAACTCAAACTTCGTGTCGGCCAGGATCACCCCGCGCTCGCGCGCGTGCCCGGCCGCGAACTCGTACAGCGCGACCGACACGTCGCGCAGCCGCCCCATCAGCTCGCGGTCGCCGATGGTCTCGGCCGCCGTGTCGAAGTCGATCGCCTCGTCGTGGCCCTCCTCGGCCTTCGTCGAGGGCGTGAAGATCGGCGTGGGCAGCCGCTCGGACTCGCGCAGGCCGGGCGGCAGCTCGATTCCGGAGACGCTGCCGGTCGCCTGGTAGTCCTTCCAACCCGAGCCGGTGATGTAGCCGCGCACGACGCACTCGACCGGCAGCATCCGCAGCCGCTTGACCACCATCGCGCGGCCGCGCACGTCGGCCGGGACGCCGTCCGTGGCCGAGATGTAGTGGTTGGCCACGATGTGGCCGGTCTTGGCGAACCAGAACGCGGACAGCCCGGTGAGCACCGCCCCCTTGCCCGGGATCGGCGTCGGGTGCACGACGTCGTAGGTCGAGATCCTGTCGCTCGCGACCATGAGGATCCGGTCGCCGAGGTCGTACATCTCGCGGACCTTGCCGCTGGCGATCAGAGGGAGGTCAGCGGCGGCGGTCGGCGGCATGCGTCGCAGGCTAGCAGCGGCCTACGACGCCCACCGCTGCCGCCGCGACGCGGCGCGTCGGGCGCGCTCGAGGCGCTCGTCGCCTGAGCCGAAGCCTCAGCGGCCGGCGGCGACGGGCGAGGGCACCGGGTGGCACAGGTCGGGCCGCTCGGGCTGGTTGAGGCCGCGCCGCAGCGCCGCGAACGCGATGCCGCCGATGAGGAGCGGCAGCCAGAACAGGATCGCCCGGTAGGCGAGCACGGCGGCCGCGGTCGCCGCCGCGGGCGCTCCGTAGACGATGAGCGTCCCGATCAGCCCGCCGTCGATGCCGCCGACGCCGCCAGGGATCGGCAGCAGGCCGCCGAGCTGGCCGATCAGGTAGCCCATGAGCACGACCGTCAGCGGGACGCTCGCGCCGAACGCGTGGTAGGTCGCCCACAGCACCGCGTTGTCGAACGCCCAGTAGCCGATCGCCCCGGCCAGGACGAGCACGTTGCGCGAGCGGACGATTGCGACCGCCTCGCGCGCGCCCGCGACCACCGCGAGCCGGACCGCCGCGAGCCATCGCCTCGGGCGCGCCGCGCCGGGCGCCGGCTCCCTTCCCGGGCCGAGCCGCGACACCCCGACCACGGCGGCGATCGTCAGCGCCGACAGCGCGGCCGGCAGCGCGGTGAGCAGTAGCGAGCGGTGCGGTCCGGCGAGCCCGAGCGCCATGACGGTCCCGAGGATCGCGACCGCCGCGAAGTTGACCGAGCTCTTGACCAGGAAGAAGGCGACCGAGCGGCGCGCGATCTGCTCGCCGGGCATGCCGCCCTGGCGCAGGATCCACGCGCCGAGCGCGAGGCCGCCCGCCCCGCTGGCGGGCACCAGCGATCCGACCGCCAGCTCCGACCAAGCGATCTCCCAGCTCGTCCGCCACGACATCCTCGGGCAGAACACCGGCCGGAACATCGCGACGTACGACACGCCGGAGAGGAGCTCGAGCGCGACGGCGGCGACCAGCCAGCCGGGCCGGGCGTCGGCGAAGCGCGCGCGGACCGCGTCGAGGCCGGGCGCCAGCGCCGCGACCAGACCGACGACGGCGAGCATCGCCACCACGGTGAGCGCCCGGCGCACGAGCCGGCGCGTCGAGAGCTCGTCGGGGAGCGACAGCCGCGCGTCGCGCCCGCGGGTCTCGGCGCGTCCCTCCACCGCACCAGTGTGGCAGTCGCCGAAGGCCGGCCCGAAGCGCTCGGCCGAGGCGGCCGCTCAGGCCGCGGCCGGCGCGAGCTCCGGGATCGCGTCGAGCCGTCCGACGATCTGGCCGGCGAAGCGGCTGTAGTGGCCCAGGTCGAAGATCGCGTCGAGGTCGAGCCCGAGGTCGCGCGCGGCGAGCAGCTCACGCAGGTGCGTCCCCGTGTCCCACGCGCGCTGCGCCTCCTCCTGGACGATCCGGTACGCCTCGTCGCGACTGCGCCCCTGCTCGATGAGCGCGAGCAGCACGCGCTGGGAGAACAGCGCCCCGTGCGTGAGCTCCAGGTTGGCCCGCATCCGGTCCTCGTGCACCACGAGCCCGCGGACGACCCGGATCGCGAGGTGCTGCATGTAGTCGAGCGCGATCGTCGCGTCGGGCAGGATCACCCGCTCGGCGCCGGAGTGCGAGATGTCGCGCTCGTGCCACAGCGCGACGTTCTCCGTCGCCGCCTGGGCGTGCCCGCGCAGCACGCGCGCCAGGCCGCAGATCCGCTCGGTGGTGATCGGGTTGCGCTTGTGCGGCATCGCGCTCGAGCCCTTCTGCTCACCCGAGCGAAACGGCTCCTCGGCCTCGCGGACCTCGGTGCGCTGGAGGTGACGGATCTCCGTCGCGAGGCGCTCGAGCCCCGCACCCGCCAGCGCGATCGCCTGCACTAGCGCGGCGTGCCGGTCGCGCGGCACGACCTGCGTGGAGACCGGCTCGGCCGCCAGGCCCAGCCGCGCCAACACGCGCGCCTCGAAGTCGGGGTCGGTCGCCGCGTAGGTGCCGACCGCGCCGCTCAGCGCACCGACCGACGCCTGGGCGAACGCCTCCTGCAGGCGCAGCGCGTTGCGATGCGCCTCGAACGCGAACCCGGCGAGCTTGATCCCGAACGTCGTCGGCTCGGCGTGCACGCCGTGGGTGCGACCGACGCAGACCGTGTCGACGTGCTCGCGCGCGCGCTCGGCGAGCACCGCCACGAGCTCGCGCGCGCCGGCCAGGACGACCTCGCCGGCGGCGCGCAGCTGGAGGGCGAGCGCGGTGTCGAGCACGTCCGAGGAGGTCAGCCCGAAGTGGATGAAGCGACCCGCGGGCCCGGCACTCGCGCTCAGCACGTCGACGAAGGCGGCCACGTCGTGGTCGGTGACCTTCTCGCGGTCCTTGACGGCCTCGACCGTGAACGTCGCCGCGCGGATCGCCTCGAGCTCCGCGGCTTCGAGGCCGGGCATCTCCTCGCACGCGGCCACCTCGACGCGCCGCCACGCCTCCATGCGGGCCTCGTCGGTCCACAGCGCGCCGATCTCCTCGCGGGTGTAGCGCTCGATCACCGGCGCATCTTCTCAGGGCCGCTCCGGAGCGAGCAGCCCCGCCGTGCGCACGCGCAGGTCGAAGAACAGCAGCGCGGCGAAGATGCCGGTCAGGGACACCGCGACCGCCTCGACGACGATCAGCCCCGACACGTACAGCGCGGTGCTGCCGATCGAGCCGATGATCGCGGTCGCGATCGCGCCGGCGAGCCCGAACAGCAGGCCGGTCGCGAGGATGAGGCCGAAGACGCGCCACCACGACCCCTTCACGAGCTCGGTGCTGCGGCGCACCGCCTGGACGGGGCTCGCGCTCTCGACCACCGCCGCCTGCGCGGCGAAGTACCACAGCACGAGCAGCCACACCCCCGGCACGATCAGCAGCACGAGCCCGCCGGAGACGCCGATCACGTACAGCCCGATCGCGCCGATCACGGCCGGCAGGCGCCGCGCCGCGGCGCCCAGCGCGTCGCGCAGCGTCGGCTCCGCGCCGCGTCCGAGCTCCTGCACGACCACGGCGCTGAGCGCGGTCATCAGCGGCACGACGAGCAGCACGCGCAGGCCGAGGCTCGCCGCCTGGGCGCCGCTCGACGGGCGCGCGTCAACGCCCTCGGCGAGCGCTCGGCCCCAGATCCCGTCGACGCCGATCGCCACCGGCGTGATGAGCAGCAGCGCTGCGGTCAGCACGACCGCCGAGCTGCGGCCGAAGACCTGGAACGTCGTGGACATCAGCTCGCCGAAGGCCCGTGGGCGCGAGAGGTCCAGGCGGGCGGGCGGGCCGTCCACCGCTCAGATGGAGAGGATCCGGGCCGCGAGGTGGCCGGCGTTCCGGGCGTTGTCGAGGCCGACCGCGGCCACCGGGACGCCGGGCGGCATCTGCACGATCGAGAGGACCGCATCGAGGCCGCCGAGCGCGCTCAGGCGGCTCGTCAACGGCACCCCGATCACGGGCAGGTCCGTGTGCGCGGCGGCCACACCGGGCAGCGCGGCCGACAGTCCCGCGCCGGCGATGATGACGCGCAGGCCGCGCATGCGCGCGTTCCGGCAGTACTCGGCCACCTGCTCGGGGTCGCGGTGCGCGGACATCACGCGGATCTCGTAGCGGATTCCCTTCTCCTGGAGGATCCCGCCGGCCTTCTCCATTTCCTCCATGTCGGACTTCGAGCCCATGATGATGCCGACCCGCGGGGCGTCGACGTCGAGCTCCGCGAACGCCGCCTCAGGCTCGGTCTGGGTGACAGGCTCGGTCACGGTCTGCGGTGCCTGCTCGGTCATCGCATGCGCTCCACGGCCCGCAGCGCGATGTCGCGACGCAGCTGCCGACCCTCGTAGGTGATCAGGTCCGCGGCAGCATACGCGGCGTCCCGGGCGGCACCGGGCCCGTCGCCGAGCGCGGTGACGTTCAGCACGCGGCCACCCGCCGTGACGATCTGGCCGCCCGGCGTCTCGGCGGTCCCGGCGTGCGTGAGCTCGATCTCGGGCGGGACGGCGTCGAGCCCGGAGATCACGTCGCCCGCCGAGGCCGAGGCGGGGTAGCCGGCGCTCGCCAGCACGACCGTGACCGCCCAGCGGCTGTCCCACTCGAGCTCGGCGCCGCGCAGCCCCTGCGGGGTGGCGGCGCGCTGCAGGAGGTCGAGGAGGTCCGACCGCAGGCGCGGGAGGACGGCCTGCGTCTCGGGATCGCCGAAGCGCACGTTGAACTCGAGCACGCGGGGGCCGTCGGCGGTGAGCATCAGCCCGGCGTAGAGGATCCCGTGGAACGGCGTGCCGCGCCGGCGCAGCTCGTCGACGACGGGCTGGTGGACCGTCCGCGCGATCTCGTCGACGAGCTGATCGTCCACGCCGGCGACCGGCGAGTACGAGCCCATGCCGCCCGTGTTCGGCCCCTCGTCGCCGTCGAAGATGCGCTTGTAGTCCTGCGCCGGCGCCATGGCCACGGCGCTCTCGCCGTCGCAGAGGGCCAGCAGCGAGAGCTCCTCGCCGACGAGGTGCTCCTCGACGACGACGCGGCCCGGGCCGAAGCGCTGCTCGATGAGGAACTCGTGCAGCGCCACGTGCGCCGCCGGCTCGTCCTCGGCGATCACGACGCCCTTGCCCGCGGCGAGCCCGTCGAACTTCAGGACCACCGGGTAGCGGTCGATCGCGGCCATGCCCGCGTCGATGTCGTCGACCGGCGTCCAGGCGGCGGTGGGCACGCCGGCGACGGCCATGACCTCCTTGGCGTACGCCTTCGAGCCCTCCAGGCGAGCCGCGGCGCGGGTCGGGCCGAACGCGGCGCGCCCACGCGCCTGGAGCTCGTCGACGAGCCCCGCCACCAGCGGCGCCTCCGGCCCGACGAGCGTGAGGCCGGCGTCCTCGCGCTCGGCGAGGTCGGCGATCGCGCCGATGTCCTCGGCGCGGATGCCGTAGGTGCGCGCGTCCCGCGCGATGCCGGGGTTCCCCGGCGTGCACAGCACCTCGGGCGCCTGCGGGGAGCGCCGCAGCGCCCGGACGATCGCGTGCTCGCGCCCGCCTGCGCCGACGACGAGGACCCGCACCGTCGCCTACAGCGACGCGATGAAGTCGTCGATCGGGATCGCGACGAGCGTCTCGTAGCGCGACGTCCCGCGCGAGCCGAGCTCGAGCGACACGCGCGCCATCGTGCTCTCGTCCGGCGCCTCCACCACGCTGATGAAGTCGAACTCGCCGAGCGTCGCCCACTGCGCCTTCACGCTCGCGCCGAGCTGCTCGACCTCCTTGTTGACCTCGCGGATCCGCTGCGGGTTGTTCTTGACGGTCTGAACGCCCTCCGGGGTCAGCGTCGAGAGCATGATGTAGGTCGGCATCGCGCCTCCTGGTTGCAACGGCCGGACAGGACGCGGCCCGTTCTATCCCATTCGGCCGACCGCCGGTAGCGGACCGGGACCCCGTGACGCACGTGGAGCGGCTGCGCTGAGGCCGCGTGGCGTCCCGCGCGCCGCGTCGCGGTGAGCACGGCGTCTGCCGACAGCCGCACCGAGGAGGAGTGGAGCGATCGCCCGAGCGCTTCCGTCAGCGCTCGAGGGGGTGATGCGCGTCCTGGTCGCATGCGTACCAGAAGGCGCATCACCCCCGTGCAGAACCAGGCGCCGGGCCCGCTTGCCCTCGGTGCGCCGTCCGCGCGGGCCACGCGGGCCGGGGCGGCCCGCGCGGCGCGCCACGAAGGCACGACGGACCTACGCCGCCGCCGCGGGCGCCGCGGCCTCCGCCTTGACGAGCACGAGCTCGCCGTCGGCCGCGTCCACACGCACCGTGTCTCCCTCGCGGAACTCGCCCTCGAGGATCGCCAGCGCGAGCGGGTCGACGAGGTGCTTCTGGATCGTGCGCTTGAGCGGCCGCGCGCCGTAGGTCGGGTCGTAGCCGAGGTTGCCGAGGAGCTGGCGCGCCTCGTCGGAGAGCTCGACCTCGATGCCGCGCTCGCGCACGCGCCGCACCAGCCGCTCCACCTGCAGGTCGACGATCGCGCCGATCTGCGCGCGGTCGAGGCCCTCGAACTCGACGATGTCGTCGAGGCGATTGATGAACTCGGGCTTGAACGTGAGCTCGGCGCCGTCCCGGCCGCCCGGGATGTTCGATGTCATGATCAGCAC
>DATAAR010000008.1:0-20940 GCA_036259975.1 Solirubrobacteraceae bacterium | reverse complement strand
TCGACGCCGGCGAGCCGCAGTCCAAGCTGCGCGGCAGCTACCCGACCACGCGGACACGTCCGGGGCGGCAGCTCCGGGCCGGCGACCGGGTCGGGTCGCTCGAGGTGGTCGGCGCACCCGGTCACACCCCGGGGCAGGTGGCGCTCCTCGACACGCGCGACCGCACGCTCATCGCCGGCGACGCCTACTCGACGCTCGGCGGGGTCGCCACGTCGGCGAAGGTCAATCCGCGCTTCCCGCTCCCGGGCCTGGCCACGTGGGACAAGCCGACCGCGCTGCGCAGCGCGCGCGAGCTGCGGGCCCTCGACCCGGCGCGCCTCGCCGTCGGGCACGGCGACGTGGTCGAGCAGCCGGCCGCGGCGATGGACGCGGCGATCGCCGGGGCCGAGGGCCGCTGAGGCCGCCGTGCCCCGGGCCGGCCTGAGCCCCGCCGCCGTGGTCGACGCGGCCGCCGCGCTGGCGGACGCACAAGGCCTCGAGGCGCTGACGCTGGCCAAGATCGCAGCGACCGTCGGCGTGCGCGCGCCGTCGCTCTACAACCACGTCGCGAGCCTCGGGGACGTCCGCCGCCGCCTGGCGCTGCGCGCGCTCTCCGAGCTCGCCGCCGCGATGCGCGACGCCGCGGTCGGCCGCGCCGGCGACGACGCGCTCGTCGCGATGGCGCACGCCTACCGCGACTACGCCACCCGTCACCCCGGCCGCTACGCGGCCACGCAGCGCGCGCCGGCGGAGGGCGACGAGGAGCACGCCGCCGCGGCGGCCGCGGCCGTCGACGTGCTGCTCGCGATCCTGCGCGGCTACGACCTCGAAAGCGACGATGCCATCCACGCCGCCCGGGGCGTGCGCAGCGCCCTGCACGGGTTCGTCGCGCTGGAGGCCGGCGGTGGCTTCGGGCTCCCCGTCGCGCTCGACACGAGCTTCGAGCGGATGGTGGCGGCGCTCGCGCGCGGTCTGCGTGGCAGCGGGCGAGCCGATCCGTCGTGATGGCTACTTCGTCACGATCACGCTGATGGCGAACGCGACGCCGCCGAGGAACAGCACCCCCGCCACCGCCGACAGCGCCGCGTAGGCGGTCGCCGAGCCTCCGCGCCGGTTGCGCCGGCACTCCTCGGCGCGCGCGACGCCGATGATCACGACGGAGAACGTGATCGCGACCGCGACGCCCGCGAGCATCGAGGCCCACACGAGCTCGAACAGCCGCCCGACGTCGATCGCGGCGATCATCCCTCGGCCACCGCGAGGCGGCGGTCGCTCGCGAGGCGCCGCGCGAAGATCCATGCGATCGCCGCGAGGACCGCGACCGACACGATGACCGGTCCGAGGGCGCCGCCGCCGAACACCGAGCTGACCGTGAACACGACACCGCCGATCGCCGCCGCGGCCGGGAGCGTGAGCACCCAGGCCAGCGCGATGTTGCCCGCCAGCCCCCACCGCACCGCCGACAGCCGCTTCGCCGCGCCTGCGCCCATCACGGCGCCCGAGATCGTGTGCGTTGTCGACAGCGGGAACCCCAGATGTGTCGCGGTGAGCACGACGGCCGCACCGGCGCCCTGCGCCGCGAAGCCCTGCGCCGGATCCATCTTGATGATCCGGCTGCCCATCGTGCGGATGATGCGCCAGCCGCCCATGTAGGTCCCCAGCGCGATCGCCGCCGCCGACGACACGATCACCCAGACCGGCACGTCGAACCCGTCCGCGGGCAGGTCGCCGTGCGCGATGAGCGCCAGCGTGATGATGCCCATCGTCTTCTGCGCGTCGTTCGTCCCGTGCGCGAGCGAGAACATGCTCGCCGACACGATCTGGCCGAGGCGGTACCCGCGGGTCACCGGTCCCGGCCGGAGATTGCGGACCATGCGGTAGATCACGAGGATCGCGAGCGCGGCCACGGTGAACGCGAGCAGCGGCGCGACGATGCCGGGCACGAGCACCTTCTCGATCACCCCGTCGCCGAAGATCGCGCCCGGCCCGTCCGAGACGAACGCCGCGCCGACGACACCGCCGATCAGCGCGTGCGACGAGCTCGAGGGCAGCCCGAACCACCACGTCGCGAGGTTCCACGCGATGGCGCCGATCAGCCCGGCGAAGACGACTGTCGTCGTGATCGCGCCCGCGTCGACGATCCCGCTCGCCACCGTCGCGGCGACCTTCAGCGAGATGAACGCGCCGACGAAGTTGAGCACGGCGGACATCGCCACCGCCGTCCGCGGCGACATCGCCCGCGTCGACACCGACGTGGCGATCGCGTTCGCGGTGTCGTGGAAGCCGTTGGTGAAGTCGAAGGCCAGAGCGGTGGCCACGACGATCACCAGGACGACGTCCTCTCCCATTACAGGCCTTGTTCCCGCGTCAGCTGTTCTTGATCACGATGCCCTCGAGCGTGTTGGCGACGTGCTCGCAGGCGTCGATGGCCTCCTCGAGGCGCTCGAAGATGTCCTTCCAGCGGATGACGACCATCGGATCGATCCCGCCGTCGAAGAGCGACGCGATCGCGTGGCGGCTCGTGCGATCGCCGTCGTTCTCGAGGCGGTTGACCTCGACCGTGTAGTGGCTCAGGTCCTGGAACGTGCGCAGCCGCGGCATGGCCTCGGCGATCTGCCGGGTCGCCTGGAGCAGGATGTGCGCCATGCGCTGCGACTGCTCCATCGGCGCCTCGATCTTGTAGAGGCCGAGGTAGTCGGCGACCTCGTCGATGAGGTCGATGATGTCGTCGAGGTCCGAGGTGAGCTCGAGGATGTCCTCGCGGTCGATCGGGGTGACGAACGTGGAGTTCAGCCGGTGGTGGATGTCATGGGCGATCCGGTCGCCCTCCTGCTCGCAGATGACGATGTCCCGGGCGAGGTCGGACCGCTCGGGATAGTGCGCGAGCATCTGGTCCAGCAGGTCGGCGCCCCTGACGACGTTCTGCGCCGCCTCCTCGAACAGGTCGAAGAACTCCCGATCGCGGGAGCTGAAGATCTGCCCGAGGCGAGCCATTCGCGGCGAGTGTAGGTGAAAGGAATGTCAGAGGGTCAGGCGGCGGATCCGCGCCTGAACCGCTCGAGCTCCCCCGGCTCGATCGAGTAGTCGTGCTCGGGCGCCGGGTAGCGCCGCGCGCGGACGTCCGCGGCGAACGCGGCCACGCCCGCGTCCATCTCGTCCTGGATGTTCGCGTAGCGCTTGACGAAGCGCGCCCCGAGGCCCTCGCGGATGCCGAGCAGGTCGTGGAACACGAGGACCTGGCCGTCGGTGGACGGGCCGGCGCCGATGCCGATCACCACGATGTCCATCTTGGGCATGATCTCCGCCGCGACCGCGGTGGGCATGGCCTCGAAGACGATCGAGAAGCAGCCCGCGTGCTGCAGCGCGAGCGCCTCGGCGGCGATGCGCGCGGCGGCCGCGCTCGTCCGGCCCTGGGCGCGGTAGCCGCCGAGCGCCGTCGACGTCTGCGGCGTCAGGCCGACGTGCCCCATGACCGGGATCCCGGCAGCGACGATCGCGCGGGCGCGCGCGACCGACATCGGGTTGCCGCCCTCGAGCTTGACGGCGTCGCAGCCGCCCTCCTTGACGAACCGCATCGCGGTCGCCACGGCCTGCTCGTCGGAGACCTCGTAGGACCCGAACGGCAGGTCGGCGATGAGGAACGGCGTGCGCAGGCCGCGGCGCGCCGCGCGCGTGAGGACGAGCATCTCGTCGGTCTCGACGGCGATCGTCGAGGGGTAGCCGAGCACGGTCATCGCGCCGCTGTCGCCGACGAGCACGAGGTCGACGCCGGCCGCCTCGGCGGCCCGGGCGCTGGGGTAGTCGTAGGCGGTGACCATCACGATCGGCTCGCCGAGGCGCTTCATCTCGGCCAGCCGCGGCAGCGTCATCGGCAGGCGCGACGCGTCGGCCGGGACCTGGATGCTCTTGGCGCTGGACATCGTTGGTGTTCCTCTCAGCCGGCCGGCGCCGCGGTGGCGGCGTCCCCGGCGGTCGTCGGGTCGGTTCCTACCCGCGCCGGCGGGCGCAGGATCGCGTTGTCGATGAGGCGGGTCGGGCCAATCCGGGCGGCGACGGCCACGAGCACCTCGCCTTGGTCGTCGAGGGCCTGGACCGGACGCAGGTCGTCGGGGCGGACGACGGCGAAGTACTCGGGCTCGACGCCGAGCTCGGCCATCGCGGCCCGGCCGGCGCGCGCGATCGCCTGCGGATCGCGCTCGCCGACGGCGTGGGCGGCGGCGGCGTCGAGTCCGCGCTTCAGCGCGAGCGCCCGCTCGCGGTCGGCGCCGCGCAGGTGGACGTTGCGGCTCGACAGCGCGAGGCCGTCGGGCTCGCGCACGGTGGGGCAGGTCTCGACGCGGACCGGGAGGTCGAGGTCGCGCACGAGCCGGCGGATGACCGCCACCTGCTGGGCATCCTTCTGGCCGAAGTACGCCGCGTCGGGCGCGACCATGTTCAGCAGCTTCGCGACGACCGTCGCGACGCCGTCGAAGTGCGCGGTGCCGCGATGCGCGCCCTCCAGGTGCTCGGTGAGGCCGGCCACGCGCACCGTGGTGGCGAACCCCTCGGGGTAGACCTCCGCGACCGGCGGCGCGAACAGGAGGTCGGCGCCCGC
This sequence comes from Solirubrobacteraceae bacterium, assembly GCA_036259975.1. Taxonomy (GTDB): domain Bacteria; phylum Actinomycetota; class Thermoleophilia; order Solirubrobacterales; family Solirubrobacteraceae; genus JAOPZW01. The sequence continues at coordinate 16,367 of DATAAR010000008.1, read as the reverse complement.
CCGCTGCGCGAGCCCGGCGTCGCGCGCCTCGTCGCGGGGGTAGCTGTCGAGGTCGGCCGGATCGTTGAACTGAGTCGGGTTGACGAACAGCGAGACGACGACGACATCGCTGGCGGCGCGCGCGGCGCGGATCAGGCTGAGGTGGCCCTCGTGCAGCGCGCCCATCGTCGGGACCAGGCCGATCGTGCGCGCCTCGCGGCGCGGCGCCCGCAGGGCCTCGCGCACGGCGGCGACGGTGCGGACGGTCCTCATGCGCGGACCTCGGGGCGGAGCTTCGCGAGGGCGCGCGTCGCGTCGGCGAGCGCGTCGAACATGGGCAGGAGATCCGGGGCGCGCGCGGCGATCGTCTCCCGGTGGCGCTCGACGGTCGCGTCGTCGCCGCGGGCGATCGGGCCGGTGAGCGCGCGCTCGCCGCCGAGCGCGGCCCAGTTGTCGACGCTGGCGCGCACGAGCGGGACGAGCGCCTCGCGGGGCACGCCGGCGGTGGCGGCCAGGCGCTCTGCCGCGGCCTCGATCGTCGTCAGGAAGTTCGAGGCGATCGCGGCGGCGGCATGGTAGGCGGCGCGGTCGGCGTCGGCGACCTCGAACGGGCGCATGCCCAGGCTGTGGGCCAGGGCGCGGGCGGTCCGCCTCGCGTTGTCGGTGCTCCCCGCCACGGCGCAGCCGGCGCCGGCGAATGCCGCGCCCTCCGGCGTGACGGTCATGAGCGGGTGCAGGCCGAGCGCCTCGTGCGGCGCGAGGACGTCCAGGCCCGTGGCGCCGGAGCAGTGGCCGACCACGAGGCCGTCGCGGGGCGGGATCGCGGCGGCCGCGGCGGCGATCTGCCCGTCGGGCACGCAGAGCAGCACGACGCTCGCGCCCGCCGCGTCGGCACCGCGCCCCAGGGGACCCAGCACGGAATGTCCCGCGGCGCTCAGCGCGCGGGCGAGCGCCGGGCCCATGCGGCCGCGGCCGACGATCGCGATCGTGCTCTGCATATCTCGGTCCAGCCCCCGAGCACGGGGTGCCGGTCGCGTTGATGTGCCTGAAGCGTAGCGCTTCGTCCCGCCGGGCCGGTGGTTACCATCGCCCCGTGCCGCCGTCGAAGGAGGAGCGCCGGGAGGCGCTCAAGGCCGTCTACCACCAGGCGCTCGGGTGCACGAACTGCCCGCAGCTCGCCGCGACCAGGACCACCGTCGTGTTCGGCAACGGCAATGCCGACGCGGGCCTGATGTTCGTGGGCGAGGCGCCCGGCGCGAACGAGGACCGCCAGGGGCTGCCGTTTGTGGGCCAGGCCGGGAAGCTGCTCGACACGCTGCTCCGCGAGATCGGGCTGGCGCGCGAGGAGGTCTTCGTGGCGAACGTGCTCCAGTGCCGGCCCCCGGGGAACCGCGACCCACATCCGGCCGAGATCGAGGCCTGCCAGTCCTACCTGCTCTCGAAGATCGACCTCATCCAGCCGCGGGTCGTCTGCACGCTCGGGAACTTCGCGACCAAGCTGCTGCGTGGAGACCCGACCGGGATCACGCGGCTGCACGGACGCGGCGAGGTGCGGGTGATCGGGCGCCGGGCGGTGCGGCTCTACCCGCTGTTCCATCCCGCGGCCGCGCTGTACACGCCCGCCAACGTCGACGTCCTGCGCTCCGACTTCGCGCGGATCCCGGCGCTCCTGGCGATGGACCCGCCGCCGCAGCCCGCGGTGGACGAGGACGCCGTGGTGCCGGTCGGCGCGCGCGAGGAACCGCCGCGCGCCGTGCCCGCGCCGGCGCCGGTCGCCGCCGAGCCGGAGCCGGAGCCCGAGCCGGAGCCGCTTCCCGTCGGCGCGCGAGAGCCCGTGCAGCTCGGCCTGTTCTGATGCGCGGCGGCGTCCACGCCGCCGCCGCGCGCGGGTTCGCCCGCTCCGCCGACGCCTACGAGCGCGCGCGCCCCGAGTACCCCCCGGCCGCGATCGCGTGGCTCGCGCAGCGCATCGGGCTCGGGCCTGGGCGCCGCGTCGTCGACCTCGCCGCGGGCACCGGCAAGCTCACTCGCCCGCTCGCCGCCACCGGCGCCGAGGTGGTCGCGGTCGAACCGGTCGCCGAGATGCGCGCGCGTATCGGCCCGAGCGCCGCTGAGGCGCTCGACGGCACGGCCGAGGCGATCCCGCTGGCGCCGGCGAGCGCCGACGCGTTGACGGTCGGCCAGGCGTTCCACTGGTTCGACGGCGCGGCCGCGCTCGCCGAGATCCACCGCGTGCTGCGCCCCGGCGGCGCGTTGGCGCTCGTATGGAACCGGCGGCCGCTCGACGATCCCGTCCACGCCGCGATCGAGGCCATCGTGGCGCCGCACCGCCGTGAGGCGCCCGCCCACCAGAGCGGCGCCTGGCGCACCGGGCTCGACGCGACGACGCTGTTCGGGCCGCTTGACGAGCGCACGTTCGAGCACGCGCAGGACATGGACGCCGACGCCCTGGCCGACCGCGTCGCGTCGACGAGCGTCGTGGACGCGCTCGCCGACGAGCCGCGCGCGGAGGTGCTCGCGGCCGTGCGCGCGCTGGCCGGCGACGGCCGAATCCGGCTGCCGTACGTCTGCGAGGTCTTCGCGTGCGATCGCCGCCCGTGACCACCCGCCTGGCGCGGCCGGCCGACGCCGAGACGATGGCGCGCTCGCTGCACCTCGGCTTCGCCACGTACCGCGCCTTCGGCCCGTACGCCTGGGAGCCGCCGCCGTTCCCGAACGAGCTCGAGTACGCGCGCGAGCGCCTCCGCAGCCGCCACACGTGGGCGCTGCTGGCGGAGGTCGCGGGCGAGCCGGCCGGGCACGTGGCGATGCACCCGCACGAAACCCGCGACGACACCGTGTACCTGTGGCAGCTCTTCGTCCGCCCGGCGTGGTGGGGCACGGGTCTCGCCGCGATGCTCCACGAGGCGTTCGTAGCGGAGGCGCGCGCCCGCGGCTACCGCCAGGGGGTCCTGCACACGCCCGCGCCGCATGCCCGCGCGCGCCGCTTCTACGAGCGCCGCGGCTGGCGCCCCGACGGCCCGCCGGACGAGCTGTGGGACTTCGGCGTGCCGACCATCCGCTACCGCTGCCGCGTCGACGGCTAGGGCGCTTGTCGTGAGCGCGCCGGCTCGCGAGAATCGAACCCGGATGCGTGCCTCCGACCGCGACCGCGAACGGGCGCTGGCCGCCCTGCGCGCCGGGTGCGCCGAGGGCTATCTCTCGATCGACACCTTCGAGCGCCGCGTGGAGCTGACGCTGGCCGCCCGCAGCGCGGCCGAGCTGCGCCGGCTGGTGGCCGACGTCGGCCGCGCCCGGCCGCGCGTGCCACCGCTCCGGCGCCCGCGGCGGCGCGCGGCGCAGGGCGCGATCGCGATCGCCCCGCCGGCGGGAGACACCGTCGTCGTCGGGCGTAGCTCGGGCTGTGACATCGTGCTCGAGGACCCCACCGTCTCGCGCCGCCACCTCGAGCTGCGCCCCGCGGGCGACGGCCGGTGGCTTGCGGTCGATGTCGGTTCGCTCAACGGCACATGGCTGGTCGACCGGCGCGTCGGCCGGGTGACGGTGCGCTCCGGCGACGAGCTGTGGCTCGGCTCCTGCCCCGTGCGGCTGACCTGAGAACGCCGCGCTTCCGCGCCGGCGCCGCGGCGCTCGCCGCGCTCGCGCTCGCGGTGGCCGCGGCGGGGGCCCGCGCGCGTCGCCATCGACGCGTCGGGCGCGGCGCGCGCCGTGCCCGCGTCGTTCCTCGGCGTGTCGATCGAGTGGACGAGCGTCGAGCCGTTCGGCGGTGCCGCCCGCCCTGGCGTCGTCGGCCTGCTGCGTCGCGTGAGCCGCGCGGCGGGCGCGCCGCTCGCCCTGCGGGTGGGCGGGGCGTCGGCCGAGGAGGCGTGGTGGAACCCCGCGGGCCGGGCGCGGCCTCCGAGCATCCGCCAGGATCTCGGCCCACGCACGCTCGACGCGCTTGCCCGACTCGCGCGCGGCCTCGACGCCCCCGTCACCGTCGGGCTGAACCTGCAGCTCGGCGACCCGGCCAACGCGCTGGCGCTCGCGCGCGCCGCCCAGCGCCGGCTCGGCGGCCGCCTCGACGCGCTCGAGGTCGGCAACGAGCCCGACCTGTACACGACCGCGCGCGACGTCGGACCGCCGCCGGTCCGGAGGCTGCGCAAGCGCGAGCGCTACACGCCCGGCGACTACGTCCGCGACGCCGGGCGCTTCCTGGAGGCCGTCGTGCCCGGCCTGCCGCGACCGCCCTGGTCGGTGGTGGGCGGCTTCGCCGGGCGCGCGGGCTGGGCCGAGCGGGCGCTGCCGGCCCTGATCGACTCCCGGCGCGGCCTCGTCGGATCGGTGAGCGCGCACCTGTACGCGTTGCCGCGGTGCGCCCTTGATCCGGAGGACCCCGGCGGGCTGCGCGGGCGGCTGCTCGCGCTCGCGGCGTCGGAGGGGCGCGCGGGCTCGCTCGCGACCGTGTTCCACATCGCCCACCGGCGCGGCCTGCCGATCCGCGTGTCCGAGCTCAACTCGGTGCCATGCGGCGGTGCGCCGGGGGTGAGCGACACGTTCGCCGCCGCGGTTTGGCTGGCGGACGCGCTGTTCGCGCTCCTGCGCGCCGGCGCCGACCGAGTCCACGTGCATACCTGGGACGGCGCGGTCTACGGGCTCTTCGCCCGCGCCGGCGCGACGGTCCGCGCGCGCCCGCCCTTCTATGGCCTGCTCGCCTTCGCCCGCGCCGCGCCCCGCGGCAGCCGGCTCGTCCCGGTGCGAGTGACGGGCGCCGGGCCGCGGGCGCTGCGCGCCCGGGCGACGGTCGACCGCGCCCGAACGGTGCGGCTCGCGCTGCTCGCGGCGAGCACGGCCCGCCGCGTGCGGGTCCGCGTCCCCGTGGCGCCCGGGCGACCCTGCGCCACCCTGCGGCTGACGACCGCGCCCGGCCCCGGGGCGCGCGCCGGCATCGCGGAGCGCGGGCCCCGGCGCCACTGCCCGCGCGCGGGCGCGATCGCGCTCGCGCTCCCGGGCGCGAGCCTCGCTGTGCTCGAGCTGCCCGCCCGCCGCCCGTAGCTGCCCCCGCGCCCGCCGCGGGTCCTCAGCGGCCGGTGAGGAACAGGACGATCGCGACGATCCCGAGCGCGAACAGGATCGGGTGGACGATCGTGCCGCCCGCGATGGCGATGATCAGGAGGATGATGCCCAGGATCAGGAGCATGTCCGGCGACTACCCCGCCGATCCGGCCGACACGCGCCGCGCGCAACCTGCGCTGACGACCGCCGCCTAAAGGTCGCTGCGCCCGAACGCGAACGCCGCCACCGCCGCCACCGCGGCCAGGTACGCGACCGCGTACGGGTAGAACAGCGGGCCGGCGTCGTGCGAGCCGCCGAGCGGCCCCAGCTGCACGATCGCGCCCGTCACGCCGGGGATCTCGGCCACGAGCACGCGGAGAGCGTCGCGGTACAGCGCCTCGAACGGCAGCAGCCACGACGCCGTGTTCGCGAGGCGCTGGAGCGTCTCGGACGAGAGCGCCTCACCGATCGAGCCGAGCAGCCCCGCGAGCAGCCCCGCCCCGAAGACCATCAGCACCGCGATCCCGTTCGCGTTCGCCGACAGGAAGATCGAGCCGAGCAGCGCGAGCGCCGCGACGACCACCACCGCCGCCGCGAGCCGCACGCCCGCGCCGACGGGCGACGCCGGCCACCAGTCGCCGATCGCGCCGGTGACGATGACCGCGCCGGCGTAGACCACCAGCACGTACGCGCCGCTGACCGTCGCCGCCGCCAGGAACCGCCCGGCCAGGTACTGGCGGCGCCCGAGCGGGCGCACGATGAGCGGCTGCAGCAGCCCGCGCTCGGCGTCGCCGCGCACCGCGCCGAGCGTGAGGAACACGGCCAGCACGACACCGAGGAACAGCGTCCCGAACATCGCCAGGCCGAGGATCGTCGCGCCGGCGAGCACGCGCGCGTCGAGCCCGAACTCGTTCGGGCCGAAGTTGGGAACGTCCTGGAACAGCTCGCTGGCGCCCCACGCGTACAGCGCCCCGAACGCCAGCGTGAGGCACACGACGACGGCGAACACGCGGCGCCGCAGCGACTCCCGCAGTGCGTGGCCGGCGACGACGAGGACGTCGCTCATGCCGCGCCCGCCCGCCGCTCCGCCGGCGCCTCCGGCGGCTCGGCCGGGGCGTCGACCGCGGCCAGGTACGCGTCCTCGAGCGTCGATCGCACCAGGCGCACCTCGTAGACGCGCTCGCCGGCATGCACGAGCCGCTCGACGATCGCCGGCACGTCGTCGCGCGAGGCGGCCTGGAAGACGCGCACGCCGCTCGCCGTCTCGACCTCGACCCCGCGCGGGCGGGCGAGGTCCGCCGGCGCCCCGGCGGCGACGACGAGGCCGCGGTCGATGATCGCCACGCGGTCGCAGACCTGCTCGACCTCGCTCAGCAGGTGCGTGTTCAGCAGCACGGCGACGCCGCGCCGGCGCAGCTCGACGAGCAGGCCGCGCACGGTGCGCCGGCCGGCCGGGTCGAGCGCGCTCGTCGGCTCGTCGAGGAGCAGCAGCGCGGGCTCGCCGACCAGCGCCTGCGCGATCCCGAGCCGCTGCTGCATCCCCTTCGACATCGTCTCGATGCGCCGCTCGCGGGCCTCGGCGAGCCCGACCAGATCGAGCAGCTCGGCGCGCTCGCCCGCGCCGCCGCCGGAACCGGCGAGGCGCTGGTGCAGCGCGAGCAGCTCGTCGGCGGTCGCCCAGCCCGGGAAGCGGAACAGCTCGGCGAGGTACCCCAGAGCGCGGCGCGCGGCAGCCGAGCCGGCCGGCGCGCCGCACACCTCGGCCGTGCCGCCGGTCGGGCGCACGAGCCCGCAGGCGATCTTCACGAGCGTCGACTTGCCCGCGCCGTTGGGGCCGAGCAGCCCGACGAGCTCGCCCTCGCCGACCGTGAGGTCGACGCCGCGCAGCGCCTCGGTCGCTCCGTAGCGCTTGGTCAAGCCGGCGACGGTCAGGGCGGCGGGCACGAGCGCGAGTGTAGGTTGCGGGCGTGCCGGTGCGCTTCGGTGCACTCGCCGCGACCCCGGCGGCCCAGAGCGACAGCCGCGCTCAGCGCCTGCTGTGGCGCGCGCTCGAGCGCTCCGCCGGCGTGATCGGGCCCCGGGCCGCCCGCGCCATCGCCGCCGGCGTGATGCGCGCGGCCGCGCGGACCGAGCGCGGCTTCACGAAGGGGCTGTACCGCGTGGCGCGCCGCCACCCGGTGCCCATGCCGGGCCTCTACACGCTCCCTGAGGCGTGGTGGACGACGGCGCCGCGCGTCAGCGCCCACCGTCTCGGCCTCGACCTCGAGCTCGACCTCCGCGACAACCTGCAGCGCACCCTGTACTTCACGGGCACGTACGAGCCCGGGCTCGTCCGCCTGCTCGACGCGGAGCTTCGCCGGGGCGACGTCGTGGTCGACGTCGGCGCCCACGTGGGCGTGCACGCGCTCGGCGCCGCGCGACGGCTACGGGCGCTCGGCGGCGGGCGCGTCGTCGCGTTCGAGCCCACGAGCGACTCCGCCGGAGCCGTGCGCGCCGCCGCCGCCCGCAACGGCCTAGCGGTCGAGGTCGTCGAGGCGGCGCTGGGCGAGGAGCAGGGCATCGTCGAGCTCTTCGCCGGCGCCCCCTACGGCGCGCACGACGCCGGCGTCCGCTCGCAGTTCGGCGACGGCGAGCCCGCCGGCCGGGCGCCGGTGACGACCCTCGACGCCTGGGCGGCCGCGAACGGCCTCGACCGCCTCGACGTCGTGAAGCTGGACATCGAGGGCGCCGAGATCCTCGCCCTGCGCGGCGCCCGCGCCACCCTCACCCGCCTCCGTCCCCGGCTGCTGGCCATCGAGGTCAAGGACGTCGTGATGGCGCGCGGGCCCGGCGACGAGGCGACGTTGCGGGCGCTGCTCGACGACTGCGGCTACGCGCCGGCCGGCGAGCCCGAGCGCCACATCGCGCTGTTCCGCCCGGCGCGCCGAGCGTAGCCGGCCCGGCACGGCTATCCGCTCAGCGCCCCGACGACGCGCTTCTTCGCCTCGTCCGCGGCCGTAGCGAGCCCTCGCGGCCGGGCCTGCGCCTCGGCCAGCCGCCCATCGCCGTCGCGGGCGACGGCGCAGGCCTCGGCGAAGCCGGCTGGTCACGCGGCGCGGCCGGAGCGCAGGCGGCGGGCCCGCAGACCGAGCAGCAGCACCGACGCCGCCGCCGCGGACTGCACTGCGAGCACGATCCCGGCGAAGCCGACCACGCCGCGGTCGGTGAACCCGAGCAGGAGCGGCTCCGCCAGCGCGATCGCGCCGAGCACCCACAGGAAGCGCCTCTCGCCCAGCGCGACCAAGTACTGCACCGTCAGGTAGGCGACCGCGAGCAGCGTCATCGCCGCGCCGAGGAGCGGCAGCGCCCCCGCCGCCAGGGTCAGGTCCGGGCCGAACGCCAGCCGCAGCAGCAGCTCCGGCACCGTCGCGAAGATCAGCAGCGCCGGCGTGGCGATGACAAACAGGATCCCGAGCGCGCGCAGCAGCACAGCGCGCGGATCGCGGCCGGCCGCCGCCCGCCGCGTCGCCTCGGGGAGCAGGTGCAGTCCGATCCCGATCGCCACCCACACCACTGACTTCGCCGCGACCGCCGAGGCGGCGTACGACCCGGCGGCGTCGGCGGCGAGCTGGTGCTTGGCCACGATCACGTCGATGTTCTGCAGCGCCGCGAGCAGGAACAGGCCGACGATCCCGACCCAGCCGTCGCCGATGAGTCCGCGCAGCGAGCGCACCTCTCCGGCCGGCCGGAGCGGTCCGACCCGCCGGTGCAGCACGAGCTCGAGGCCGACCGCCACGATCGCGAACGCCAGCGGCGTGCCGAGCATCGCGCCGGTCACGCCGAGCCCGGCGCCGACGAGCGCGAGCGCGCACAGCAGCCGACCGAGCCCCTCGAGGACGATCGACGCCCCGACCGGCCCGTACGCGCGCAGGCCCTGGAGCGCCCCCCGCTGCAGCGAGATCAGCATCCAGAGCACGCCGGTGGGGAGGATCGCCGCGGCGCCCCACGGCGCCTCGTCGACCCCGATCGTCGCCGCGATCTGCTCGCGCAGGAGGATCGAGCCCACGGTCGCCGCCACGAGGCCGAGCAGCAGCCGGTGCGTCCATGCGCGCAGCGTCGCGCGCACCGCCTCCGGATGGCCGAGCTGGTCCAGCGCCGCCTCGCGGGCGGCGGCGACCTGGACGGACTGCCCCGCGACGAGCAGGATCAGGAATGCGGACACCAGCGCGGCCAAAGTGCCGTAGCCCGTCGCTCCGAGCAGGCGCGTGAAGACGACGGTGAAGACGAGCTGGATGCCGTTGTTGACGAGCGTGGCGGCCGCGAGGCCCGCCGCCTTGCCCGATTCGGACCGTCGCAGGGCCTCGCGCAGCCGCGGCCGCTCGGCCGTGATCGCGCGCGCCATCACGGACATGGTGCCCTATGCATCGGATTCGCAGGGACGCCGCGCGCGGGCCTGCGCCGCGAGGACGACGATGTGAGGAGCGGCCGGCACGGGTGGTCGACGGTACCATCGCACCTCATGCCGGACCGGCTCAGCATTGCCGCGCTCGCCGTGGTCGTCGCGCTCGCGGCACCAGTCGCCGCCGTCGCGCAGGACGAGCCGTCTGGGACGCCGCCGGCGGCGGAGAACCGTGCGCCCGCGCACGAGCCGGCGCCCACACCGGACCACGAGGCGGGCGACCAGGGCCAGGACGAGCCCGGGCTTGGCGTCGCCGAGCCCGAGAGCCAGCCCACGCCGGCCCGCACCGCGCCGGCGCAGAGTACTCCGGGCTCCGGCATCGACTTGCTCCCGCTTGCCGTCGCCGGCCTGGCGCTCGCTCTCGTCGGCCTCGCGCTCCGGGGCCGGCCGCATGCCCGCCGCTAGCGTCGACATCGAGACCGCCGGTGCGGCCGAGACCGAGGGGCTGGCCGCCGACCTGGCGGCCGACCTCGAGCCCGGCGACGTCGTGCTCGTCTCGGGCGAGCTGGGCGCCGGCAAGACGACGTTCGTGCGCGGCGCCTGCCGCGCCCTCGGCGTCGCCGTGCCGGTCACGAGCCCCACGTTCACGATCGCCCGCCGCTACGAGGACGGCCGCGTCCCGGTCTCCCACCTCGACCTGTTCCGCCTCGGCGAGGGGCTGGACGAGGAGGAGCCCGAGCTGCTCGAGGAGGAGCTCGGGCCCGATCGGGTCGCGTTCGTCGAGTGGCCCGAGGTGGCGGGCGCCGACCCGGCCGGTGTGCGCGTGGCCGCGCGCGTGCGCCTCGAGCATCGCGGCGGCGACCGGCGGCGGGTCGTCATCGAGCGATGAGCCCCCACCGCGCGTCCGCCCCCGACGACCTCGCGCGCCCGGCGCCGCAGTCCGCTGGGCGGGCGGTCCTCGGGTTCGACACCGCCACGCCGGACACCGTGGTCGGCCTGCAGGTCGACGGCGCCGCGCCGCTCGAGCTTCGCCACGCGCCCGCGCCCGGCGAGCGACCCGGGCACGCGTCGCAGCTGCTGCCGCTGGCGCGGGCGCTGCTAGACCGCGCCGGCCTCACGTTCGCCGACGTCGCGCGCATCGGCGTCGGCGTGGGCCCGGGGACGTTCACCGGCCTTCGCATCGGCGTGGCCACCGCGCGCGCGCTCGCGCAGGGCTCGGGCGCCGAGCTCGCCGCGGTGTCGACCCTGCGCGCCCTGGCGGAGGGCGCCGGGCACGACGGCCCGGTGCTCGCGGTGCTCGACGCGCGCCGCGGCGAGGCGTTCGCGGCGGCCTACCGCGGCGGCGAGGAGCTCATCGCGCCGGTGGCGGTGAGACCGGGCGCGCTGCGCGGGCTCGTCGCCGGCCGTCCGGAGCCGGCCGAGACGTGGCTGGCGGTGGGGAACGGGGCGCTAGCATTTCGGGACCAGCTGGAGCCGGCGGCCGTGACGGTCCCGGCGGACGGCAACCCGTGTCACCGCGTGAGCGCTGTCGCCATCTGCCGGCTCGCCGCCCGCGGCGCGCCCACCGCGCGCGACATGCTCGTCCCGGAGTACGTGCGGCTGCCGGACGCCGAGGAGGCCCGGCGGCGCAGGGCCTCATGAGCACGACTCCCGACATCAGCCGACTCACGTACGCGGACCTGCCGCAGGTCATCGCGATCGAGCGCCGCGCGTTCCCGACGCCGTGGTCGCTGGCGATGTTCGTGCTCGAGCTGAGCAAGCCGAGCGGCGTGTGCCTCAGCGCGCGGCGCGACGGGCGGATGGTCGGTTACGTGGTGTGCAGCCGCTACGACACGGTCTGGCACATCATGAACGTGGCCGTCGACCCCGACGAGCGCCGCACCGGCGTGGCGACAGCGCTGCTCGACGCCCTGCTCGACCGCGTCGGCGACCGGCACGCGCGCTTCACGCTCGAGGTGCGCCAGTCCAACCGCGCCGCGATCGCGCTCTACGAGGGGTTCGGCTTCCGCACGGCCGGCCTCCGGCGCCGCTACTACCAGGACAACGGCGAGGACGCGCTCATCATGTGGCGCACGCCGGCCACGCTGAACGGCTCGCTCGAGGACATCCCGGCCGCCGGGCCGGTCACGCCGTCGCGGTCGTGATCCTCGCGATCGAAACGAGCTGCGACGATACCTGCGCCGCGCTCGTCACGGCCGGCGGCGAGATCCGCGCGAACGTGATCTCGAGCCAGGGCGTCCACGACCGCTACGGCGGCGTCGTGCCCGAGGTCGCCGCGCGCCACCACCTCGAGCTGATGAACCCGGTGCTCGACGACGCGCTGCGGACGGCCGGCGCGACGCTCGACGACGTGGACCTCGTCGCTGTCACGCAGGGCCCCGGGCTCGTCGGCGCGCTGCTCGTCGGCGTGGCCAGCGCGAAGGGCATCGCCGCCGCGCGCGGCCTTCCGCTCGCGCCGGTCGACCACCTCCAGGGGCACGTCGCCGCCAACTTCCTGGGCCCGGAGCCGTTCGAGCCCCCGTTCCTGTGCCTGATCGCAAGCGGCGGGCACACGTTCCTGGCCCGCGTCGAGGACCACAGCGGCTACGCGGTCCTCGGGCGCACGCTCGACGACGCCGCCGGCGAGGCGTTCGACAAGGGCGCGCGGCTGCTCGGGCTGCCGTATCCCGGCGGCCCGGCGCTGCAGCGGCTGGCCGAGGAGGGCGACCCGGAGGCGTTCGCGTTCCCGATCGCCGCCGGGGTCGCCGGCCTCGACTTCTCGTTCGCGGGCCTCAAGACCGCACTGCTGTACCGGATCCGCGACCTCGGCGAGCGGGCCGCGCAGGCCCGCCGCGCCGACCTCGCGGCCTCCTATCAGCGCGCGATCGTCGAGGCGCTCGCGCTGCGCGTCAAGCGCGGCCTGGAGCAGACCGGTCTCGACCGCCTCGCCGTGGGCGGCGGCGTGGCCGCGAACGGCCCGCTGCGCGAGCGCATGGCCGGCCTCGGCGTGCCGCTGCGCATCCCGCCGCGGGAGCTGTGCACCGACAACGCGGCGATGATCGCCAGCGCGGCGCGGTACGTCGCGCCCCTGCGCGACTACCTCGACCTCGACGCCTACGCCACCGGCGAGCGCGGGCTGTGAGCGGTCTGCCCAGGATCACCCTGTACGGGCGCCCGGGCTGCCATCTGTGCGACGACGCCCGCGCCGCACTGGAGCGCGTGCGCGCGGAGATCCCGTTCGAGGTGCATTCGGTGAACATCGAGGACGACGACGCGCTGTTGCGTACCTACCTCGAGCGCATCCCGGTCGTCGCGCTGGGCGCCGAAGAGGTGTACGACTACGTGGTGGACGAGGCGGATCTGCGGGCGCGCCTCGCTACAGTGGGCCGGCGATGAGCATCGGCGACGCCTCTTCATCCATCGCATCCGGCGGCAACGGCGTCGGGAGCACCGAGCGCCTGTCGCTCGGCGTCGCTGCGCGGCTGTCCCGGTACCTGCAGGTCCTCACGCAGGCCAAGAAGATGGGCAAGGAGACGATCTCCTCCCAGGAGCTGAGCGACTACACCCACGTCAACTCAACCCAGATCCGCCGCGACCTGTCGGGCTTCGGCAAGTTCGGCAAGCGCGGCGTCGGCTACAACGTCGACTCGCTCGTCTCGCAGATCCGCAAGATCCTGCGCACCGCCGGCCAGCACAACATCGCGCTGTTCGGCGCCGGCCACCTCGGCCAGGCGATCGCCTCGAGCGACATCTTCGCCGACCACGGCTTCCGCGTCGTCGCGATCTTCGACAGCGATCCCGACAAGGTCGGCACGGAGGTCGGCGCGCAGCGCGTGCGGCCGGTCGACGAGCTGCGCCAGGTCGTCGACGAGGAGGACATCGTCGTCGGCGTGCTCGCCGTGCCCACCGCGGCGGCCCAGGCGCTCGCCGACGAGCTCGTCGACGCGGGCGTGAAGATCATCTTCAACTACTCCGAGGCGCTGCTGCAGGTCCCGCCCGAGGTGACGGTCCACACGTCGAGCCCGGCGGTGGACCTGCTCTACGCGTTGTACTTCTACCTCACGTAGACGACCGCCCATGCCCATCGACCCCGACGGCGCCGCGGAGTCCTTCGCGGACGCCACCGACCTCACGGTCGGGATCGAGGAGGAGTTCGCGCTCCTCGACGAGCGCACGCTCGAACTCGTGCCGCGCTTCGAGGACCTGCGCGACGCCGGGGCCGAGGACCCGCTCCTGGCGGAGTCGATCGCCGGCGAGCTGATTCGCAGCGAGATCGAGATTCGCTCCGGCCGAGGCGACGACCTGGCCGACGCCCTCGCCCGTCAGCGGGAGGTCCGCCAGCGCCTGTTCGCGCTCGCCGCCGGCCGCGGCATGGCGCTCGGCGCGACCGGCACGCACCCGTGGGCCGACTACCGCGAGCAGCCGTTCATCGACACCGAGCACTACCGCCGCGTCGTGGAGGGCCTGCGCTGGGTCGCTCAGCGCAACACCACGTTCTCGCTGCACGTCCACGTCGGCGTGCGCGGGCCGGACCGCGCGGTGCGCGTATGCGACCGCCTGCGCCCCGTGCTGCCGCTGCTGCTGGCGATCAGCGCCAACTCGCCGTTCCTCGACGGCGTCGACGCCGGCCTGCACTCGGCCCGGTCGCAGGCGTTCACCAAGAGCTTCCCGCGCTGCGGCATCCCCGACGCGTTCGGGTCGTGGAGGGCGTTCGCGGACTACATCGACTTCCTCGTGCGCACGAACTCGATCGTCGAGTACACGCAGGTGTGGTGGTCGATCCGCCCGCACTTCAGCTTCGGGACGGTCGAGGTGCGGATCTGCGACGCGCAGTCCACCGCCCAGGAGGCCGAGGCGCTCAGCGCGCTGATCGTCGCCTGCGTGGCCCAGGCCGCGCGCGACGAGGACGAGCGCGTGCCGTTCACCGACCACCCGCGCCGGCTGGTCGAGGAGAACTTCTGGCGCGCGATCCGCCACGGCCTCGACGGCGCTCTCATCGACCTCGACCGCGGCGAGGAGTTCCCCGCCGCGGCCGCCGCCGAGCGCCTGCTGGCCTGGACCGCGCCGGTGCGGGCCGAGCTCGCGATCGAGCCCGCGTTCCCGCAGATCAACGGCGCGCAGCGCCAGCGCCGGGCGATCGAGGCCGGCGCCGACATCCGCGAGGTGTACGCCGCCGCCGTGAAGGAGACGCGAGAGACCTACGTCGAGGAGGCGAAGGCCGCATGACCGAGCAGGATCCGCAGGGCGCCGGCCGCGCGCCCACCGAGGAGGAGCTTCGCGCCGCCTACGAGGCCGAACTCAAGCGCATCCGCGTCGACGACATCATCGTTCAGACGCTCGTGTCGCTGCTGAACCTCGGGGGCCGCCGCGCCGGCCTGGCCCCGGGCACCGAGGGCGAGCGCGACCTCGAGCAAGTGCGCACGGCGATCGAGGGCGTACGCGCGCTGATGCCGCTCGTCGAGCCGCAGCTCGGGCAGGAGGCCCGGACGCTGCGCGACGCGCTGTCGCAGCTGCAGATGGCCTATGCGCAGCTGAGCGGCCAGGGCGCGCCCGCGGGCGCGCGCCCCGAGCCCGGGGCGGAGGGAGCGGCCCCACCGGAGCCGGGCGCCGAGCGCCCCGCCGAGCCGCAGCCGGAGCCCGGCCCGGGGCCCGCGCAGCGCAGCGGCCGGCTCTGGGTGCCCGGCCAGTAGCCCCGCCGCGCCCTCCGAGGGGGCCGGCGCGCCCGCTCGTCGAACGCGAACGGAGGTTCCGTTCGTCGCGCCCGATACCATCACCGGCGCTCTTGAGCCGGGGCACGGCGCCCACGCGGGCGCCTCTTGCCGTTCGCTCACGCGTTCGACGCGTTGCTTCGCGCGCCGCACGCGGCTCGTCAATTCTGCGGAGGAACCGAACCCTTGAGTGACTTTCTGACCGACCACGGGGTGATCGTCGCGCTCGTCTGCGCGATGGGCGCCGTGGCCTACGGGCTCCTGACGACGCGCTCGCTCCTCGCGCTGTCGCCCGGGAACTCGGAGATGGTCCGCATCTCCGGCGCCGTCCAGGAGGGCGCGCGCGCCTATCTGAACCGGCAGTACACCACGATCGCGGCCGTCGGCGTCGTCCTGTGCATCGCCCTCGTGTTCGTCCAGGACATCGCCGTCGCGGTGGGCTTCGCCATCGGCGGCATCCTGTCCGGCTCGACCGGCTACATCGGCATGAACGTGTCGGTGCGGGCGAACGCGCGCGTCGCAGAGGCCGCCCGCGGCGGAGTGTCGCCCGCGCTCGCCGTGGCGTTCAGGGGCGGCGCGATCACCGGCCTGCTCGTGGTCGGCCTGGCGCTGCTCGGCGTCGCCGGCTACTACGGCCTGCTGACCGCGTTCTTCGACCAGTCGCAGAAGGAGGCGGTCGACGCGCTCATCGGCCTCGGCTTCGGCGGGTCCCTGATCTCGGTCTTCGCGCGCCTCGGCGGCGGCATCTTCACGAAGGCCGCCGACGTCGGTGCCGACCTCGTGGGCAAGGTCGAGGCCGGCATCCCCGAGGACGACCCGCGCAACCCGGCCGTGATCGCCGACAACGTGGGCGACAACGTCGGCGACTGCGCCGGCATGGCGGCCGACCTGTTCGAGACGTACGCCGTCACCGCGGTGGCGGTCATGCTGCTCGGGGTCCTGCTCTTCAGCGACCAGACCGCGGCGGCGCTCTACCCGCTGGTTCTCGGCGGCGTGGCGATCGTCGCGTCGATCATCGGCACGTTCGCTGTGCGCACCACGACCGGCAACGTCGAGCGCGCGCTGTACCAGGGCCTGATCCTGTCCGGCGTCATCGCCGCGGTCGCCTTCTACCCGGTGACGCAGTGGCTCATGGACGGCGTCTCGCTGCGGGGCGGCGGCACGGCGCCGAGCGTCGGCGAGCTGTACGTCTGCTCGCTCATCGGCATCGCGGTGACCGCGTTCCTGTTCGTGCTGACCGACTACTACACGTCGACGCGCTTCGGCCCGGTCAAGAAGACCGCGGCCGC
>DATAAR010000007.1:0-11156 GCA_036259975.1 Solirubrobacteraceae bacterium | reverse complement strand
GCGCGCCGAGGCGGCCCGGCGCGCCGCCTGTGCCCGGAGGCGGTCGAGGCGGTCCTGGGCGCGGCGGGCCACCCGCCCGCCCGGCGCCGGTCGCACCCGTGCGAGCTCACCGACCGCGAGGTCGAGGTGCTGCGCCTCCTGGCCCGCGGGGCTGATGAACAAGGAGATCGCGGCGCGGCTCGCGCTCTCGCCGCGCACGGTGCAGCACCACGTCGCGCACATCCACCTGAAGATCGGCCGCCGCTCGCCCGCCGGGGCCGCGCCGACATCCCCGCGATCCTCGAGCGGCTCGCGCCCGCCGTGCGCTGGCAGCACTGGCCCGACGGCAGCGGCGCACAGCGCCACGGGGTGCCGTGGCTCGAGGCGCGCACCGGCCCACAGGACGTCGGCGGCTTCTTCGAGGCGCTCGGCGCGCTCGAGATCCACCACTTCGAGCCAGCTGTGGACGTTCGACCGGCAGGGCCGGGTCAGCGAGTTCCGCCACTCCGTCGACACGGCCAAGCACGTCGAGGCGTTCCACCCGCGAACGCTCGCCTGAGCAACCGCTCGCACGGCGGCGCCCGGTGCGAGAGACTCGGGCCGCTTGGCTCTCGCACCGCGGAGAAGGAGGAGAACGCACATGCGCCGCAGACGGGCCGGCGTCGCCGCCGTGGCCGCCCTCGCCCTCGTCCCATGCCTCGCCGACCCCGCATCCGCGGCCCGCGTCTACGCGGGCCAGCCGGAGTCCGAGCGCCTCCAGCTCGTCCTCGACGTCTCGGACGACGGCACGAGGCTGGAGGGCATGACGTTCTTCGTCGACATGACGTGCCGGCGGTCCGACCCGACGGTGGACATGGGACGGACGACGAGCGTCGCGGCGCTGCCCGCGCAGCCCGCGGCGGGAAGCCATCTCCTGGCCGGCGGCGCGATCGCCGGCGGCAATCTCACGGCGACGCTGCTGACCGCCCGCGCGCGGGGCAGCACGCTGCTGGACGTGGTGCGCGGCGAGCTCGCCGGGACGGTGACCGCAACCGCGGCGCGCGGAACCATGCTGACGCGCCGGACCGTCGTCGAGGTCGCGACGGGCCGCGTGCTGCGCTCGTGCACCGCGAGGATCCCGTGGCGCACGATCCGCGGGCGGGGGACCGTGTTCGGCGGAGCCACGTCCGCGGGGGCGCCGGTCGTGCTGCGCGTCACGCGCGACCACCGCCGGGTGACGCAGAGCCTGATCTCGTGGGCGGCGCCCTGCCGGCGGCTCGCGCTCTACCGCGAGCCCACCGACGAGTGGCTGCTGCCGTTCTCGCTGTCGCGCGGCGGCCGCTTCGTGCAGAGCTACCGCTACGACGCCGGCGCGCGCGGCGAGGTCATCGGCCGGTTCGCGGGCCGGGTGCGCGAGACCACGGCGTCGGGGACGTTCCGCAGCCGCTTCGAGTCGCGCCGCGAGCGCTGCGCACTTGCCCCGCAGACTTGGACGGCCGCCACGGGCTGAGGCTAGACTCGCCGCGTAGGCGCCGAGGGAGGAGACCCGCCGTGCTCCGCAGTCCGTTCGCCGACGTCGAGATCCCCGACCAGCCGCTGACGGACCATGTCCTCGCGCGCGCCCGGGAGCTCGGCGACAAGCCCGCGCTGATCGATGCGGGGAGCGGCCGCACGATCACGTACGAGGGCCTGGTCGCCGCCGTCCGCGCCATGGGCGCCGGCCTCGCCGAGCTCGGCTTCGGCAAGGGCGACGTCTTCGGGCACTACGCGCCGAACGTGCCGGAGTACGCGGTCGCGTTCCACGGCGTGGCCGCGATCGGCGGCGTGAACACGACCGCGAACCCGCTGCTGACCGCCGACGAGCTCGCCCAACAGCTCACCGACTCCGGCGCGCGGCTGCTCGTGACCGTTCCGCAGCTGCTCGACAAGGCGCTCGCGGCGGCCGAGCGCGCGGGCGTGGAAGAGGTCTTCGTCTATGGCGAGGCGGAGGGCGCGACCCCGTTCGCGACGCTGCTGCGGTCGGGCGGCGAGCCGCCGCACGTCGAGATCGACCCCGCGGAGGACCTCGTGGCGCTGCCGTACTCGAGCGGCACGACCGGGCTGCCAAAGGGCGTGATGCTGACGCACCGCAACCTCGTCGCGAACATCCGCCAGATGGCGGCGCCGCACCGGCTGAGCGACGAAGAGCGCATCATCGCGGTAATGCCGTTCTTCCACATCTACGGCCTGGTGGTGATCCTCAACGCGGCGCTCGCACACGGCGCGACGCTCGTCACGATGTCCCGCTTCGAGCTGCCCGCCTTCCTGCGCGCGCTGCAGGAGCACCGCATCACGCGGGCGTACATCGTGCCGCCGATCGCCCTCGCGATGGCCAAGCATCCGCTCGTGGACGAGTTCGACCTGTCGAGCCTGCGGATCATGCTGTCCGGCGCCGCGCCGCTGGGCCCCGACCTGCAGGCCGCGTGCAGCGAGCGGATCGGCTGCGGCATCGTCCAGGGCTACGGCATGACCGAGACCAGCCCGGTCACGCACGTCGTGCCCGACGACCAGGCGGGCGAGGGCCTGGGCTCGATCGGCTTCCCGGTGCCGAACACCGAGTGCCGGATCGTCGACATCGGCACGGACGAGGACATCGCGACCGGCGAGCGCGGCGAGCTGCTGATCCGCGGGCCGCAGGTGATGAAGGGCTATCTGAACAATCCCGAGGCGACGGCGCACACGATCGACGACAACGGCTGGCTGCACACCGGCGACATCGCGCGCGTGGACGAGGACGGACGCTTCTGGATCGTCGACCGCCTGAAGGAGCTCATCAAGTACAAGGGCTACCAGGTCGCCCCGGCCGAGCTCGAGGCGCTGCTGCTCACGCACCCGGCGATCGCCGACGCGGCGGTCATCGGCATCCCCGACGAGGAGGCGGGGGAGGCGCCGAAGGCGTTCGTCGTGGCGAAGACCGCGATCGCGCCGGAGGAGGTCGCGGCGTACGTGGCCTCGCACGCGGCCCCGTACAAGCGGCTGCGTGCGGTCGAGTTGCTCGACGAGATCCCGAAGTCGCCGTCGGGGAAGATCCTGCGGCGCGTGCTCATCGACCGCGAGCGGGAGCGGTCGGCGGCGGCAGGTGCCGCGGGATAGGCGGCGTTCCGCGCAGTCGCCGCCAGGAGACGTGGCGCTCGCGGACGGCGCACCGAGCGAGAGCGGGTCCGACCGCTCAGGAACTTCAGAGTGCAGTTGACCGTGGAATACGCGGTCAACTGCACTCTGGTTCGCTCAGCGGGCCGCCCGTGCTAGGACACGTCCGCCGGCTCCATCGGGGCGTTGTCCAGCGAGCGCCACAGGATCCGGCAGGCGACCGAGCGCCACGGGCGCCAGGGCTCGGCGAGCGCGGTCAGCTCGGCCGCGGTGGGCAGCCCCTCGAGCCCGTAGGCGCGCTCGACCGCGCGCCGCACGCCGAGGTCGCCGACGGCCAGCACGTCGGGCCGCTCGAGCTGGAACATCAGGAAGACGTGCGCGCTCCACTCGCCGATGCCCTTCACCGCGACGAGCTCGGCGACGATCTCCTCGTCGCAGAGCTGCTCGAGGCGGTCGAGCTCGAGCTCGCCGGAGATCACGTGCTCGGCCAGGGAGCGCAGGTAGGCCGTCTTCGCGCGCGACAGCCCCGCCGCGCGGCGCATCTCGTCGGGGTCGGCGGCGAGCACCTCCGCCGGCGTCGGCGGCCGGCCGCCGAAGTGCTCGACGAACCGGCGGTAGATCGACCGCGCGGCGGTCACCGACAGCTGCTGGCCGACGATCGAGCGCACGAGCGCGGCGTAGTGGTCGCCGGGCGGCGGGCGGCTCGGGTCGCGGGCCAGCGACGGCGCGCCGTGCGCGTCGAGCAGCCGCGCGAGGACCGGGTCGGCCGTGCGGAGGTGCGCGAACGGGTCCGCAACCTCGACGCCGCGTGCGGCCGCGCTCACGCGGGCAGCGTCTGCAGCCCGGCGACCGGCTCGCCGTCGAGCGCGCTGAGCGCGCGCTCCAGCGAGACCCGCAGGCACGTGAAGCTCGGCGTGTCGCGCAGCGTGTACGCCGACGCCTCCGTCCCGCGCAGGCGGTGGACCAGGTCGAGGAACGCGCCCGCGTCGTCGGTGTCGAACGCAACGACGAACTCCTGGTCGTCCAGGCCGAACGAGTACGTCGTGTGGTTGTCGACCTGCGGGTACTCGCGCCCGAGCCGGATGTGGTCCTGCATCACCCGGTAGCGCTCCTCGGCGGGCAGCGCGTACCACGGTCGCGTCTTCACGAACGGGTAGACGAACAGGTACTTGCCGCGGAACGGGCGGGGCACGAGGCGCTGCTCGTCGGAGTACTCCGAGCCCTTGCGCATGCCGAGGAACGAGTACGGCTGCGTGCACCAGCCCATCAGCCCGCTCTGGCCGAGGACGACGTGGAACTCGTGGATGCGGTCGAGGTTCTCGGTCTCGGCGACGAGCATCAGGTCGGCGTCGCCGCGCGTGCCGACGAGGGAGAAGCTCTGGAGCAGGTGGTCCGAGCCGAAGTCCTCGCAGGCGGCGAGGAACTCGCGCTTGTGCCGCGCGCGCTCGGCCGCGTCGAGCCGTCGCCAGGCGGGGTCGACCTGGAGGAACGTGTACTTGACGAAGTGACGATCGCTCACGCGGTCAGGATACGGCGCAGCGCGCTTGTGCTGTTCAGCACGTGGGCCTGTGTTGGCTTCGGTTAGCCGCACCGAGATGCGCCGATCGCGCCGTTAGCATGACGCGCGATGCGGATCGCCCTGGTGTCCCCGTACTCGTGGACGTATCCGGGGGGAGTTACCCGCCACATCGAGGCACTCGCCACGCAGTTCCGGCTCGAGGGTCACGACGTGCGCGTCCTCTCGCCCTTCGACCCCGACGACCGGCTGTCGCTCCGGCTGCATCGCGGTGCCCGCCCGGAGGCCCGCGAGCAGCCGGACTGGCTGATCTCGCTGGGGCGCACGATCGGGGTCGAGTCCAACGGCGCGGTGTCGAACCTCGCGCCGACTCCGACGGCCCTGACCACGCTGCGCAACGAGCTGCGCGCGTTCCGGCCCGACGTCGTCCATATCCACGAGCCGCCGGCCCCGACGGTGGGCTACGACGCGGTCGACGCCACGGTCGCGCCGCTCGTCGGCACCTTCCACTGCTACTCCGAGAACGCCTTCTCGCACGGCATCGCCAACGGCGCCTTCGGCGTGCGGCGCAAGCTCCAGCGCCTACACGTGCGCATCGCCGTGTCTGAGGCCGCCGCCTGGACCGGGCGGCGCTTCTACGGCGGGCGCTACCGCGTGATTCCCAACGGCGTCGAGCTGCCCGCCGCCGTCGCGCCGAAGGCGCCCGGCGCCGGGCGCCCGCTGCGCCTGGCGTTCGTCGGCCAGGCGGTCGAGCGCAAGGGCCTGCCGGTGCTGCTGCGCGCCTTCGAGGCCCTGCGCGAGCACGTGGCCGTCGAGCTCGTCCTCGTCGGCGCCGGCCCCGCCGACGTCGCGCCGCTGATGCTCGACCAGACCGGCGTGCACGCGCTCGGCAAGGTCTCCGACGAGCGCAAGCACGCGGCGTTGGCCGAGGCCGACCTGCTCGTCGCGCCGTCGCTGGGCGGCGAGAGCTTCGGCATGGTGCTCACCGAGGCGTTCGCGGCCGGCACGCCGGTCGTGGCGAGCGACATTGCCGGCTACCGCGACGTGGTGCGGCACGGCCGGGATGGCCTGCTCGTCGAGCGCGGCGACCCGACCGCGCTGGCCGAGGCGTTGCGCGACCTCGCCCTCGATCCGCCGCGCCGCGCGCGGATGGTTGACCATGCCGCCGAGCGCGCCCGCCGCTACGCCTGGCCGACCGTCGCCGCCGAGGTGCTCGGCGCCTACGAGGACGCGATCGCGATGCCGGCCCCGGCGACCGCCGCCGAGCGCGCGCAGGTCTTCCTCGGCCGGGCCGCCGCGGACCTGCGGCCCGTCGTCGCGGCCCAGCGGCTGGCGAGCCTCGAGCCGGCGCCGCCGGAGGCGCGCTCCCCGCTGCGGCGCAACCTGCGCCGGGCCGCCATCGGCCTGGCCGGCATCGCCGGCGGTGCGCTGTCGTGGCTGGCGCTGCAGCGGATCGGCCTCGACCAGATCGGCCAGAGCCTCGTCGCGGCGACACCGTGGTGGGTCGTCGTCGCGCTCGGGCTGATGTGCCTGTCGATGGCGGTCCGCGCCGCGGCGTGGCACGCGATCATGCGCGCGGCGATGCCGCAGGCGCGCCTGCGGATGGCCGACGCGCTCCAGGGCACCTTCATCGGCGTGCTCATGTCCGCCACGCTGCCCGCCCGCCTGGGCGAGCCGTCGCGCGCGCTGATCGTCGCGCGCCGCAGCGGTCGGCCGCGCGAGCATCTGCCGACCGTCATCGGCACGATCGTTTCGCAGACGCTGCTCAACGTCGTCGCTCTGCTGATCCTCGGCGGCGTGATGTTCTCGACGGTCAGCGTGTTCAACGCTCACCACAAGGCGCTCGTGCTGGTCGCGATCGCGCCGCTCGCGATCCTCGTGGCGGTGCTCCTGCTGCCCGCGCTGCTGCGCGGCGGCGTCCCCTCGCGCTCGAAGCGCGTGCAGGCCGGCGTGCGCCGTGTGCGCGCCGCGGCGGCGCAGGTGCGCGAGGGCGTGCGGGTGTTCCGCAGCCCCCGGCTCGGGACCGCCGCCGCCGTGCTGCAGCTCTCGGCGTGGGCGATCCAGTGGCTTTCCTGCTACGCCCTGCTCACCGCGCTCGGGCTCGACCAGCTCGCGGGCATGGGCGCGGCCGCGGCGGTGCTCTTCGCGGTCAACGTGACCGCGGTGCTCCCGGCGACGCCGTCGAACCTCGGCGTGTTCCAGGCCGCGTGCGTCGCCGTGCTGAGCACGTACGGCGTCGGGTACGCGGACGCGCTCGCCTACGGCATCATGCTCCAGGTCGTGGAGATCGCGACCGCCGTCATCATGGGCGCTCCCGCGCTCGTGCGCGAGGGTCTGAGCTGGCGCGACGTGCGCCTGCGCGCGATGCACACGAGCCCGGTCGAGCTTGCGCCGCTGCCGGCGGGCCGCCGCCGAGGCGGCGAGGCCCCGGCGGAGGCGTAGCGCCGCCGCAGCTCCGGCGCTGCGGCGTCCGCGCGCTCTACAGTCGCGGGCGTGCCGCCCGGGGAGCGTCTCACCCCACGCTGGATCGTCGACGGGCTGAACGTCATCGGGTCGCGCGCCGACGGCTGGTGGCGCGATCGCCGCGGCGCGATGCGCCGGCTGGTCCGCGCCCTCGACGCGTTCGCGCGAGAGACCGGCGAGCCCGTCACCGTCGTGTTCGACGGCGCGGCGCACGACGTCCCGGCGGAGCGCGTCGACGTGCGCTTCGCGCGCGGGCGAGGGCCGAACGCTGCCGACGCGGACATCGCCGCGCTGGCCGCCTCCGACTCCGACCCCGCGACGGTGCGCGTGGTCACGTCGGACGGGGCGCTGGCCGCCCGCGTCCGGGCGGCCGGGGCCGAGGTCGTCGGCGCGGGCGGCTTCCGGCGGCGGCTGGACGCGCTCGAGCAGGATCGCCGCGGCGACGGGCGAAGCGACGACGCGTGAGCGCCGAGGCCTGGGTCTACGTGCTGCGCTGCGCGGACGGGTCGCTGTACACGGGCTGGACCGTCGACCTCGAGCGCCGGCTGGCCCGCCACGCGGCGGGGACCGCGAGCGCGTACACGCGCAGCCGCCGCCCGCTCGAGCTCGCGCTGGCCCTGCCGATGCCCGACCGCACCGCGGCCCGGCGCGAGGAGGCGCGCATCAAGGCGCTGCCCCGCGCCGCGAAGCTCGCGCTCGTCGCGCGCCCTCAGTGAGCGACGAGCGCGCGCAGCCAGTCGCACACCGCGCCCGCCACGGCGTCGCGGTCGCTGCGCAGGCTGTGGTCGCCGCGGACCGCCACGACGGTGCGACGCGGGCCCTCGGGCGGCATGCCGAAGCGGTCGTTCTTGCCTTGGACGACGAGCACCGGCACCTCGACGGCCTCGAGCTCCGGCAGGCGGCTGGCCGGCGGCGCGGTCGCGCTCGCGCGCCGCGGCGCCACCAGCGGGAAGGCGAGGCACACGACGCCGATGGCGCCGCACTGGCCGGCCGTGCGGCACGCGACGCGCGCGCCGGACGAGCGGCCGCCCGCGACCAGCGGCAGACCGGCCAGCGGCCCGCGCCAGAGCTGCCCGAGGACGGCCGCCCACGCGACGTCGAGCTGCTGCGCCGGCGCGGCGCTGCGCCGTCCCGCCACGCGGTAGGGCTGCTCGACGAGCGCCACGCTCACGCCCAGGCGGAGCGCGGCGTCCGTGGCGGCGAGCAGGTCGGGCGCGCCGACCCCGCCGGCGGCGCCGTGCCCGAGCACGAGCGCCGCGACCGGGTCACGGGGCGCCGCGTGAAGGTGCGCGCGGGCCGGGCCGTGCGGCGTCTCGAGCTCGAGGACGGACGCGACGTCCGTCGTCACGACGGCGGCGGCGTCGGGGAGCCGGCCAGGCAGTCGAGGCAGATGGCGGTGAAGAGCACCTTGCGCGGTGCTGCCGCGGGCGCGTCGATGGAGACGGTGAACGTGTTGTCGGCCACCCGGCGGAAGCGGACGCGCAGGGCGAACGCCCCGCCCGCGTCCGTGACGGCGCGGACGGTGTAGCCGTCCATCCGCCGCGCGACGAGCCGCGTGCCCGCGCGCGCGGGGGCGATCCGACCGCGGATCATGTAGGGCCGGGTCGAGATCGCCGGCACTGACCACGTGCCGTCGCCGTCGTGCCTGGCGCCGTTGCCGAAGCGGACGTCGAGCCCGGGGGTGTGGAACGGGACGACGGCGCGGCACACGTCCGCGAGCGGCCGGCGCTGCCGGGCGATGATCGTCTCGGCGTCGTCGATCGCGTCGCGAAGCGTGTCGAGCTCGATCGCGCGCAGCTGCTCGCGCGCGCCCGCGCCGCGCGCCGACGCCGCCGCCTCCGCCCGGCACGCCGCGGCGACGCGCGTGCGCGCCTCTTCGGGCTGCGCCCGGTACCAGACGCCGCTGTGGCGCAGCACGCCGCGGTCGGGCGCGGTGCTCCCGCACCCGGCGACGAGCGCGGCGGCGAGGCCGCCGGTCACCGCCGCCGCTGGGAGCCGCGAACCCGGCACGTCGGGGACGATCGTACGCCCCCGGCCTCGCTCAGACCGCCGCCTCGGCGGGCTCGGCGTCGGGCAGGCCGGCGGCGACGTTCGCCGGGTCCTTGTCGGTGCCGGCGATCAGCTCGTCGCGCGCCTGGCGGTCGGTCTTCGGCAGGAAGCCCGACTTCATGCCGAAGTACACCGCCTGCGGGTGGTGCGCGACGATCGCCACCGTCGACTGCTCGGGCTCGACCGCGTAACCCCCGCTCAGGCGCAGCCCGATCGCGGGCGCGTCGAGCAGTCGAAAGACCTTCTCGTGCTCGGACTGCTCCGGGCAGGCCGGGTAGCCCCACGAGTAGCGCCGGCCCTGGTGCAGCGGGATGCCGAGGCTGCGGCGGACCTCCGCGTGCAGCCACTCGGCCATCCCCTCGGCGGTCTGCACGCCGAGGCCGTGGGTGAAGAGCTGCTCGGCGAACTCGCCCTCGCGCTCGAGCCGCGCCATGAGCTCGGTGACCTCGTCGCCGGCGGTGACCGCCTGCAGCGCGACCACGTCGAGCTCACCGCTCTCCCTCGGGCGGAAGAAGTCGGCCAGGCAGATGCGGTCGTGCTTGGGCTGGCGCGGGAACACGAGCCGCTCGAGCACCGTCTCGCGATCCTCGGGGTCGAGCACGACGACCTCGTTGCCGTCGCTGTAGCACGGGAAGTAGCCGAGCACCGCGCGCGGGTGCAGGTAGTCGGCCTCGCGCCACATGCGCTCCAGGCGCGGCCGGAAGTCGTCGGCGACGAGCTTCTCCCAGGCCTCGCCCTTCACGCCGCGGCCGCCCCAGTGCAGCTTGAACAGGACGTGGGTGTCGAGGTGGTGGTAGACGGCGTCCATGTCGACCTCGACCTCGCGCCGGCCCCAGAACGGCGGCTCGGGGATCGGCGTGTGGGTCGCGGCGGCCGAGCGCACGGACGCGTCGGACGTGTCGCCCTGGTCGGGCTCGGGGCCCTTCTCACGGAGCCGCTTGGCCGCCTCGCGCGTCTTGACCACGAGCGCCTCCCGCGCCTCGCCGTCGACGAGCTGGTCCATCTTGGCCAGGCCCTCGAAGGCGTCCTTGCAGTAGAAGACGCCGGGCTCGTAGATCGTGTCGTCCTCGCGACCGTGCGGGTACAGGGCGCGGAGGCCGAAGTCGCGGTTGATCGCCGCGCCGCCGATCAACACCGGGAACCGCAGCTTCTGCTCGTGCAGCTCCTGGATGCACATCGGCATCTGCTTGGAGGTCGAGACCAGCAGTGCGCTGAGCCCGATCGCCGTGGCGTCGTGCTCCTTGGCCGCCTCGAGGATCGTCTGGATCGGGACCTGCTTGCCGAGATCGACGACCGTGTAGCCGTTGTTCGTGAGGATCGTGTTGACGAGCGACTTGCCGATGTCGTGCACGTCGCCGAACACGGTGGCGAGCACCACGGTGCCCTTCGTGTAGCCCTCGATCTTGTCGAGGTACTTCTCGAGCTGGGCGACCGCGCGCTTCATGACCTCGGCGCTCTGGAGCACGAACGGCAGGATCAGCTCGCCCGCGCCGAACTTGTCGCCGACCTCCTTCATCGCGGGCAGCAGCACGTCGTTCAGCGTCGGCACGGCGCCGAGCTTCTCGACCGCGCGGTCGATCTGGTCCTCGACGCCCTCGCGCTTGCGGCGCAGGATCTGGAAGTGCAGCGCCTCCTCCGGCTCCATGCCGGCGGTGGCGTCGGCGGCCTCCTCCGCGGCCTGCTCGCCCTTGGACTCGAAGTGGGCGATGAAGCGCTCGAGCGCGTCGTCGCGGCGGTTGAACACCAGGTCGTCGGCCAGCTCACGCTCGTCGTCGGGGATCTCGCCGTACGGCGTGATGTGGTTCGGGTTCACCATCGCGAGGTCCAGGCCGGCCTCGACGCAGTGGTGCAGGAAGACGGAGTTGAGCACCGCTCGGGCGGGCGGCGAGACGCCGAACGAGACGTTCGAGACGCCCAGCGAGGTCTGCACGCCGGGGATCTCGGCCTTGACGCGGCGGATGCCCTCGATCGTCTCGACCGCGCTCGGCTTCCATTCCTCGTCGCCGGTCGTCAGCGTGAAGGTGAGGCAGTCGAAGATCAG
>DATAAR010000006.1:0-17410 GCA_036259975.1 Solirubrobacteraceae bacterium | reverse complement strand
CGCAGTTGGCTGACCTCAGCGACGGCGGCCTCGATGCGCGCGCGGGTATCGACGGCGACCGAGACGAGCGGGAGGTCCTCCGAGAGGGTGAGCAGCCGGTCGGTGTGCAGGTGCTGGTTTGCGCCGAAGCCCTCGACGCCGCGCATCAGGAGGCTGATCCGCAGCCCATGGCACAGGTGACGGCCGGCCCAGGCGAGCTCAGGCCGAGCACCAGGCTGAGGGCGAAGTTGGCGAAGCCGCGGGCGAGCTCGCCGTCCTCGCCCAGCCGGTGGCTCTCCAGCATCCATGCGCTGAACGTGGTGAAGGCGCCGACCAGGCCCGTGCCGACCAGCCGGTAGGTGTCGGCGCTGAGCGCCGCGCCGACGAAGACGCCGAGCAGAAACGAGCGAGCAGATTGACCGCGAGCGTGCCGTAGGGGAACTCGCGACCGAGGCGGCCGGCGATGCCGCCGTCGAGCACGAAGCGGCCGATGGCGCCCACGCCGCCCAGCACGCCGATCCCGAGGATGACCTGCGTGCTCATGTGGTGACCCGCGCGCGGCGCACGAGGTTCGTGGCGACCGCGACGGCGGCGAATCCGGCCGCGATGCTGACCAGCGCATAAGGCGCCGCGCGGTACCCGCCTTGGGCCGCCTGGAACGCCGACGCATCGCTACGCAACGGGCCCAAGAGTCGCGCGACGGCGGATTTGCCCGGCGCCGTGGCGCTGTGTCCAAGCCGCGCTATCTAAGAATCGAGGCCATCGAGGCGCGCACTACCAGCGAGTCGCTAAGCCTCCCCTAAGAGTCACCCTCGCCGTAGCTCGGTGGTTCGCGCCGTTGCTCGAGGTATCGCCGGGTCTCCCTGACAAGGTGGTCAAGCCGTTCGTCGCTGCCGTAAACGGCCTGGCCAGCGCGGCTCACGGCAGACTCGACGTCCTCGACCGTGAAGAGAGCTGTGCGCCGCCAGTCCGAGGTATGCGGTCCTTCTTCGGGCACAGCTGCAAGCCTCTCAGATGCACAGCCGGGGGCGTCGCCTGCGCGGGATTCACGGCCGGATCGCGGTGACGCGGTGCCCGGGCGGGCCTATTTCAAGACTCGGCACCGTCGAGGGGCGCAATCGCGTCCTTGAGCAGTCCGCTGGTGGTGAGGACGGCGCCGAGCGCGGCGACGACGCACGGGGGATGTCGTAGACGTCGGGTGCGTCGACGGAGCGACGGCGCCGGCATGTCCATCGAGGAGGGCTTCCGCGGCGCGGAACTCGCCACCGCGGAGCGCGAGCCCACCCAGGTGCGCCGCGCGCTCCAGTCCTACAGGACCGTCGCAAGCGCCACACCAGCAAGGTGACGGAAGAGGCCTACTGGACCGGCGCATCTTCCACCATCTCCCGCGGTCATTGCGCGGCCGTTCCGCCAACCAGCGGATGCAGCGGTCGCGACGACGCTCGCGGCGGTGGTTACTTCGCAACCCGATGACACGGCGACTGCTTTTTCGCTTGGGGAGCAGGGCATGTCGGCGCCCTGCTCTTTACCCAGACACCTGTTTCCGGCCCTGCCGCGACGCACGTGGTCGTCCTGGCCGCCGGCCGAGGCAGTCGGCTCAGCGCGCTCGCCGGCGCGACGCCCAAGTGGCTGCTTCGGGTCGGCGGACGCACGATCGCGGATCGCCACCTGGAGGGCATCGCCCGAGCGGCGCACGCGGTCGCCGGCGTCCACGTCGTCACCGGCCACGCCGCCGGTGCGATCGCGCGGGACCTAGCGCGCCGTCCGCAGGACGTCGCCGTCGTGCCGAACCCCGAGTTCACCGAGCTCAACAACTGGTGGTCGCTGCTCTTGGCGTTGCGCAAGCTGCCGCCCGACGGCCCGGTCGTCGTCTTGAACGCGGACCTGCTCGCGGAGCCCGAGCACCTCGCGGCATTCATCGGCGAAGCGGTCGCCGGTCCCGCCGACGGGCTGCTCGCCGTGGACCTCGAGCGCGCTGTGACCGACGAGTCGATGAAGGTCGCGCGCCGTCCCGACGGCGCCCTGCGCGCCATCGGCAAGGTGGGCATCGACGATCCGGCCGGCGAGTACGTCGGGCTGCTCATGGCGCGCGGGCCGGTGCTGCGGCGGATGCGGGCTGTGCTCGAGACCTTCGTCGGCCGGCCCAGCGCGGTGAACGAGTGGTACGAGGCGGCGGTCGCGCGGACCGCGGCCGAGGGCGCTCACTGGCAGCTGTGGTCCATGCCGAGCGGTCGCTGGATCGAGATCGACGACGACGACGATCTGAGCGCCGCGGAGGCGCTGGCGGGTGGCGCGTGACCGCGCCGCTGCCCCGGGAGGTGGCGATCCCACGCCTCTTGCATGTCGGCACCGGGTGCCTGGGCGAAGTCGGTGCCCTGCTGCGCGCGCACGAGTTCGACGTTACGCGCGTCCTCGTCGGCAGCGGCCCCGGCCCCTCCCGCATCCTCGCCACTGGCGTCGTCCAGGGCATGCGCGCGTGCGGCATCCAGGTGGTGCGGCGCTCGGACCTCTGCGGCCGCCTGGACCAGGCCGCCGCCGCGGCGGCGACCATCATCGAGGAGGGCGTCACCGTCGCCGTCGCCGTCGGGGGCGGGCGGGCGATCGACCCGCTGAAGCTCGCGGCTGCCCGCACGGGGGTCGACTTCGTCAGCGTCCCGACGACGATCTCGAACGACGGCATCAGCTCGCCGGTCGCGTCGCTCGTCGATCGCGACGGCGCGCGGACCAGCCGGGCGGCGCGCATGCCGTGCGGCACCGTCGTCGACATGGAGGCGATCGGGAGCGCGCCGCCGGCGACGCTCCGCGCAGGCGCGGGCGACCTGATCAGCAACCTCATCGCGTGCCTGGACTGGCGCCTCGCCGATCGCCAGGGCCTCGACCACTACGACGCCTACAGCGCGATGATCGCCGAGTCTGCGGCCCGCCCGATCCTGGAGATCGCCGACCTCGGCTCGCCGGCCGCCCGCGAGGTGCTCGCGCAGGGCCTCTTGATGAGCGGGCTGGCGATGGCCGCGGCCGGCACGAGCCGGCCCTGCTCCGGCCCCGAGCACCTCGTGTCGCACGCGCTCGACGCGCAGCTCGGCCCGCGCGCGGCGCTTCACGGCGAGCAGGTCGCCCTGGGCTGCCTGGTCGCTTCGGCGGCGCACGAGTCGCCGTTGCTTGAGACGCTGCGGCGGGTCTTCGCGCGGCTCGGCCTGCCTACGCGCGCCGAGGACCTCGGCCTGATGCCGGCGGAGGTCGCCGCGGCCGTGCGCGCCGCGCCCGGCATGCGCCCGGGTCGCTGGACGATCCTGTCGGCCCGTAGTGACGACGCCGACGAGCTCGTCGCCCGCGCGCTGGCGGACGCCACCCCGCCGGCCGATCACGCAGCGCCTTCGTGGCGGGCCTCAGGGGTCGACGCCATGCGCGAGAGCAGCCAGTCGATGACGCGCTCCGTGGCGTGACCGTCGTCGAGATGGCAGTAGCGCTCGCGGAAGCGCGCATACCGCTGTGCGTACAGCGCGCGCACGCCGTCCAGCTCGTCGAGCGCGCCGATCACTTCGGCGGTCGTCTCGAGCAGCGGGCCCGGCGCCTCTGGCGCGAAGTCGAAGTAGAACCCACGCAGGCTGTCGCGGTACTCAGCCAGGTCGTACGTGAAGAACAGCAGCGGCCGGCCCGTCACCGCGAAGTCGAACATGGCCGACGAGTAGTCCGTGATCAGCACGTCGGCGGCGAGGTACAGGTCGCTGATGTCGGGGTGCAGCGAGACGTCTCGCACCGCCGGGTGGTCCATCGCGCGGAGGCGCCCAGTCAGCATGTAGTGCAGCCGCAGGAGGAGGCAGTGGTCGGCGCCGAGCGCGTTGACCACGCCCTCGGCGTCGAGCTGGAGGTCGATCGCCCCGTCGCCGCCAGCGAACACGACGTCGTCGCGCCAGGTCGGCGCGTACAGGACGGCGGTGACGCCGTCCGCGATGCCGAGCTCGCGCCGCATCCGCGCCCGCCGCGCGTCGCGGTCCCGCCAGAGCAGCACGTCGTTGCGGGGGTAGCCCGTCTCGAGGACCTCGCCGTCGAAGCGGAACGCCTGCCGCAGCGGGCCGACGCTGAAGTGGTTGGGGGCGATCAGAGCGTCCCAGCGGTCGACGTCGAGCTGCAGCCGGTCGAGGCGGCCCTCGGGCGCCCACAACACGTCCCAGTGGATGCGCTTGAGCGGCGTGCCGTGCCACGTCTGCAGATAGACGGTGCCCGCCGGCTTGTCCCAGTCGACGTCGGTGTGCGTGTTCGCGATCACGGCGTCGGCCGCCTCCAGCGCGGCGGCGCACTCAGGCGAGCGGTAGACGACGGTGTCGACGTCCGCGGGGAACGTGGTGGCGTGGACCGGATCGGCGAGCCAGACGTGGCTCGCGGCGGGGAAGCGCTCGCGCAGCGCGCCGTGCAAGACGCGCGGGCTGTCGGAGAAGCGGCCCTCGAAGCTGTTGTAGACGAACCGCATCGGCCGTCTCACGGTACCGGCCGCGAGCCGCGCACCGGCGGGCCGGCATGAGGCCGCTGCACGCGGGCACGCTGTCGGCGCACGCCGCGCGCGTCGCGGTGCCCACATACGACAGGTCGGCGCTCACACCGGCGGTAGTCCACATCAGCGTGGGCTCGTTCCACCGTTCGCACCAGGCGGTGTACTTCGACGACATCGCTGAGCGTCGGATCAGCTCCGGTTGGGGCCTCGTCGGCGTGGGGCTGCACCGTCCAGAGATGCGCGACGTCCTGACCGCTCAGGACGGGCTGTACACCGTCGTCGCGCGCGGCGCCGACGGCGATCGCGCCCGCGTCATCGGGGCCATCCGCCGTTACCTGTTCGCGCCGGAGCAGGGCACCGCGGTGGTCGCAGCGCTCGCTGATGCTCGTACGCGGCTCGTCACGCTCACGGTCACCGCCCACGGCTATGCCTCCGGCGTCGACAGCGGCGCGGCGCCGCCGGCCGACGCCGTCGAGTACTTGGTCGCCGGGCTGGACGGCCGACGCCGCGCCGGGCTGCCGCCGTTCACGGTCCTCTCATGCGACAACGTGCCGGACAACGGCGTCGTGGCGCGCGACGCGGTCCTGGGCGCGGCCGAGCGCCGCGACCCCGCACTGGCCAGGTGGATCGGCGCGTACGGAGCGTTCCCGAGCAGCATGGTCGACCGCATCACGCCGCGCACGACGCCGGCCGACCAGGCGTTCGTCCGCCAGCGCTTCGGCGTCGCCGACCGCTGGCCGGTCATCACGGAGCCGTTCAGCCAGTGGGTGATCGAGGACGACTTCTGCGCCGGCCGCCCGCCGCTCGACCGGGTCGGCGCCGAGCTCGTCGCCGACGTCCGCCCCTACGCGCTGACGAAGAGCCGCCTGCTGAACGCGAGCCACTGCGCGCTCGGCCACCTCGGCTCACTCGCCGGGCACCTGACGACCGACAGGGCGATCGGCGACCCGCTGTTCGACGCCTACATCGCGCAGATGACCGCCGACGAGGTCACCCCGCTGCTGCCGCGCATCCCGGGTGTGGACCCGGCCGTGTACCGGGCGATGGTGCGCGCCCGCCTGGCCAATCCCAAGCTGGCCGACCAGCTCGCCCGGTTGTGCCGCAACGCATCGGCGAAGCTGCCGGTGCACGTGCTGCCGTCGATCGCCGAGGCGCGGCGAGCCGGGCGACCGCATGATCTGCTGACGCTCGCCGTCGCCGGGTGGCTGCGCTACCTGCAGTCGGTCGACGCCCACGGTCGCGACCTGCCTCTCGACGATCCGCTCGGCGACCGCCTGCGCGCGCTTGCTCGCGCGGGCGGCACGGATCCACGGCCGGTGCTTGCCGAGCGCGTCGTATTCGGCGACCTCGGCCTCGACCCGGCGTTCGCATCCGAGCTCTCGGCCGCGCTCGAAGACATCGCGCGGAGCGGGGTACGCGCGGCGATCCGCGCGCGGCTAAGCGCGACCGACCGGCTCGCGGCGTGACCGCGAGGGTCGTGCGCGGCGAGCTAGCCCTCGGCGCGGTGGACGTGCTGCTGTGCGACGCGGACGGCACCCTGTTCCCCTCTGAGGAGCCGGCGTTCGAGGCCTCCGCGACGGTAACGAACCGGCTGCTCGCCGACCTCGGCATCGGCCTGACCTTCGCCCCCGACGAGCTGCGCCGCGCATCGGCCGGCCGCAACTTCCGCGCCACCGCGCGCAACCTGGCCGCGGCGCACGGCGTCACGCTTCGGCCCGGTGAGCTCGAGCGCCGCGTCGCCGAGGAGCGCGGCCAGGTCATGGCCCACCTCCGTCGCGTGCTACGGCCCGACCGTGCCGTGCGCGAGCCGCTCGCCGTCCTGGCGGCGCGCGGCTTGCGGCTGGCGCTCGTGAGCTCGAGCGCGCTCGGGCGGGTGGCCGCCTGCCTCGCGGCGACGGGCCTCGCCGACGTGTTCCCGCCGGAGGCCCGGTTCAGCGCCGAGGACTCGCTGCCCGTGCCGACCAGCAAGCCGGACCCGGCGATCTACACGCTCGCGGGCGAGCGGCTCGGCGCGTCAAGCACGGCGGCGCTGGCGGTCGAGGACGCGGTGGCCGGCGTGCAGTCCGCCGTGGCGGCCGGGTTCGGGTGTGTCGGGAACGTCCAGTTCGTGGCGCCGGACGAGCGCCCAGCGCGGATCGAGGCCCTGCGGGACGCGGGCGTGGTCGCAGTCGTCTCGTCCTGGTCGGAGCTCGCCATCCTGCTTGATGGTGAGCCGCGGTCCAGGCCGTGATCGGCGTCTGACAACGGCTCCGCGTAAGTGGCTGCGCGAGGGCGAGGCCGGCCGGCGTGCGCGTGGACGACGTAGTCGCCACCGAAGGCCGACAGATCCATCCCCGCGACGGCGTCCATCACAACCACGCCAGCGAGGTCGCCCCCGCACGGCGCAAGGAACCAGGCGTCGAAGCTCTCGATGGTGCCGTCCTTGCCGAAGCTGCGCGTAGAACTGGATCCACTGGTTGCGCGACGCTGGCGTGACTGTCCGACGTCCTGCACCATTCCCTCGGCCGGCAGACGCATCGGGCCGTCCATGCATCTGGCGATGCTGCATCTGCGGCGCGTCGAGGAGCGATCGTCGCGCTCTTCGGCGACGTGGGCGAGCGCTTCGGCGCATAGCGCCGAGGGCATCGTCATCGATGTGCGTCTCCTCACGAGCTCATCGGGCGCCTGGTGGGGAGCCGCCGCCCGACCGTCAGCCTCGCGTTGCAGGCCCTCGATTCAGACGGCGTCCTTAGCCGGCTCGAGGACGACCGGTGGAAGCTCGCACACGGCTCCATCCCGTCTTCAGAGACGCCGGTGTCCGAGCGATAATTGCCGTGGTCGCAGCCGACGCCGAAGGCGCGGCTTGCTTAGGTCGCCGGTGGCGTCCGTTCGTCGCGGCGACGTTGACGGTCGTCGGCGGACGAGCGGCGGTCGGAGGCGGCGTCCCGGCGATCCTGGGCTGAGCTTCGACGGTCGTCGGCCGCGTCCGAGCGCGCCTGGACGGCCATCTCCGATTGGTCCTCCGCCATCGCCTCCCGAACAGCCGCGTGGAGATCGCGTTCTGCGGCCGCGCGGTCGCGCGCTTCGGCGGCACGATCGCGCTCGTCGGCGCGCCGATCCGGCTCGTCGCGTTCACCCGTCGGATACATCCAGGCCAGCCTAGACCTGGCGTCCCGGGTCGGCAACCTTCGCGGGACGCGCGTGCTTCATGCCGGTGCGCCGGGCATCCGCTCGGCGTGGCGTCCGCGTCCTGGAGCATTCCCGCGCTGGCGGACGAGGTCATCGGCATCCGACAGGCCGCGTTGCAGTTCCCTCGCGGCCACGGCGTCCCGGATCATCGGTTGGCGGACCAGCGCCTTGCGATCTCCGAAGCCGTCAGCAACGCCGTCATTCACGCCTTCCGCGCACGCGGGACTACCCCGGCACCGTGACGCTGTCGGTCCACATCGGGCGGGACCACTTCGCCGAGGTCGTCGTCCGCGACGACGGCATCGGTATGAGCCCGCGCGGCGACTCCCCCGGCGTGGGTCTCGGCCTGTCGCTGATCGAGCGCTTGGCCGACGAGACCGGGCATCGGCGACCGAGCGAAGGCGCGGGCTTCGAGCTGTGGATGCGGTTTCGCTTCGGCGCAGACTGAGACCGCTGCCCGCTGTGCCGGTCGGGACCCGCCAGCCGGAACCGGCCAGGCGCGCGCGTCATCTCGACTGGGCGTCTGACCCCGGTCCGGGGATGTGGCGGCGCGTCTGATGAGCGAGCGCGGGGTCCTCGACGTAGTCGTCGATCAGCGTGTCCAACGCCACCTGTACGAGCACGTCAAGGTCGAGTTCGCCCAGCATCAGAAGCGCGTCCCGAGCCCGCTCGGGCCCGCCGTCCGACTCGCGCAGCACGCTGACGAGCGGCCGCAGATTCCCGGTGGCGCGAAGCGCCTTTACGAGTTCGGCGGTCTTCCGGTCCTCGGGCGAGCAGTCCTCAGCGGATCCCATCACCAGCACCTACCCAACCGCGCGCGCACGTCTGCAGATTTCGCTGTTGACGGCCGTCGCGGCCGACCACCCTCCGCCGACGCCCGGGAGCTACGCCCGGCAGGAGACTCCGTTGGAGATACGCAGCAGCGCGCCAAGCAGTCGGACCACCGCTCGCCGCATTGCCGATGTGAGACGGCACTAGCCGCACCGTGGGGTCCGCGGCGATCCCGACATGGACGACGCCGAACAGCCGCGCGGGTGGCCACCCACACTGCCGCAATGCCCGAAACGCGGCGGCATGCGCTCGACGTCGCGACTATCGCCTGCGCGATCGCCGCGGCCGGCGAAGTGGCCCGGAAGCGACCCGCGGGCGGTCGACCACGAGGGGGCCGAATGCGCGGTGGAAGCTGCCCCGGTGCGCGATTCTGGACGCGCTCCGGTGCCCGCCGTACGCTGCGCTCATGGCGCAGGAGCGCGTGTCGCGGCTTGATGTTGGGGGGCTGCTCGCGGCCGTGGAGGGTGCGCCGCCGGTCGCGGCGGCGGACGTTCTCGGTGAGCGCCTAGCCGACGCTCTCGGCGCGTCGCAGGTGACGTTCCTGATCGCGGACTTCAGTGGAGGGGCGCTCATCCGGCTCGGCCACGTCGGCGGATCCGCCACGCGGACGCAAGGCCGCGAGACCGCCGAGCGCGTCCCGTTGGAGGACACCCCGCACGGCCGCGCGCTCGCTGACCAGACCGTCGTCGTCGAGCGCGGCGTCGATCACTCCCGTCTGTTCGCGCCGGTCACCAACCGCGGCGAGGCCATCGGCCTCATCGAGCTCGTGCTACCGGGGCCACCGGACGAGCGGACCGTGGCCGACGTCGCGCTCGCCGCGCACACGCTCGCGTACGTGATCATCGCCAATCGTCGGTTCACCGACCTGTTCGAGTGGGGCAAACGGTCGGTCCCGCTGTCGCTGGCCGCCGAGATCCAGCATCGCCTGCTCCCCGGGTCGTACACGTGCGAGGCGGGGCAATTCACGCTCGCGGGCTGGCTGGAGCCGGCCGGCAACGTCGGGGGCGACACGTTCGACTTCGCCGTCGATCGCGACACCGTGCACCTCTCGATGACCGACGCCATGGGCCACACGGTGCAGGCCGCCGTCCTGGCGACCGTGCTTGTCGGTGCGCTGCGCAATGCGCGTCGCGCGGGCGTCGACCTGGCCGAACAGGCGCAGCGGGCGAACGCAGCACTCTGCGAGTTCGCCCGGCGCGGCGAGTTCGTCACCGGCCAGGTCGCGCGCATTGACCTGAAAACGGCAACGGCCACGATCGTCAACGCGGGTCATCCCCAACCGCTGCGGCTGCGCGACCGACATGTCGAGGCGCTGAGCCTGCTCCCCGATCTGCCGTTCGGGACGGCGCGCGACCCCGCGTACCGGGTGCAGCCGCTGTCGCTTCGGCCGGGCGACCGACTGGTGTTCCTCACCGACGGCATGCTCGACCGCAACGCCTCCGGCGTCGACATCGCCGCAGCGCTCATCGCCGGGGCGAAGATGCACCCTCGAGAAGCTGTGCAGCACCTCGTCGGGGCCGTATTACAGGCGACCGACGGCGACCTTGCGGACGACGCGACCGTGATGTGCCTGGACTGGCATGGCGGGCCGCCCCGCGACCGGACGAGCGACTCCGGCGCGAACCGCTGAGGCACGCAAGGCCGCTGCACGCCACCGGCGACTCGCCGCAGACGACTGCCGAGCGCGCTAAAGCCCTCTGCCGGACTCGAACCGGCGACCCCTTCCTTACCATGGAAGTGCTCTACCAACT
The DNA here is from genome assembly GCA_036259975.1 of Solirubrobacteraceae bacterium. GTDB lineage: Bacteria > Actinomycetota > Thermoleophilia > Solirubrobacterales > Solirubrobacteraceae > JAOPZW01. The sequence goes on along the minus strand of DATAAR010000006.1, from coordinate 7,192 downwards.
GAGCTAAGAGGGCGGGTCGGGGACGAAGGGTAGCGCCCGCCCGCGGCGCGGGCGGCCCTGGTCAGGCGCCGGTCGCGACCGGCGCGAGCAGCAGGGCCTGTTCGATCTCGACGATGGGCTCCAGCAGCTCGGGCAGCGTCTCGGCTCCGCGGTGGATCACGTGGTCGGTGACGAGCTCGTGGATCGCGCCGACGCAGGCTCGAAACGCGTGCGGCGGCAGCTCCGGGCAGTCGGCGGCCTGCCCGCACGCAGCCCGATGGATCTCCGCGAGCTGGGTCGCGAACCGCTCGTGCACCTTCGTGCGGCGGTCCAGCGCCTCCGGGCCGGCGGCGAGCACCTCGACGAGGAAGGTGCGCGCGAACGCCGGGTTGGCGGCCAGCGTCTCGAGATAGCGGCGCGTTCCGGCGGTCGCGATGGCGAGCGGGTCGGGGCCGGCCTGCCCGATCGCCTGATCGATCGCCGCGAGGATCACGTCGACGCCGGCGTCGTATGCCGCCAGGAAGCAGTCCTGCTTGTTGGCGAACTGCTCGTAGAACGTCTTGCGCGACACCCCCGCGCGCGCGACCACGTCGGCGACGACCGCCTCGGTGTAGCCCTTCTCGGCCACCGCGGCGGCCATCGCCGCGAGCATGCGCCCTCGCTGAGCCTCCCGCACCACCTCGCGCGGCGCGGCGTGGCGCCCGCGGGGTAGCGGCCCGGCGGTGGACGTGGGCGGAACGTTCATGGGCACATCACCGTACCCTCGGAGACAGAGGCGTTTCTGTGACGGCTACCCGGACGAGCACGACGAGCACCGCGCCACGCCATGTCCGCGTCGGCATCCTCGGCGCGGGCTTCGCCGGGCTGGGCATGGCGATCCGGCTGAAACAGGAGGGCGAGGACGACTTCGTCGTCTGGGAGCGCGCCGCCGACGTGGGCGGCACCTGGTGGGCCAACAGCTATCCGGGCTGCCAGTGCGACATCCCCTCGCACCTGTACTCGTTCTCCTTCGCGCCGAATCCCGAGTGGCGGCGCACCTACGCGCCGCAGCCCGAGATCCAGGCCTACATCCGGCGCGTCGCCGACGACTTCCGGATCCGGCCGCACGTCCGTCTGAATTGCGCGGTCACGGCGGCGAGCTGGGACGACGTCGAGCACGTGTGGCGCGTCGCGACGGAGCGCGGCGACTACACCGCCGAAGCGCTGGTGGCCGCGCCCGGCCCGCTCAGCGAGCCGTCGATCCCGAGGCTCCCCGGCCTCGACTCCTTCGCGGGCACGGTCTTCCACACCGCAACGTGGAAGCACGACCACGACCTCAGCGGCCGCCGCGTCGCTGTTGTCGGGACCGGCGCCTCGGCGATCCAGGTCGTCCCCGAGATCCAGCCGCTCGTCGAGCACCTGACGGTGTTCCAGCGGACGCCGCCCTGGGTCGTGCCGCACGGCGACCGCCCCATCGCCGAGCGCGAGCGTCAGGTCTTCCGGCGGTTCCCAGCGGCGCAGCGCGCCGTCCGTGCCGGCGTCTACCTCGGCCGCGAGCTGCTCGTCCCCGGGCTCGCGTACAGGCCGGGGCTGATGACGCTGATCGAGCGGCTCGCCCGCCGCCACCTCCGGCGCCAGGTCTCCGACCCCGAGCTGCGCCGGAGACTCACCCCCGACTACGCCATCGGCTGCAAGCGCATTCTGCCGAGCAACCGCTGGTATCCGGCCGTGACGCAGCCGAACGTCGAGGTCGTGACCGACGGCATCGCGCGCGTCCGACCCGACGGGATCGTCGACGCAAGCGGCGCCCTGCACCGGGTCGACACGATCATCTTCGCCACCGGCTTCCACGCCACGGACGTCCGCATCGCCGCACTCACGACCGGCACCCGCGGGCGGCGGCTGAGCGACGTCTGGAACGGCAGCCCGCAGGCCTACCGCGGCACGACGGTCGCCGGCTTTCCGAACCTGTTCTTCCTCGTCGGGCCGAACACGGGCCTCGGGCACAACTCGATCGTGTTCATGATCGAGGCGCAGCTGAACTACGTCGCAGGCGCGCTCCAGCACATGCGCCGCCGCGGCGCGACGAAGCTCGAGGTCACCCGGGCCGCCCAGGACGCGTACAACGCGCGCATCCAGCGCCGCATGGCGCAGACGGTCTGGAGCACCGGCTGCTCGAGCTGGTACCTCGACCGCACCGGCCGCAACAGCACGATCTGGCCCGACTTCACGTTCCGCTTCTGGGCCGATCTGAGGCGCTTCGATCCGAGCGCGTACCACCTCGGGCGCACGAGCCGCCGAACGCGCGACGCCCCGGTCGCCGCCGCCGCGTAGCCCGCGGGTAGGCTCCGCCCAGGGTGCCCGTCGACTTCGTATACCGGATCGAGCAGCCCCACAGGACCGGCATGCTGGCCCGCGTGTGCCGTGCGATCGCCGACGGCGACGGCCTTATCGGCGACGTCCGGACCGTCTCGATGGGACCCGAGCGCTCCATCCGCGACATCGACGTGGAGGTCCGCGACGTCGACCAGGCGCACCGCCTCGCCGAGATCCTCTCCTCGCTCGACGAGGTCGACGTCCTGGACCATCGCGACCGCGCGATCGGCCGCCACGAGGGCGGCAAGATCGCGGTCACTCCGCGCATCGCCGTGAACACTCTCCAGGACCTCAGGGACATCTACACCCCCGGAGTCGCCCGCGTGTGCACGGCGATCCAGGACGACCCGCGCCAAGCGCTCCGCTACACCTGGATCGGCCGCACGGTGGCCATCTGCACGAACGGCACCCGCGTCCTGGGCCTGGGCGACATCGGGACGCTCGCGTCGATGCCGGTCATGGAGGGCAAGGCCATCTTCTACACCGCGTTCACCGACCTCAACGCGGTCCCGATCCTGATCGACCAGGCCTCACCCGACGGCTTCGTCCGCGCGGTGATCGACATCGCGGACAGCTTCGGCGCGATCCACCTCGAGGACATCCGCGTACCGGAGTGCTTCGAGATCGAGGCGCGCCTCGTCGACGCGCTCGACGTGCCCGTGCTGCACCACGACGTGCACGCGGCGGCGACCACTGCGCTGGCGGCGACGCTCACCGCGTGCGCACAGCTCAGCCGTCCGCTCGAGGACCAGGTCGTCGGCCAGATCGGCCTCGGCGCGGCCGGCTTCGGGATCGCGTGCCTGCTCCAGACGGCCGGCGCGAAGCTCGTCCTCGGAAGCGACCCGGACGCGACCGCGCAGGCCCACGCCGACGCGCACGGCATCGAGATCACCGATTTCGAGTCGGTCCTCGCGCGCGCGAACATCCTCATCGCCGCGACGGGCGTCCCGGGGCTGATCGGCTCGGAGCAGATCCGCGAGGGTCAGGTCGTGATCGCCCTCACCAATCCGGAGCCGGAGATCTCGCCGAGCGTGGCGCTCCGCGCGGGCGCCGCGTTCGCGGCCGATGGCTCGGTGGTGAACACGGCGCTCGCGTTCCCCGGCATCTTCCTCGGCGCGCTGTCGTGCGGCGCGCGCACGATCTCGACGCGCATGCTGATCGCGGCCGCCCGCGCGATCGCGCGGCTCACGCGCCAGTCGCACCTGGTCCCGGACCCCCTCGACCGCCGCGTTCATCGGGAGGTCGCGCGGGCTGTCGCGGACGCCGCGCGCCAGGAGGGCCTCGCTCGCCCCGACCGGGTCCCAGCGGGGCTGGCCGTCACATGAGCCACGACCACGCCGCCGGCGCGCACTTCCAGCCGGAGGTCATGAACCCGGCGCTCGACGCGACGCGGTTCTGCCCGCACTGCGGCGCCGAGCCGCGGATCGAGTACCCGCGCTCGATGCACTGCGACAGCTGCGGCTATGCGCAGTTCTACAACCCCAAGCCGGTCGCAGGCGCGATCCCGCGCGAGCGCGACGGCCGCATCTGGCTGCTGCGCCGCGGCTTCGACCCCGGCGCCGGCAAGTGGACGTTCCCGGGCGGGTTCGTCGACCTCGGCGAGTCCGTCGACATGGCCGCCCGCCGCGAGGCGCGCGAGGAGCTCGCGATCGAGATCGAGCTCGGCGCCCTCGTCGGCGTGTACTCGCGCCCGGAGGACCGCGTCGTGCTCGTCGTCTACGAGGCGGTCCCGAACGGCGATCCGCGGCCGACGCCGGAGGCGCCGGAGATCCGCGCGTTCGCGCCGGGCGAGATCCCGTGGGGCGAGCTCGCGTTCTGGTCCACCGCGCAGGCGCTGCGCGACCTGCTCGACGGCAGCCGTTAGGACGGGCTCGGCGCCCGAGCGCGCTCGCGCGCGGTCACGGTCGTCACCGGCAGTCCGAGCCCGCCGACCTTGCTCGGCAGGTCGAGCTTGAGCCACTTCGAGACCCGCGCGGGCAGCGTCGAGATGATGACCTCGTCGAAGCCCCGGATGTTGATCGCGTCCTGGATCGCGTTCATGGGCGACGGGTCGCCGACGATCCCCTCGACCGGCCCGCCCGCCGCGTCCTCGAGCAGCGGGATTGCGAGCTCGAGCACCTGCTGCGCCTCGCTCTGCTCCTGGTCCTCGGGGTCGACGACGGCGTGCAGACCGTGCGCGGGGTTCGGTACGAGCAGCGTGAACGTCGCCGGGCCGCGCTGGGCCCGCTCGCGGACGGCCTCCAGCAGGGCCGGCGTGGCCGCGGTCTTATGGGCGACGACGAGGACCCGTGCGGGCTGCGAGGACTCCATGCCGAACCTCTCCTCTGGCGGATGCGGAACAGAAGCCGCCCGGATGCTACGCTTCCAAGCAATCGCTTGATCTCAAGCCTTTGGAGCAAGGCATATGTCCAAGCAAGCTAGTGCGACGGCCCTCGTCGACGACCTGATCCGCGCCGCCGCCCATCTCGAGCCCGAGCTCGAGGAGGCGCTCGCCGAGCACGGCCTGACCCGCCCGAGCTACATCGTGCTCTCCACGCTGCTCGACGCGCCCGAGCACCGCCTCACCCAGCGCGACCTGATGGCCGGCGTGCAGCGCACGAGCGGGACGCTGAGCGTGCGTCTTGCCCGGCTCGAGCGCGCCGGCTACGTCGAGCGCGAACGCGACCCCGACGATCGCCGCGGTGCCATCGTCACGCTGACCGACCGCGGGCGCGAGCGCGTGGAGGCCGCGCGCCCCGCCTACGCCGAGACGGCGACGCGTCTCGCCGCCGGCCTCCCCGACGACGAGCGCGCCGCGTTCGCCCAGCGCCTGCGCCGGTGGCTGGGCTTCTTCGAGCCCGACGACCGCGTCGCGCCCCGCCTCGGCGTGGCGGTCGCGCCCGCGGCGGTCGCGCAGCGCATGCGCCGCGCGGTCGGCCTGCCCGACCGCCACGGGGTGCTGGTCCTCCGCGTCAAGCGCGGCAGCGCGGCCGACGCCGCCGGCGTGCAGCGCGGCGACCTCGTCGTCGGCGCCGCCGGCGAAGAGGTGCACACGATCGGCGACCTGCACCGCGCGGTCAGCCACGCGAACGCGACGCTCGCACTAGACGTGGTGCGCGGCGTGGACGAGCGGACCATCGAGGTGCCGCTCGCCGGCGGGACGCCGCGCGGCGCTGGCTAGGCGATCTTCTTGAGGTCGATCTCGAAGACCAGGGTCGCGTTGCCCGGGATCGACGGCGGCTGGCCCTGGGCGCCGTACGCCTGGTCAGGCGGGATCGTCAGCTTGCGCCGGCCGCCGACCTTCATGCCCAGGAGCCCCTGCTCCCAGCCGGAGATGACCTGGCCCTCGCCGAGCGTCACCTCGAGCGGCTCGCGGCCCGGCCTCCAGGACGAGTCGAACTCCTTGTTGTTCTCGAAAAGGACGCCGACGTACTCGACGGAGACCGTGTCGCCGTTCTTCGCGGCCGCGCCCTTGCCCTCGATGAGGTCCTCGACCTTCAGCTCCTTGGGCGCCTCTCCGGTCGACGGCGGGATCCGCGGCTTCTTCGACAGGTCGCGCTCGCCCGCGGTCGGCGTGATCTTCGTCGCCGTCGGGGCGGCCTCGGCCTGCGTCGGAGTGGTCTGGGTCCTGGCCTGCTGCTCGGCCGTGCGGGCGTACCGGTCGGCGGCGCTCTCCTGGGCGTCGCCCCCGCAGGCGCTCAGCGCGAGCGACGCGGCGACGAACGCCGGTAGCGCGATCAGTCTCAGTCTGGGCATGCTCATCGATGGCGGGGGCAGGATTCGAACCTGCGAAGGCTGAGCCACCTGATTTACAGTCAGGCCCCTTTGACCGCTCGGGAACCCCGCCGGGTGTCGGGCCCGCGCGCCGCCGTGACACGCGAACGCGCACAGGGTAGCGACCGCGGCGCCACCCTGAGGCAGCGCCGCCCTCGCGTCTGGACCCAATTCCTAGCCGGCGTCGCGGAGGCGCTGCGCCTCGGGCAGCGACTCGAGCTTCTTGAGCGTGTGGTTCTCGATCTGGCGTATGCGCTCGCGCGTGACGTTGAACGCGCGCCCGACCTCCTCGAGCGTGCGGGGGCGGCCGCCCGTGAGGCCGAAGCGCATCTCGATGACCTCGCGCTCGCGCTGCGGCAGCGCCGCCAGCGCGCGGTGCACGTTCTCCTTGCGCAGGTTCTCGGAGGCGATCTCGAACGGCGACTCCGCCGTCTGGTCCTCGACGAAGTCGCCGAGCTCCGACTCGTCCTCCTCGCCGATCGGCTTCTCGAGCGAGATCGGCTGCTGGGACATGCGCAGGATGTCGCGCACCTCGCGCGGCGTGCACTCGAGCTCGGAGGCGATCTCCTCGGGCGTGGGCTCGCGGCCCAGCGCCTGGACGAGCTGGCGCTCGACGTGCACGACCTTGTTGAGCTTCTCGACCATGTGGACCGGGATGCGGATCGTGCGCCCCTTGTCCGCGATCGCGCGCGTGACCGCCTGGCGGATCCACCACGTCGCGTACGTCGAGAACTTGTAGCCACGGCGGTAGTCGAACTTCTCGACCGCGCGGATGAGGCCTAGGGAGCCCTCCTGGATGAGGTCGAGGAAGGTCAGGCCGCGCCCGAGGTAGCCCTTGGCGATCGAGACGACCAGCCGCAGGTTCGCCTCGACGAGATGACGCTTGGCCATCATCCCGTCGCGCTCTTGCCAGCGGAAGTCGCGCCATTCCTTCTCGCTAAAGCGGTCCTTGCCTTGCGCGAGTTTGTCTGTGGCCTCTAACCCGGATTCGATGCGCTTTGCGAGGTCGACCTCCTGCTGCGCCGTCAGCAGCGGCACGCGACCGATCGAGCGCAGGTAGAGCCGCAGCGAGTCGAGGCTCGGCTCGACGGTGAGATCGATCTCC
>DATAAR010000005.1:0-2541 GCA_036259975.1 Solirubrobacteraceae bacterium | reverse complement strand
CCGACGAGCGCGTCGAGCAGGAGGGCGCGACGGTCTACCTCGACCCCGGCGCCGCCGAGCTGCTCGACGACAAGCTCCTCGACGCGCAGGTCGCCGAGGACCACGTGACGTTCACGCTGCGTGAGGACGACGACGGCTTCGGCCCGTTCGCGCCGCTCGACCCGAGCCGCAACGGGCACGCGAGCCGCAACGGCGACGGCCCGCACTGAGCATCACGGCGCGGGCGGCCGCGAGCCCTCGACCCAGTCGCCCTCTTCCGCCTTCCAGATCGGCGCCCGCGCCTTGATCTCGTCGATGATCTCGCGCGCCCCCGCGAACGCCTCGCCGCGATGGGGGGCCGACGCGGCGACGATCACCGACGGCTCGCCCAGCGGCACGCGGCCGACGCGATGCTCTGCCGCCGCGGCGCACAGGCCATGCCGCTCGATCGCGGCCACGACGATCGCCTGCATGTGCTCGAGCGCCATCTCGGCATAGGCCTCGTAGTCGAGCCAGCCGACGTCGCGGGTGACGCCGGAGAACGTCACGACCGCGCCCGCGCGCGGGTCGCGGACGCGTACGGCGAGTTCGTCGAGCGACAGCGCGTCCTCGCGGATCGCGACGTGCGGTGCCGTCGTGGCGCCGCCGCTCACCGGCGGGATCAGCGCGAGCTCGTCGCCGGGCCGCAGCGGCTGGTCGGCCGCCGCGTACTCGCGGTTGACCGCCATGACGAGCGACAGGCCGCCCGCGAGATGGTCGACCGCGGCCAGCGCGTCGGCCACGCGCGCGCCCTCGGGCAGCTCGAGCTCCAGCCTGTCGCTGCCGGCGCGCTCGCGCAGGATCGCGAAGAGGCGGACGGTCACGTTCATCGCAGGTGGCCGGCGACGTCGTAGGTCCAGAGCTCGACGACGTTGCCGTCGGGGTCGGTGACGTACGCGGCGCGGCTCCCGTCGTAGGCCGGGAACTCGTGCTCCTCGACGTCCTGGCCGCGCTCGCGCAGCGCCGACACGGCCGCGTCGTAGCGGTCGGGCGGGACGTTCATCGCGTAGTGGACATGGGCGCCGCCGCGCCCGCCGGCGAGCCCGACCTGCGGCGTCCACAGCCCGATCCGCGTGCGTTCGCCGACCATCAGCCAGACCGCCTCGCGGTCCTGCCAGCGCTCGACGACCGGCAGGTCGAGCACGTCCGCGTAAAAGCGCTCCGCCCGTTCGAGATCCGCCACCTCGAGGACCAGCTCGCTCACTCCCGTCACGCCGAGCGTCATTCCCCAGAGCGTAACCTCCAGGCCATGGCCACCGAGGAACGCCTGACCGTCGCGCCGATCGTCGGACCCGACGATCCCCGCCGCTTCACGGACTCCGGCATCGAGGTCAAGCCGGTCTACGCGGAGACCGATCTGCCGGCGGATCTGGCCGAGCGCCTCGGCGCTCCCGGCGAGGAGCCGTACACGCGCGGCGTGCACCGCGACATGTATCGCAAGCAGCTGTGGACGATGCGCCAGTACGCGGGGTACGCGAGCGCGAAGGAGTCCAACGAGCGCTACCGCTACCTGCTGTCGAAGGGGTCGACCGGGCTGAGCATGGCGTTCGACCTTCCCACCCAGCTGGGCCTGGACTCGGACAACCCGCGCTGCCTCGGCGAGGTCGGGCGCACCGGCGTGGCCATCGACACGATCGAGGACATGCGGATCGCGTTCGACCAGATCCCGCTCGACCAGGTGTCGACGTCGATGACGATCAACGCGCCGGCGGCGGTGCTGCTGCTGCTCTACGAGCTCGTGGCCGAGGAGCAGGGCGTGCCGGCCGACAAGCTGCGCGGCACGACGCAGAACGACGTCCTCAAGGAGTACATCGCGCGCGGGAACTACATCTACCCGCCCGAGCCGACGATGCGGCTGACGACGGACATCTTCGCCTACTGCGCGGAGCGGATCCCGAGGTGGAACACCGTCTCGATCTCCGGCTATCACTATCGCGAGAAGGGCGCCTCGGCCGTGCAGGAGGTGGCGTTCACGCTGTGCAGCGGGATCGCGTACGTGCAGGCCGCGCTCGACGCCGGCCTCGAGGTCGACCAGTTCGGCCCGCGCCTGGCGTTCTTCTTCAACTGCCACAACAACGTCTTCCAGGAGGTCGCGAAGTTCCGCGCCGCCCGGCGGATGTGGGCGCAGATCATGCGCGAGCGCTTCGGCGCCACGGACCCGCGCTCGCTCAAGCTGCGCTTCCACACGCAGACCGGCGGCGTGACGCTGACCGCCCAGCAGCCCGAGAACAACATCGTGCGCGTCGCGCTGCAGGCGTTCGCCGCCGTCTGCGGCGGGACGCAGTCGCTGCACACGAACGGCTTCGACGAGGCGCTCGCGCTGCCCAGCGAGAAGTCGGCGAAGATCGCGGTGCGCACCCAGCAGATCGTCGCGCACGAGTCGGGCGCGGCCGACACGGTCGACCCGTTCGCGGGGTCGTACTTCATCGAGACGCTCACGGACGAGATCGAGGCGCGCGCGTACGAGCTCATCGCCAAGGTGGACGAGCTCGGCGGCTCGGTGAACGCGCTCGAGTTCATCAC
>DATAAR010000004.1:0-7788 GCA_036259975.1 Solirubrobacteraceae bacterium | reverse complement strand
GGCCTCGCGTGCCGGGAAAGGCCTTGCAATCGATTGCAGCCGACTCGGCACGACGACCCGCCGAGGCGGGCCTCGACGCCCCTGCCTCTCTCCTCCATGGCCGCAACTAACAGCGACTGCGGTTGGACTGCAACCGATTGCGTTGCGCGGCACCGCGCCAAGTACGCGGCTTCCGCGGAAATGCGAACGGACGTGTCGATTCCGCCGCTCACCGTTCGTCTATGGGCGACGATTCCGACAAGGAGGACGCCGTGAAGTACCTCATGCTGATCCACCAGGGCGATGCGCCCACGCCGTACACGCCCGACGAGTGGGCGAAGCTGTCGGAGGACGAGCAGAACGCCGTCTACCGCGACTACCAGGCGATCAACCAGGACCCGCGCGTCACGCCGGGCGTCCAGATGCAGCCGCCGGAGACGGCGACGACGGTGCGCGTCCAGGACGGCCGGACGCTGACGACGGACGGCCCGTTCGTGGAGGTCAAGGAGGCCATCGGCGGCTACTTCTTCCTCGACGCCGACGACCTCGACGCCGCCATCGAGTTCGCCGCGCGGGTGCCGGCCGCCCGAATGGGCGGCGCGGTCGAGGTCCGTCCCGTCGTGGAGTCCTAGCCATCCTCGAGCAGGTCTTCCGCGAGGAGTGGGGTCGCGTCCTCGCCGCCCTGATCGGCTTCCTCGGCGACTTCGACCTCGCCGAGGAGGCCGCCCAGGAGGCGTTCGCGATCGCCGCGGAGCGCTGGCCGCGCGACGGCGTTCCGGCCAGCCCCGGCCCGTGGCTGGTGACGAAGGCGCGCAACCGGGCGCTCGACCGCATTCGCCGCGAGCGCACGCTGGCCGCGAAGACGCGCCTGCTCGAGGCGCCGCTCGTGGCGGAGGACACCGTGGACGAGACCACCTTCCCGGACGAGCGTCTCGAGCTCGTCTTCACGTGCTGCCATCCGGCGCTCGCCACCGACGCGCAGGTGGCGCTCACGCTGCGGACGCTCGGCGGGCTGACGACCGGCGAGATCGCGCGCGCCTTCTTGGTCCCGGAGGCCACGATGGCCCAGCGGCTGGTGCGCGCCAAGCGCAAGATCAGGGCGGCCGGGATCCCGTTCCGCGTGCCGCCCGACCATCTGCTGCCCGATCGGCTCGATGCGGTGCTGGCCGTCGTCTACCTCATCTTCAACGAGGGCTACTCCGTGCCGCCGACCCGGGGCGACCTGGCCGCCGAGGCGATCCGCCTCGGGCGCGCGCTCGCGGAGCTGATGCCCGACGAGCCCGAGGTCCATGGGCTGCTGGCGATGATGCTGTTGCACGACGCGCGGCGCGCGGCCCGCGTCCGCGACGGCGACCTCGTCCTGCTCGCCGACCAGGATCGCTCGCTGTGGGACACGGCGCAGATCGCCGCCGGGCGGCAGGCGCTCGACCGGGCGCTGGCCCTGCACGGCCGCGGCTCGTATGTGGTGCAGGCGGCGATCGCCTCGCTGCACGCCGACGAGCCGCGCGACTGGCCGCAGATCGCCGCGCTCTACGCCGAGCTCGCCCGCCTCACCGGCTCGCCGGTGGTCGAGCTGACGCGCGCGGTCGCGGTGGCGGAGACCGAGGGCCCGCAGGCGGGGCTCGACATCGTCGACCGCCTCGAGCTCCAGGACTACCGCTACCTGTACGCGACGCGCGGGGAGCTTCTGCGCCGCCTGGGCCGGACCGCGGAGGCGCGCGCCGCCTACCGCCGCGCGCTGGAGCTCGCCCACGACGACGCCGAGCGGCGGCTGCTCGAGCGGCACCTCGCGGAGCTGGGGTCGGATTGACGAACCGCCGGCGTCAGAGCCAGGACGGGTAGGTCTCGGTGGGCTCCTCGACCACCGACCACGCCTCCAGCGGCTCGACCGCCGTGGTCTCGTCGACGTGGACGAGCAGATCGAACTGCCCGGGGCGCGCGCGTCGACGTAGTGGCTGCGCCGCTCGCTCTCGGGCCGGTAGATCACGCCGATCATCCGTTGCGGGCGCTCGTCGTCGAGCAGGCCGCCCCGCGCAGGTCGAGCACCCCGCAGTCGATGCCGGCATCGTGCAGCAGCCGCTCGACGGAGCCCTCGAGGCTGGGGCGGACGCGCCGCCGCTCCAGAAGCCCGCGCCACCGCTGCGCTCGCGCAGCCATTCCACGAGCCCGACGACGACCCGGTTGCGCCACCACTGCGGGAAGCGCGCGAAGTCGCCGAGGGCCTGCTCGGCGTCGCGTCGTCCCCGCACCGCTGCACGTAGCGGTTGACGCGCGCGGCAGCCGGCCAGTCCGCCTCGACCGCGATCGCACCGACGCCGCCCCGGCCGATCAGCCGGCGCGTCAACTCCGCGCGCAGCGCGTAGAACTCGTGCGTCCCGTGCGAGGCCTCGCCGAGCAGCACGAGCGCGGCGTCGCCGACCAGGTCGCAGAGGGTCCTCGATCGGCCGCGCGGCGCGGCGCAGCTCCGACATGCGGCCTGGGCTACCCGACCGCGACGGCGCCGATGCGGCGCCGGGCGGACGGCCGCGCTCACGCGGGTCCGCCGGAGCGTTCCCTCCCGATCGGACCGGTGAGGTAGCGCTGAACGGTGACGGACACGCTGGCAACGAGCGTGTCGACGTCGAGGGCGACGACGGGCGGGAGCCGGAGGATGTCGCGGCACAGCGCGAGGCCCAGCATCTGGGTCGCGACCAGTCCGGCCCGGGTGGGGACCTCGGCCGGATCGTCCACGACGGTCGCCACCGCCTTGGCGACCTGCGCGCCGAAGATCGTGCGCAGCTTCTCCGCGGCGGTCTCGTTGGTGATCGCCGACCGGAGGAGGATGACCAGCAGCTCGTCGGAGAGGCCGCCTTCCCACCGTTGCACCCAGTGGCGGACCAGCGTCTCGCCGAGCTCGTCGCGCGGGACCGTCGCCAGGTCGGGGAGGCGGAGGTCGACGTCGGCCGCGGCGGCGAAGACCCCGTCCTTGCTGCCGTAGTAGCGCATCACCATCGACGGGTCGATTCCGGCCTCCGCGGCGATCGCGCGGATCGTCGTGCGCTCAAAGCCGTCCGCCGCGAAGCGCTGGCGGGCGGCTGCGAGGATCGCCGCTCGGGTCTTGTCCGACCGCTTCGTGAATGCCATGCCAACGATTGTATGCCAACACGTGTTGACAAAGCAGACCGGCGCCCGTACTCTTGTCAACAAACGTTGGCAAACAGTCGTTGGCAGAGGTTGAGCACGCATGTCACAGCTACCCCACACCGCAGATGTCCTCGTCGTCGGCGCCGGCCCCGTCGGCCTGACGCTCGCTGCCGCGCTCGAGGCGCGCGGCGTCGATGTCGTGCTCGTGGACAAGGCCGCCGAGGTGGCCACGACGTCCCGGGCCGCGGTCATCCACGCCCGCACCCTGGAGGTCCTGCGCGGCCTCGACGTCAGCGAGGAGCTGGTGCGGAGGGGCACGATCGTGCCCCGCTTCACGGTGCGCGACCGGGATCGCGCGCTCATGACGATCGACTTCGACGGGCTGCCAAGCTCCTATGCGTACACGCTGATGCTCCCGCAGAACATCACCGAGGACGTGCTGACGAGCCGCCTCGACGAGCTCGGGGGTCGCGTGCACCGGCCGTACCGACTGGCGCGCCTGGACCAGGACGGCGACGGGGTCACCGCCACCATGGCCGGCGGCCAGACCGTCCGGGCGTCGTACGTCGTCGGCGCCGACGGCATGCACAGCGCGGTTCGCGAGCAGACCGGCATCGGCTTCGCGGGCGACGCCTACGACCAGTCGTTCGTCCTGGCCGACGTGCAGATGGACTCGGAGTTCGACGACAGGCAGGTCATGCTCTACCTCTCACCCGACGGGCTGGTGGTCGTCGCGCCGCTGCCCGGCGGCCGTCACCGGATCGTCGCCACCGTGGACGCGGCGCCCGAGCATCCGGACCGCGACCACATCCAGGCGCTCCTGGACGCGCGAGGACCCCAGAAGCGTCCCGTGCGCGTGGACGACGTCGTCTGGAGCTCGCGGTTTCGCGTTCACCACCGCCTCGCCGATCGCTACCGGGAGGGCCGGATCTTCCTCGCCGGCGACGCCGCGCACGTGCACAGTCCCGCGGGCGGTCAGGGCATGAACACGGGGATCCAGGACGCGGTCGCGCTGGCCGACCGGCTCGCCGCGGTGCTTCGCGCCGGCGCCGACGAGCGCACGCTCGACGAGTACGAGGCCGAGCGGCGCCCGGTCGCCGCCGATGTCGTCGCGTTCACCCATCGGATCACGCGCGTGGCGACGGTCGACCACGCGGGCGTCCGGAGGATCCGCAATGCCGCGCTCAGGGTCCTCGACCGGATCCCGGCCGTGCACCGCAGGCTGGCGCTGAGCCTCTCCGAGCTCGCGATCGACGGCCGGCGCGCATGAGGCGGCCGGCTCAGGTCTCGTACGTGACGGTCAGGTCGCCGACGCCGTCGATGTGCCCTTCGAGACGATCGCCGGGCTCGACGCGGCCGACCCCCTTGGGCGTCCCGGTCATGATCAGGTCGCCCGCGCGCAGCGCGACGAGCGTGCTCAGGTAGCTGATCATCTCGGGCACCTTCCAGATCTGCTGGTCGAGGTCGCCCTCCTGGCGCAGCTCGCCGTTGATGCGGAGCCACACCGCTCCCCGCGTCGGGTGGCCGATCTCCTCGGCCGTCCGGATCGGCCCGGTGGGCGCGGACTGGTCGAATCCCTTGGACATGTCCCAGGGGCGACTCGCCTTCTTGGCCTCCGCCTGCATGTCACGGCGCGTCATGTCCAGCCCGACGGCGTACCCGAAGACGTGATCCAGGACCTGCTCCACCGGGATCTCCCGGCCGCCCTCGCCGAGCGCGACGACCAGCTCCACCTCGTGGTGCAGGTCCTGCGTCTGCGTGGGGAACGGCAGCCTGCCCGGCGCCACGACCGCGTCGGCGGGCTTCATGAAGAAGAACGGCGGCTCCCGCTCCGGATCGTGGCCCATCTCGATCGCGTGCTCGGCGTAGTTGCGCCCGACGCAGAACACCCGGGCCACCGGGAAGACCGTGTCCGTGCCCGCCACGTCGACGGTCGTCACGGCGGGTGGGGCGATGGCGTAGCCCGTCGAGCGTTCAGCGGCTGGATGCATAGAACGACACCTTCCGTTCGAAGTAGGCGACCGCCTCGGAGACGAGGAAGGCGAACGCGAACAGGATGATGAGCAGCGCCCAGAACTGCGGCATGAGGAAGTTCCGGGAGTAGAGCTCGAACAGGTAGCCGACCCCGAGCACCGCGATCAGCAGCTGGCCGATCACGACGCCCTTGAGCCCGCGGATGAGGCCGAGCCGGATGCCGGCGAGCAGCTCCGGCAGGGCCGCTCGCAGCACGATCTGAAGGTACAGCGCGCGCCTGGACGCGCCGAAGGAGCGTCCCATCTCGATCAGCGAGGGATTGACGCGCTCGACGCCGACCTGCGTGTCGAGCGCGATCACCCAGACCGAGAACAGCACCACCGTGACGATCATGGTCGGCAGCCCGAAGCCGAGCAGCGCCATGAGCGCGGGCACGACGGCGGTCAGCGGCGAGCTCTCGAAGATGTTCACCCACATCCCCATGAGCGACCCCACGGCGCGGCTGGTGCCCATGAGGATGCCGACGCCGATGCCGACGACGAACGAGATCCCCATCCCGATGAGGAAGGCCTGCAGCGTGATCCACGCCGCGTCGACGAACGTCTGCGACCCCACGACCTCGCCCAACGCACCGAGCACGTCGCTGAAGGGCGGAAGGAGCGACACGAGCCCGAGCTGGCCGACGATCTCCCACATCGCGAACCACACGAGGAGGGAGAACGGCATCGGGATCCTGTGACCGCGCAGCCGCATGTCACTTCTCCAGGTAGCCCTGGAGCTCGCCCCAGATTCGCTCGACCCAGTCGAGGTAGGCGGGGCTGCGCCGGATGCTCTCGGAGCCGCCGCTGCGGTCGACGCCAGGGCGGACGACCTTGGAGACGCGCGAGGGCCCGCGGGTCATGATCACGATCTGGTCCGAGACGTAGACCGCCTCTTCGATCGAGTGGGTCACGAAGATCACGGTCTTGCCCTCGTCGGCGAGCAGCGCCAGCAGGTCCTCCTGGAACTTGCGCCGGATCTGCTCATCGACCGAGGCGAACGGCTCGTCCATCAGCAGGATGTCGGCGTCCACGGCGAGCGCCCGCGCGAGCCCGACGCGCTGCCGCATCCCGCCGGAGAGCTGGTGCGGATAGGCGTCGGTGAAGCCGCCCAGCCCCACCTTGTCGACGTACTCGCGCGCGATCGCTTCGCGCTCCTTGCGCGGCACGCCGCGCAGCTCCAGTCCGAAGGCCGCATTGCGCAGCACGGTCGCCCACGGCATCAGCGCGAAGTCCTGGAACACGAACGCCCGGTCCGGCCCGGGCGCGGTGACGGCAGTGCCGTTCACCTCGACCCGTCCCGACGTCGCCTCGACGAGTCCCGCGACGATCTTCAGGGTCGTGGTCTTGCCGCACCCGCTCGGCCCGATCACGCTGGTGAGCTCCCCCGTCGGGACGTCGAAGCTGACGCCGTCCAGGGCGCGCACGCCGCCGGCGAACTCCTTCGTGACGTCGACGACCCGGACCGCGGGCTCACGGCCGTTCTGCGCCGGCGCGGCGGCCGGCCCGGAGGTGATGCTGTTCGTCATGCCGGCCTCATCTCGGGACGGAAGAGGCGCTGCTCGGCGCGCTGGAGCAGCGTCACGCTGACGCTCGCGACGACGATGATCGACAGGATCGACGCGAACATCCGCGGATAGTCGGCGACCGATCGGTAGAAGGTGATGAGGTCGCCGACGCCGGTCGGGGTGATGATCAGCTCGGCCAGCACCGCACCCGTGAAGCCCTGGGCGAGGCCCAGCCGCAGCCCCGCGAAGATCACCCCGCTGGCGGCCGGCATGACCACCTTCCAGATCCGCTGCCAGCGCGTCGCCAGGAACGCGCTGCTCATCTCCAGCAGCGACCGCGGGGTGTTGGCGATCCCGCGGTAGGAGTTGAGCACGATGACCGGCGCGCTGAGCAGCACGACGGCGAACACCTTGGCGGTGAACCCGATGCCGTAGATGAACGTGATCAGCGGGACGATCGCCGCCGACGGCGACGCCTGCAGCACGATGAAGACCGGCAGCCCGAGCCACTCGGCCCGCTCCGACAGGCCCATGACCAGGCCGGCGAGCACACCGCCGATCGCGGTGAGCAGCACGCCGACGATCAGCGGGCCGGCGGTCTCGGCGTAGGCGCGGGCGAACGTCCCGTCGACCAGCATGTCCCCGAACGCGACGAGCGTCTCGCTGCATCTGGGGAAGGCGATGCTCACGGGCGCCGTGCCGCCCCACTCCCACAGGCCAAGCACGAACAGGATCGACGCGCCGCGCAGCACCCATGGCCGGCCCACGAGGCGACTCGCACCGCGACGCCTCCCGGCCGCCACGCGGCCGGTGCGGCTCTCGACCGACGTCGCCACTCAGCTGCCCGACTGCTCGACCTTGCTCACGGCGGCGCGGCTCTGCTCGAGGCTCCAGAAGTCCTCGACCCGGAGATCCGCCGGGTTGCCCTTGAGCTGCCCGGCGGCGCTGTAGAACGTGAAGTCGTCCTTGGCGGCCGCCTCGCCGCCGCAGTCCTGCGTGAACAGGCCCTCCTCGGCCCCCTGCCGGTAGTAGGGGACCAGCTCCTTCTCGAGGTCGGCGGGCAGGTCGCGCGCCAGCCCGAGGCGCTTGCGCTCTCTCTGCACGAAGTTGGGGTCCTTCGCGATCGAGCGCCACACCGTGAGGATCTCCTCGAGCAGGACCTGGGC
>DATAAR010000003.1:0-12401 GCA_036259975.1 Solirubrobacteraceae bacterium | reverse complement strand
GACAGGCGCGCCGCGCGCTCCATGTCGACCCGCTCGCCGGCGAGCTCGAGGTGGTCGCGGCCTTCGCGGATCCGCGGCTCGCCGACCTCGCGGATGACCGTGTCCTCGTCGGCCGACGTCGGATCCGGCAGGTTGGGCAGTGTCGCGAGCACGCCCTGCAGGCGCTCCTCGGCGGTGCGCGCGCGCTCGGTCAGCGACTTGACCTGCGCCGACATGTCGCGCATCCGCTCGAGCAGCGGCCCGGCGTCCTCGCCCGCGCGCTTGGCCTCCGCGATGGCGTCGGACGCAGTCTTCTGCTCCGCGCGCAGGCGCTCCGCGGAGGCGGTCGCGGCGCGCCAGTCCGCGTCCAGGTCGAGCACCTCGTCGAGGCGCCCGTCGTCGCCGCGCCGCGCGAGCGCGGCCCGAACCGCATCGGGGTCGCGCCGGATGAGCCTGAGATCGAGCATCGGCCTGCCTACCCTACGCGGCGCGGGACGGCCCGGCGCGCGGCGTCACCGGCCGGCGACGCTCGAGACGTACTGCGCGACGGCGCTGATCTCGTCGTCCTCGAGCTGGCCGCGGAACGCCGGCATGCCGCCGCCGCCGACCTCGACCTTCTGCTGGACGGCGCGCTCGTCGGGCCGCGCGTCGTCGAGGTTCGGCCCCACCCGCGCGCTGGCGTTCGCGTCGGCGAGCGTGTGGCAGCCGGCGCAGTTGCTGGTGAAGATCTCCTTGCCCTGCGCCGCCGCCTGCTCGCCGCCGCCCTCGGCCGGCGGCGTCGTCTCGGTCCCGGTCGTCGAGGCAGGCGGGGTGGTCTGGCCGCCGGTGGGCGCCGGCGCGCCGGCGCCGCCGCCGCCACCCTCGCTCTCGCCGCCCGCGCTCGGCTGCGACTCGGGCGTGATGTCGCTGCCGCGGCGCGGGCCGCCGGCGTACTTGGCCACGAAGGCGGCGATGTCCTGCGCGTCCTTCCCCACCGCCAGGTTCTCGGGCATGATCGCGCCGGAGAAGCCGCCGTTGCGGATCGCGTAGAGGACGCTGTCGACGGTCTCGCGACGGTCGTTGAAGTTGGGCCCGTCCGACAGCTCGCGGTCGTGCACGGCGGTTGCGCTGCCCTGGGAGCCCGCCGTGTCCAGGGTGTGACAGCCCTGGCAGCGCTCGGCGAACAGGACCGCCCCGCGCTTGACGTTCGCCGATTCGTTCGACGGCAGGTCGATGCCCTCGGAGCCGCACGCGGCGGCACCCAGGCCGGCGGCCAGGATGCAGCCGGCGGCGAGGAATCGACGGCGGCGGGTCATTCCGGCGGGCATCATACGAAAGCGATGCAGAGCCGCCGTCCTACCCGCTTCGCCGTCCTGGCGCTCGCCGCCTTCGGGCTGTCCGGCTGTGGCCGCGACGACCCGTACGTGCCCGCCCAGGGGCGCACGGTGAGCGTGCGCCTGGACGAGTACCGGGTGCTCCCGCAGCGCGTGACCGTGCCCGCCGGCCGCGTGCGGCTCGTGGCCCGCAACACCGGCCGCCTCACGCACAACCTCGCCGTCGTGCAGTTCGACCGCCCGCTCAGCGAGGACGAGGAGCGCCAGTACGCCCGCACCCGCACCGCGCACCCCGGCCAGCGGGTCGCGACCAGCGTGACGCTCGAGCCGGGCAAGTACCGCGTGGTGTGCACGATCGCCAACCACGACAACCTCGGGCAGTACGGCGAGCTCAAGGTCGAGAGCGCGCGCTAGTGAGGAGGCCCACTGGGGGCAGCCCGGCGCCGACCAGGGTGCCGCCGTTGCCAGACGATCGTGGTGTCGTTTGAGGACCGTCCAGGGCCGGCGCCGGGCTCGCGCTGGTGTTCGGCGCCGGCGCGCTCGATCCTGCCCGGCTCGTGGGCCACTACACGAGCTGCCGGTAGCCGCCCCGGAACCAGACCAGCGGCTCGCCGCCCGGATCGGCGTCGAGGTGGGTCACCGCGCCGATCCCGATCGTGTGGTCGCCGCCCGGGTGCAGCTCGCGCAGGTCGCACGCCAGCCACGCGAGCGCGCCGTCGAGAACCGGCACGCCGTGCGCGTCGACGTGCGTCACGGCCTCGAACTTCGCGCGGGCCACGCGCTTCGACGCGAACACGGCGGCGAGGTCCTCCTGCCCCGACCGCAGCACGTTGACAGCGAAGCGGCGCGCCTTGCGCACCGCCGAAAGCGTCCGCGATCCGTTGTCGAAGCACACGAGCAGCAGGAGCGGGTGAAGCGACAGCGACGCGATCGCGTTCGTCGTCAGGCCGGCGGGTCCGTCCGGGCCCCTGCAGGTGACGATGGCCACGCCCGTGGCGAAGGTGCCGATGACCTGGCGGTAGCGCAGCGTGTCGGGCGCCGTGGACAGGGCGCCAAGGCTAGATCACGGGCTACCCCCTCGATCTACGCCGTCCCGTACGCGCGCAGCGCCAGGAAGGCGATCACCCCGGCGGCGAGCGCCACGATGCCCAGTTCGCGGCGCAGGATCGCGAGCACGACCGAGCGCTGGCCGGGCTCGTCGAGGCGCCCGACCGCGGCGGCGTCCTCCAGCCCGCGGGCGTCGAGGACCGTCTCGGCGGAGGTCACGCGGAACTGCTCCGCGACGAACGCGATCACCACGGGCAGGAGCGCGTAGAGCCAGAACAGCCCGTCGGCCGGCTCGTACCCGGACAGGGCGAGCACGCCGGCCAGCACGGCGAGCCCGATCGCCACCGCCTGACCCGTCCGGGCGAGGACCCAGAACGCCCGCGAGGGGGTCACCGTCCACCAGCGCCAGGCGCCGAACACGGCCGCGACGACGTTGAGCGCGGACACCGCGAGGGCGCCGAACGCGGCCACGTCATGCATCTGTCGCGCCGATTGCCACTAAGTATCACCCCGTTACAAATGGTGGTAGAACCCAGCCCGACATGCTCCAGTCGTACCTGCCGGCGATCGTCTTCCTGGCCCTCGGGACGCTTGTGGGCGCCGCGTTCACGGTGCTCAACGCGTTGTTCGGCCCGAAGCGGTCGAGTCGCATCCGGGCGACGCACGACGACCCGTACGAGTGCGGGCTGCCGTCGGAGATCCGCCAGGGGTTCCGCTTCGGGATCAGCTTCTACCTGATCGCGATGCTGTTCATCCTGTTCGACATCGAGGTCGTGTTCCTCTACCCCGTCGCCATCCAGCTCCGGGCGGCGGGGACCTTCGCGCTCATCGAGACCGGCGTCTTCATCGTGCTGCTACTTGTTGCCCTGGTCTACGTATGGCGCAGAGGAGCACTCGAATGGAGATAGTCAGGCGAGAGAAGGCGGACGGCGACTTCCGGGTCCGCCAGCTCCGCGCCCGCGACATGTTGCGCGGCGACCTCGAGGGCCAGGAGCTCGAGGAGTACGTCCAAGAGCGGATCATCACGACCACGCTCGACAAGGCCGTGTCCTGGGCGCGCGGCAACTCGATGTTCCCGCTGACGTTCGGGCTGGCGTGCTGCGCGATCGAGATGATGTCCATGGTCGCCTCGCGGATGGACATCGCGCGCTTCGGCTTCGAGGCGTTCCGCGCGTCGCCGCGCCAGGCCGACATGATCATCCTGTCGGGGCGCATCAGCATCAAGATGGCGCCGGTCGTGCGGCGCATCTACGACCAGATGCTCGAGCCGAAGTACGCGCTGGCGATGGGCGCGTGCTCGAGCTCGATGGGGGTGTTCAACAACTACGCGATCGTGCCGGCCGACAAGTTCATGCCCGTCGACGTCCACATCCCGGGCTGCCCGCCGCGACCCGAGGCGCTGGTCCACGGCATCCTCAAGCTGCGCGCGAAGGTGCAGGAGGACCCTTCGCTCGGCTGGCGCGCCCGCTACAACGCGGTCGGGACCGAGGAGCTGGTGGGCGACCCGGCCGCGCACGCGGCGAGCGTCAACGTGTTCCCGACGGGAGACACGTCGGGTGCCTGACGCGACCGGCCTGGAGCTCCTCGCGCGAGAGCTCCGGGAGAACGATCCGGACAGCGTCTCGGACACCGAGTTCTTCCGCGGCAGGGCCGCGCTGCACGTGCCGCCGGCCGCCATCCGCCCGGTCCTCGAGTTCCTGCGGGCCAAGGGCTTCAACTTCCTCGTCAGCGTGCACGGGCTCGACTACTACCCCGTCGAGCCGCGGCTCGGCGTGCAGTACGAGCTGCTCGACATGGAGGCGCTGGACCGGATCACCGTCAAGCTGCGGGTGCCCACGAGCGATCCGCACGTCGACTCGGTGACGCCGGACTGGCCGACCGCCGACCACCAGGAGCGCGAGATCTACGACATGTTCGGCGTCGTCTTCGACGGCCACCCGGACCTGCGCCGGATCCTCATGCCCGAGGACTACGAGGGCTTCCCGCAGCGCCGCGACTTCCCGGTCGGCGGCGAGCCGGTGCTGTTCACCAAGGACGCCGCCCACGGTCAGGACTACACCCAGTGAGCACGGACATCTCGGAGTACCGCCGCCGGGAGGAGAGCGTCGACCTCTCCGCGCGCACGCACCCGGTCGAGGGCGTCGAGGAGGAGCTCCTCACGCTCAACATGGGCCCGCACCACCCCGCGACGCACGGGGTCCTGCGCCTGCTCGTCACGCTCGAGGGTGAGGTCGTGCGCGACCTCAAGCCGATCATCGGCTACGTCCACACCGGCATCGAGAAGACCGCCGAGGACAAGAGCTACTGGAAGGTCATCCCGGTCGTCGAGCGGATGGACTACCTCGCGTACTACTTCAACGCGATGGCGTTCTGCGGGGCGGTCGAGACGCTGCTCGACCTCGAGGTCCCCAAGCGCGCGCAGTACCTGCGCGTCATCCACCTCGAGCTCAACCGGATCAAGAGCCACCTCGTCTGGCTGGGCACGAGCGCCCTCGACCTCGGCGCGATCTCGATGTTCTGGTACTGCTTCCGGGAGCGCGAGAAGGTCCTCGACCTCTTCGAGTCCTCCTCCGGCCAGCGGATGCACACCCGCTACATCCAGGTCGGCGGCGTCTTCGAGGACATCCCCCGCGGGTGGGAGGCGAAGGTCCGCGAGTTCTGCGCGGACATGCCGGACCGCGTCGACCAGTACGGCGACCTGCTCAACCGCAACGAGATCGTGCTGCGCCGGCTGCGCGGGACGTGCCCGCTCGACGAGCAGACGCTGCTCGACTTGGGCGTCACGGGCCCGCTGCTGCGTGCCACCGGCAACCCGTGGGACCTGCGCAAGGCGACGCCCTACTCGAGCTACGACGACTTCGAGTTCCAGATCCCCGTCGGCACCCAGGGCGACAACTACGACCGCTTCGCGGTGCGGCTGGCCGAGATGAAGGAGTCCGTCCGGATCATCGAGCAGGCGCTCGACGGCCTGCCCGAGGGCCCGTGGATCACCGACGACCGCAAGGTCGCGCTGCCCCCGCGCCACGAGCTCGCCACCTCGATGGAGGCGCTCATCCACCATTTCAAGCTCGTGACCGAGGGCTTCCGGGTACCGCCGGGCGAGGTGTACTACCCCATCGAAGGCCCCCGCGGCGAACTCGCCTGCTTCGTGCGTTCGGACGGCTCCAGCAAGCCGGCCCGCGTGCACATGCGCGACCCGAGCTTCGTCAACCTGCAGGCCACCGCGCCGATGGTGCGGGGCGCGTACATCGCCGACCTGATCGCCACCCTAGCCATGCTCGACCCCGTCCTGGGCGGGATCGACAGGTAATGGCGATCGACCCCACACGGGTGCCGCGCTTCGGGCACGGCTCCCGGGTCCCGGGCTGGGACGACGCCGCCGACCTCACCAAGGATCCGAGCGGGGTTCCCGACCCGGCCACGACCCCGGTGCCGGAGAGCCTGCGCGCACGCATCGAGGCGCACATGGCCAAGTACCCCGACCGCCGCTCGGCCGCGATCCCCGCGCTGTACGAGGTCCAGAACGACTACGGCTGGTGCACGCCCGAGGGCGTCGAGCAGGCCGCGTGCGTGATGCGCCTGACGCCCGGCTACCTCATCGCCGTCGCCACCTTCTACGACATGCTGTTCACGCACCCGGTCGGGACCCACCAGGTCTGGGTGTGCACGAACATCTCGTGCTCGCTGTGCGGGGCCGACGAGCTGTACGAGCGGTTCCGCGAGGAGGTCGGCGACGACCCGGCCTTCAACCTGCGCTCGTTCGAGTGCCTCGGCGCGTGCGACATCGCGCCGATGGCCTCGATCGACGGCGCCTACGTGGGCCCCATCGCGCTGGACGAGGTCCCGACCGCCGTCGAGCAGATCCGGACCGGGCAGGAGGTGCTGCCGGACAAGCAGCTCTCTCGCCGCAAGAGCGTCGACCCGAAGGCAAGCGAGCAGTGACCGACCTTCTCCTCTTCAAGAACATCGACGAGCCCGACCTCCACACGCTCGAGGTCTACGAGCGCCGTGGCGGCTACCGGTCGCTGCGCAAGGCGCTCGGCATGCCCCGCGAGGATGTCCTCGCCGAGCTCGACGCCTCGGCGATCCGCGGCCGCGGCGGCGCCGGCTTCGCGATGGGCAAGAAGGCCTCCTTCCTGCCCAAGGGCGCGATGGACAAGTACCTCGTCTGCAACGCCGACGAGTCGGAGCCCGGCACGTTCAAGGACCGCGAGCTCATGCAGAAGAGCCCGCACATGCTCATCGAGGGCATGATCATCGCCGCCTACGTGATCGGCGCCACGCGCGCGTTCATCTACATCCGCGGCGAGTACGACTTCCAGGCGTCGCGGCTCGAGGCCGCCGTCGAGGAGGCGCGCGAGGCGGGCTACCTCGGCGAGGGAATCCTCGGCTCCGACCACGACCTGACGCTGTGGGTCCACCGCGGCGCGGGCGCGTACATCTGCGGCGAGGAGACGGCGCTGCTCGACTCGCTCGAGGGCAAGCGCGGCAACCCGCGCCTCAAGCCGCCGTTCCCCGCCAACCAGGGCCTGTACCAGGGACCGACGCTCATCAACAACGTCGAGACGCTCGCGACCGTGCCCGCGATCGTGGAGATGGGCGGCGCGGAGTACGCCAAGATCGGCTCGCCCGGCTCGACCGGCACGAAGCTCGTGTCGGTGTCCGGCAACGTCACGAACCCGGGCAACTTCGAGATCGAGCTCGGCATCCCGTCGCGCGAGCTCATCTACGACCTCGCCGGCGGGCCGCCCGACGGGCGCGAGGTCAAGTTCTGGTTCCCGGGCGGCTCGAGCTCGCCGGTGCTCACGAAGGACGACCTCGACCTCGCGTACGACTTCGACACCATGGCGAAGGCCGGCTCGATGCTCGGCTCCGGCGCGATCATCGTCGTCGACGACTCGAACTCGGTCGTCGACGTCGCGCTCAAGACCGCGAAGTTCTACCGCCACGAGTCCTGCGGGAAGTGCACGCCGTGCCGCGAGGGCACGAACTGGACCGTCAAGATGCTCCAGCGCATCAAGAGCGGCGAGGCCACCCCGATGGACCTCGACATCATGGCCTCGGTCCAGGACCGCATCATCGGCAACTGCCTGTGCGTGCTCGGCGACGCCATGGCGATGCCGATCGGCTCGATGATCGCCAAGTTCCGCGAGGAGTTCGAGGCCTACATCGAGGAGGCCCGCGCGCGCAACGACGCGCTGACGACGGACGAGGCGCCCCCCGAGGCGCTCATCCAGGGAGCGGCTGCGTAGCCATGCCCCGTCCCAAGCAGCGGATGGTCACCTTCTCGATCGACGGTCGGGAGGTCCAGGCGCCGGAGAACATCATGCTGGTCGACGGCGCCAAGTACGGCGACGTCGAGATCCCGGTCTTCTGCTACGAGCCCAAGCTCGGCGCACCGGTGGGCGCATGCCGCATGTGCCTCGTCGAGATCGAGGGCATCCCGAAGCTGCAGACGGCGTGCTCCACGCCGGTCAAGGACGGCATGGTCGTCCACACGCAGACCGAGCGCGTGCGCGTGGCGCAGGAGGCCGTCGTCGAGTTTCTGCTCATCAACCACCCGCTCGACTGCCCGGTCTGCGACAAGGGCGGCGAGTGCCCGCTGCAGGACATCTCGTTCGGCTGGGGAGGCGGGCGGTCGCGCTTCATCGAGCCCAAGCGCCACTTCGTCAAGCCGCTCGCGCTGTCGCCGCTGATCGCGATCGACCGCGAGCGCTGCATCCTCTGCTACCGCTGCGTGCGCTTCAGCCAGGAGATCTCCGAGGACTACCAGCTGGTCCTCGAGGAGCGCGGCGCCGCGAGCTACGTCGCCACGTTCGACGGCCACCCGTACGTCGCCCCGTTCAGCGGCAACATCACCGAGATCTGCCCGGTCGGCGCGCTCACGTCGCAGCCCTACCGCTTCCGCGCGCGCCCGTGGGACATCGAGGGCTCGGGCTCGGTGTGCACGCTGTGCCCGTCGCAGTGCAACGTGAACTTCACCGTCCGCGACGAGCGCGTGCTGCGCGTGCTCGGGCGCGACAACCACGACGTCGACGACGGCTGGCTGTGCGACAAGGGCCGCTTCGCCTACCAGGCCGTGCACGTCGACGAGCGCGTGACGCGCCCGATGGTGCGCGACGGCGGCGTGCTGCGGGCGGTCTCGTGGGAGCGCGCGCTGAGCGAGGCGGCGGCGGGGCTCGGGCGTGCGCGCGGCCGGGTCGGTGCGGTCGTCGGCGGCGAGACCACGAACGAGGAGGGCTTCCTCCTGCAGCGCATCGTCCGCGACGCGCTCGAGTCGCGCGACATCGACTCGCGCGTCGCCGGGTCGCCGTCGCTCGAGCTGCAGCGCGCGCTCGCCGCGCCGGCCCTCCAGGCCACCGTGGCGGATCTCGAGTTCGCCCACGCCGTGCTCCTGCTCGACTGCGAGCCGGTCGACGACGCGCCGATCCTCGACCTGCGTCTGCGCAAGGGCGTCCGCCGCCGCGGGGTGAGGCTGGCGATCGCCTCGAGCCGGCCGTCGTCGCTGGACGCCAACGCGCGCCTGCGCACGCGGTTCGCGCCGGGCACCGGCGAGGCGCTGCTCGGCGCCCTCGACGCCGCGCTCGGCGTCGCCGGCGGCGACTCGGGCCGCCGCGACGACGTCGGCCGCCTGGCGCAGGCCGCCGGCAGCGACGCCGACAGCGTGGGCGCGCTCGCCGAGCTGCTCTCCATGGCCGGCGAGGACGTCGTCATCCTGTACGGCGAGCGGCTGGTCTCCGGCCCGCGCGCCGACCACGCCGCGAAGGCCCTGCTCAACGTCGCCGGCCGGCTGAACCTCACCGGCGGGCGCGAGGGCGCCGGCCTCCTCTGCGTCCCGGCCGGCACGAACGGCCGCGGCCTGGCCGAGGTCGGCGTGCTGCCGCACGCGGGCCCGGGCCTGGCCGAGCCGGCGCTCGGGGGCCGCGACGCCGCGGCGATCGCCGCGGGCGCCGCCGGCGGCGAGCTCACCGCGCTGTACCTGCTGCACGTCGACCCGGTGCGCGACATGCCCGGGCGCGAGCGCTGGGTCGCCGCGCTCGACTCGGCGACGACCGTCGTCGCGCACGCCGACTTCCTCACCGAGGGCATCCGCGAGCACGCCACCGTCGTGTTCCCGGCCGAGTCCTACGCGGAGAAGGACGGCACCGTCACGCATCCCGACGGGCGCCTGCAGCGCCTGCGCCCGGCCATCGCGCACCAGGGCGAGACGCGCTCGGAGTGGGCCGTGCTCGCCGAGCTCTCGCGCCGGCTCGGGCTCGACCTCGGGGTCCTCACCGGTCCCACCGTCACGGCGCAGCTCGCCGAGGCGGTGCCGTTCTACGCCGGCATCACGCACGACGAGATCGGCGGCCTGGGCGTGCGCTGGCAGGCGCGCGAGGCCGTCACCGGCTTCCCGGGCGGCTTCGAGCTCGGCCCCTTCGACCTCGAGGCACCGCCGGACGCGCCGGCCACCGACGACGCGCGCTTCGCGCTCGGCACGTTCCGCTCGGTGTGGGCGGCGACCGAGGTCGAGGTCTCACCCGCGCTCAAGTTCCTGCATCCGCGCCAGCGCGCGGAGCTCTCGCCCGTCGACGCCGCGCGGCTGAACGTGCTCGAGGGCGAGCGCGTGATCGTCGGCGCGAACGGGACCAGCGTCAGCGCCACCGTCGCCCTGCGCGACGCGATGCCGGCCGGCAGCGTGTTCCTCCAGAGCGCGATCCCCGAGGACTCCGCCTCGATGCTCGATGGGCCGCTCGTGGAGGTGCGCAAGGCGTGAGCGACGTGCTCGTGCTGGCCGACGTCACCTACGTCGAGCCGTGGTGGATGCAGATCCTCAAGTCGATCGTGATCTTCCTGGTCGGCCTGCAGATCCTGCCGATGATGATCGTCGCCGAGCGCAAGGCGCTCGGGCGGCTGCAGAACCGCTACGGCCCCAACCGCGTCGGCCCGTACGGGATGCTCCAGCCGATGGCGGACATCGTGAAGTTCGCCACCAAGGAGCAGTTCCGCCCCCGCACCGCGATCGGCTGGCTCTTCGCGTTGGCGCCGGTGATCTCGATCCTCACCGCGGTGGCCGCGTTCGCGATCGTGCCGTTCGGCGACACCGTGGACATCTTCGGCACGCGCACCGGCCTGTACGGGATCGACGTGTCGATCGGCCCGCTGTACCTGTTCGCGTTCGGCGCCGTCGCCTTCTACGGGATCATGCTGGGCGGCTGGGCGTCAGGCTCGAAGTACTCCTTCCTCGGCTCCATGCGCGCCGCCGCGCAGCTCATCTCCTACGAGGTGGCGCAGGGGCTCGCGCTCGTCGGCGTGCTGATGACGGCGCAGACGCTGTCGCTCGTCGGGATCGTCCACGCCCAGGAGGGCATGTGGTACTTCATCCCGCAGTTCGTCGGCTTCATCATCTTCGTGGTCGCCGGCTTCGCGGAGACGAACCGCCCGCCGTTCGACCTCGTCGAGGCCGACGCCGAGCTCGTGCAGGGCTACATGACCGAGTACGGCGGCACGCGCATGGTCGCGTACCTCTTCGCCGAGTACCTGAACGTGCTGGTGGTCTCGCTCATCATCACGACGGTCTACCTCGGCGGTTGGCTGCTGCCGTTCGGGATCGACCCGCCGACCTGGGTCGACCCGTTCGTGGTGCTGTTCAAGACCTTCCTGATCATCTTCTTCTTCTTCTGGATCCGCGCGACGCTGCCGCGCCTGCGCTACGACCAGCTCATGAGCCTCGGCTGGAAGGTCCTCCTGCCGCTGGCGACCGTGAACACCCTCGTCACGGCGATCGTCGTCGTGGCCCTCGACTGAATCGAGCCGACATGGCCTGGAACCCTGGCGACGACGTCATCGCCGTGCAGCGCGCCCCGCAGCCGGGTGGCGCCGGCGGCCTCTACCGCGCCTTCGGCGAGACGCTGCGCGGCCTCAAGACCACGTTCGCGCGCATCCCCGAGGGCACGACCACGTTCCAGTATCCCGAGGAGAAGGTGCCCGTGTACCCGCGCTTCCGCGGCCGGCACCGACTCCACCGCTTCCCGGACACGGGCCTCGAGAAGTGCGTCGGCTGTTCGCTGTGCGCGGCCGCGTGCCCGGCGGACTGCATCCGCGTGGTGGCCGCCGAGAACACCCCGGAGAACCGCGTGAGCGCGGGCGAGCGCTACGCCGCGGTGTACGAGATCAACCTGTCGAGATGCATCTTCTGCGGGTATTGCGAGGTGGCCTGCCCGTTCGACGCGATCACGATGGGCCACGACTACGAGATGTCCGACTACCACCGGCCCGACCTCATCTTCACCAAGGAGATGCTGATGGCCGAGCCCTTCGAGCGCACGCCGCTGCGCGCCGAGGGCGAGTAGCTTTCGGCGCCGCGCATGACGGAGCTCCTGTTCTTCATCGCGGCCCTCGGCGCCATTGCCGGCGCGATCGGCGTCGTCTGGCTGCAGAACCCGTTCTACAGCGTGCTGGCGCTCGTCTTCCACCTGCTGTCGCTGGCGGCGCTGTTCCTGCTGCTGCAGGCCCAGTTCGTGGCGGCCGCCCAGGTCGTCGTGTATGCGGGCGCGGTCATGGTCCTCTACGTCTTCGTCGTCGCCTACGTCGGCGCCGCGGAGGCCGCCCACCTCAAGGCGCCGATCAGCGGCGGTCAGCGCGGCCTGGCGATCCTGTTCGCGCTCGCGCTGTTCATCGAGCTCTCGATCGCGGTGCTCGCGTCGGGCGTCGCGGCGATCGACAGCGACGGCCCGACCCTGCCGTTCGGCTTCGGCGGCCCCGAGCAGATCGGCGCCGCGTTCCTGACCAAGTTCCTGCTCGCCTTCGAGGTCGCCTCCTACCTGCTGCTCATCGCCGCGGTCGGCGCGGTCGTGCTCGCCCGCCGGCGCGGCGGCATCCACGACGACGCGGAGACCCGTGTGAGCGTCGCGGACTTCCTCCTACCGGCCGGCACGGGCACGATGGCCGAGGCGGTCGAGGGCCGCACCGGCACGCAGGCCGACCGGCAGGTCGGCCCGCCGGCCGGCACGGGCGTCCCGCGGGAGGACGCGTGAGCCTCGCCTGGTACCTCGTCGTCTCGGCGCTTGTGTTCGCGATCGG
>DATAAR010000002.1:0-17920 GCA_036259975.1 Solirubrobacteraceae bacterium | reverse complement strand
ATCGACCCGGCGGTGCGACCGGCGCGCCGTGCCGGCGCCCGGGTGGCGTGCCGCCCGGGCGCCGGACCGGCCGGCTCAACTTCGTGGCCGTGCCCTCGCCCCGCGGCTTCGTCGCGCCGGCGCGCGCTCAGCCGCTCACGGGCCGGTCGAGCAGCGTCGACAGCACGACCTGTGTCTGCGTCCGGATGATGCCCGGCGCGTCGCGGATGCGCTCGAGCGTCTGCTCGAGGTGCGCGGTGTCGCGCGCGTGCACGTGGAGGATGGCGCTGGCCTCGCCGGCGACCGTGAAGGCCGCCGACACCTCCGGGTGGCCGGCGATCGCCGCGCGGACCTCGGCGGCCGACATGCGTCCCTCGCAGTAGAGCGACACCACCGCGTGCGTCGGCCAGCCCATGGCGGCGGGCTCGAGCACGGCCGCGTAGGCGCGGATCACGCCGTCGGCCTCAAGCCGGTCGACGCGCCGCTTGACCGCCGGCGCGCTGAGCGCCACGCGCGCACCGATGTCCTGGAACGAGCGCCGCGCGTTCTCGCGCAAGAGCGCAACGATCCGCCGGTCAATGTCGTCCATATCGGCACAGAGTAGTCGCTCTTTTGCAACGAATGCGTCTTGAGGCGGCACGTGGAGCGCGGAATCATTGCGCCAGCCCAGACCGACCGCGCAGGAGGACACGCCATGGCCCAGCAGACGGCACACGCCCCCGCCGCAGGCCCGCAGGCCGACCAGGACTTCATGCCCCTCAACGGCGTCGACCACGTCGAGCTGTACGTCGGCAACGCGCTGCAGGCGTCCTACTACTACACGCGCGCGTTCGGGTTCCGCGAGGTCGCATACGCCGGCCTCGAGACCGGCACGCGCGATCGCACGTCGCACGTGCTCCAGCAGGGCCGCATCCGCCTCGTCCTCACGGGCGCCCTGCACTCCGACTCGCCGATCGCCGCGCACCAGCGCAAGCACGGCGATGGGGTGAAGGTGATCGCGCTCTCAGTGCCGAGCGTCGAGCGCGCCTGGCGCGAGGCCACCGCTCGCGGCGCCGACGGCCTGGTCGCGCCGAACGAGCTCTCAGACGCGCACGGCACGGTGCGGCTGGCGACGATCCGGACCTACGGCGAGACGGTGCACACGTTCGTCGAGCGCGGCGGCTACGCCGGTGCGTTCCTGCCCGGCTACCAGGCCGTCGACAACGGCACGGTCGACGCCGGCATGCTGCTCGGCATCGACCACATCGTCGGCAACGTCCAGCTCGGGCACATGAACGAGTGGGTCAAGTACTACGAGGACGTGTTCGGGATGCGGGAGATGATCCACTTCTCCGACGACGACATCTCGACCGAGTACTCGGCGCTCATGTCGAAGGTCGTCACCGACGGGCGCGGCGTCGTCAAGTTCCCCCTGAACGAGCCCGCCGCGGGCAGACGCAAGTCGCAGATCGACGAGTACCTCGAGTTCTACGAGGGCGCGGGGGCGCAGCACATCGCTGTGGCGACGCGCGACATCGTCGGGACCGTCGCGGAGATGCGCCGCCGCGGGGTCGAGTTCCTCACGATCCCTGCGGCCTACTACGACGAGGTGCCGGCGCGCGTGCCGGAGGTGACAGAGCAGCTCGCCGACCTGCGCGAGCAGGGCATCCTCGTCGACCGCGACGACGAGGGCTACCTCCTGCAGATCTTCACCAAGCCCGTCGGCGACAGGCCCACCATGTTCTTCGAGGTCATCGAGCGCCACGGCGCCCGCGGCTTCGGCGATGGCAACTTCAAGGCGCTGTTCGAGGCCATCGAGCGCGAGCAGGCGCGGCGCGGCAACCTGTAGTCGGAAGGAGGCGTCCCATGCGCTATGTGACCCTCGGCGAGGTCCCGGCCAAGCGCCACGCCCAAGTCTGGCGGGGCGAAGGCCCACCGCGTCTCCGCCACGACCAGGCCGTTCCCGGCGCAGCTGTCGACGGGGGGGACGGCACCCGCCGCCTGCTGGTCGAGGAGGTCCTCGGCTACGAGGGCTTCAGCGGCAACGAGTCGATCCTCTACCACCTCCACTCCCCCTGCCGCCTCGACCGGGTCGGCGGCTTCCGGCCGCTGGTACGCGAGGAGTGGGTGCCCGACGCGCACGTCCACCGGCTGGCGAACACCGCCCCGATCGAGCCGGGCGGCGATCCGGTGGAGGGTCGGCGGCTGCTGATGTGGAACGGCGACATCGAGGTCTCGGTGTGCAAGCCGACCGAGCCGATGGACGGCTTCTACCGCAACGGCGAGGGCGACGAGGTCGTCTACGTGCACCGCGGCGCGGGCGTGCTGCGCACGATGTTCGGGCCGGTGCCATACCGCCAGAAGGACTACGTCGTCATCCCCCGCGGCACGACGCACCGGTGGGAGCCCGACCGGGGCTCCGAGCAGCAGTGGATCTGCTTCCACACTCCGGGTGAGATCGAGACACCGAGCCGCTATCGCAACCGCTACGGCCAGCTGCTCGAGCACGCGCCGTTCTCGCAGCGCGACTTCCACCCGCCACGCGAGCTCGAGACCGTCGATGAGACCGGCGAGTGGACCGTGACGCTGCGCGTGCGCGACGGCCTGCAGACCTACGTGCTCGACCGCCATCCGTTCGACGTCGTGGGCTGGGACGGCTACGTCTACCCCTACACGTTCAACGCCGACGACTTCGAGCCGCGCGCGGGGCGCTTCCACCTGCCGCCCCCGGCGCACCAGACCTTCCAGGGGCCGAACTTCGTGATCTGCACCTTCGCGCCGCGGATGCTCGACTGGGACGAGACGGCCGTGCCGCTCCCCTACCACCATTCGAACATCCAGTCCGAGGAGGTCATGTTCTACGCCGAGGGCGACTACGCCGCCCGCAAGGGCGTCGACGTCGGCTGCCTCACGCTGCATCCGTCCGGGCTCCCGCACGGACCGCAGCCCGGGACCGTGGAGAAGGCGCTGGGCGCGACGCGCACGAACGAGCTCGCGGTGATGTGGGACACGTTCCGCCCGCTGCGGCTGTCGACGCTGTGGCGCGACATCGACGACCCGACCTACGCGTACTCGTGGAACCCGGACCGCGCGGGCGAGACGCCGGCGGGCGCGAACGGCGGCGCGTCGCAGGGGGCGACTGTCACCGGTCCGTCCGCGTGAGGCCCGCCGCACGGCGATGCGGACGATCGGCGCACGCCGGGAACGCTCCGCCGCCGCAGGCTTGCCCTCGGGCGTCGCGGCGCTGACCCCCGCGTAGGATGCCCCGCGCGATGGCGCAGGCCTTCACGTGGCAGGACGGCGAACGGACCATCCGCTTCGGTCGCGGCGCGCTCGCGAACGCGCCCGAGCTGCTCGGCTCCGGTTACACGCTGCTCACGACGGCGCGCGCAGAGGGCAGCGCACCCGATGTCGTCGCGGCGGCGGGCGCCGTGCACCACGTGCGGCCCGGGAGGGTCGACGAGATCGCGGCCGAGCTGCGCGACGCGGTGCGAGGCGAGCTGCTGGTCGCGCTCGGCGGCGGGCGCGTGATCGACGTCACCAAGGCGCTGGCCGCGGCCGCCGGGCCGCCGGTCCGCGCCGCGGCGATCCCGACGACCCTGAGCGCGGCCGAGATGAGCCACGGCCACCGCCACGCCCGCGGCGTCGACCCGTCGACGCCGGGCGTGCGGCCGGCGATCGTCATCAACGATCCCGACCTGTCGGCCTCCCAGCCCGAGCCCGAGCTCGCCGCCAGTGCGGCGAACTCGCTCGCCCACGCCATCGAGGGCGCCGTCACCGTCAAGGCATCGCCGGTGCCGGCGCTCGCGGCCGGCGAGGCCGTGCGGCTCACCCGTGCGGCCTACGCGAACGGGACGCCCGACCGCGACGCGCTCGCGCTCGCCGCGCTCCTGTCGGGCTACACCATCGACCACGCCGGGCTCGGCCTGCACCACATGATCTGCCAGACGATCGTGCGGCTGGCCGGATCGGGCCACGGCCCCGCGAACGCGGCCATGCTGCCGCACACGATCGGCGCGCTGCGCCGCCGCAACCCGGCGACGATCGACGCCACCGAGATCGCGCTCGCGCTCGCGCGGAGGGCCTGCGCGGAGCGCCTGCGCGACATCGGCGTGCCCGAGGACCGCCTCGACGAGATCGCCGAGGCGGCGGCGCAGCGTCCGGGGCTCAAGATCACCCCGCCGCCCGCCGACGCGGCCGAGATCCGCGAGCTGCTGCGGGCCGCTTGGTGACCCTCGACGTGCTCACCGAGCTCATGTCCAGGGCCGAGGGCCGCTGCTCGTACGCCGAGGCGCGCCACGTCGACCGCCGCGACGAGGCGCTCGCGGTACGCGCCGGCGAGGTCGACGAGTTCGCCGCGTCCGCGGCGGACGGGATCGGCGTCCGCGTGCGCGTCGGCGGCGGCTGGGGCTTCGCGGCGACGCGCGACGTATCCGCCGCCGGGGCCGAGGCCGCGCTCGGGCAGGCGCTGGCGGTCGCCGAGGCGCAGCCCGCCGGCCCGGCCACGCCGCTCGCGCCCGTGCAGCCCGCGCGCGGGCACTGGGCGTCGCCGTACGAGGTCGACCCGTTCGAGGTCTCGCTCGAGGACAAGCTCGGCGTCCTGTTCGGGGCCGAGGCGGCCCTGCGCGAGGGCGGCGACGAGCGTGTGGTGCGCAGCGTCGCCGCGCTGCGCGCGTGGCGCGAGCGCAAGGCGTTCGCCTCGACCGACGGCGCCGCGTGCACGCAGGAGCTCGTCGCGATCGGTGCCGGCCTCGGCGCGTGGGCGTCGGACGGCACGGAGCTGCAGGTCCGCTCGTATCCCCTCTCGCACGGCGGGCTGTTCGCGGCGGCCGGCTGGGAGCAGGTGCTCGCGCTCGACCTCGCCGCGCACGCGCCGCGGGTTGCGTGGGAGGCCATCGAGCTGCTGACCGCGCCGACGTGTCCCGAGGGCACCACGACGATCGTCCTCGACGGCGAGCAGCTCGCGCTGCAGATCCACGAGTCGATCGGGCACGCGCTCGAGCTCGACCGGATGCTGCTGTTCGAGGCCTCCTACGCGGGGACCAGCTGGGTGCGCGCCGAGGACGCCGGATCTCTGCGCTACGGCTCCGAGCACCTGAACGTGACCGCCGACGCGACGGTGCCCGGCGGCCTGGGCTCGTTCGGGTGGGACGACGAGGGCGTCCCCGCCGCGCGCTACCCGCTGATCGAGGGCGGCGTGCTGCGCTCGACGCTGTCCAACCGCGAGTCCGCCGCGCTGGCGGGCCTCGAGCGCTCGGGCGGCTGCGCCCGCGCCGACGGGTTCGCGCGCCAGCCGATCGTGCGCATGACGAACGTGTCGATCGAGCCGGGCGAGGCAGGCTCGTTCGAGGACCTGATCGCCGACACGGACGCCGGGCTCTACCTCGAGACCAACCGGTCCTGGTCGATCGACGACCGCCGGCTGCATTTCCAGTTCGCGACGGAGGTCGCCCGCGAGATCCGCGGCGGGCGGCTGGGACGGCTGTACCGCAACGCGTCCTACGCCGGCGTCACGCCGACGTTCTGGGGCTCGCTCGACGCGGTGTGCGGGCCCGGCGAGTGGCGGCTGTGGGGGCTGACGAACTGCGGCAAGGGCGAGCCGGGGCAGGTCATGGCGGTCTCCCACGGTGCGGCGCCGGGGCGCTTCCGCGACGTTTCGGTCGGCGTGGCGTGAGACCCCACCGGGGGTCCCCCCACAACCACGTGTCGAGCGCGGCGCGGCAGTCCGCTGGGGGCGCGTGTGACTGAATCCGCACTCGAGCTCGCCGAGCGGGCGCTCGGTGACATCAGCGGCGAGACCCAGGTCACCGTCATGCGCGAGCGCTCGCTGGTGTCGCGCTTCTCCCGGTCGCGGCCGACCCAGGCCACGCGCGTCGAGGACACGACCGTGGCGATGCTACGCGTGCAGGACGGGCACACCGGCTCGGCGGAGACGAACGACCTCAGCGACGAGGGCCTGCACGACGTTGCCGCGCGCGCCGACGCCGGAGCGCGAGCGGCCGCGCGCGCCGCCGGCGCGCGCGGCGAGTACCCGGGGCTGCCGGAGCCCGAGCCCGTTCGCGCACACGACGGCTACGACGCGGCCACGGCGGCGCTGGATCCGGGCGAGGCGGGCGCGGCGCTCCGCGCCGCCTTCGAAGCGTGCGCCGCGCGCGGCCTCGAGGCGTTCGGGATCTGGACCGTTGGCGCGGTCGAGACGGCCATCGCAAGCTCGGCCGGCGTGCGCGCGTCCGACGCGGTGACCGACGCGCTGATGAAGGTCATCGCGCGCAGCGAGCGCGGGCGCACCGGCTGGGCCGCCGACGCCGCGGTGGCCTCGTCGGCGCTCGATCCGGCCGCGATCGCGGCCCGCGCGGTCGCCAAGGTCGCCGAGGGCGAGCCGGTCGCGGTCTCGCCGGGCGAGTACCCCGTCGTGCTCGAGCCCGGCGCGGTGCAGGACGTGCTCGACTTCCTGGGCGCGCTCGCGTTCAACGGGCTCGCGCACGCCGAAGGCCGCGGCGCGCTGGTCGGGCGGCTCGGCACGCGCGTGGCCGCGCCGGCGATCAACCTCAGCGACTCGACCCGGTTCGGGCGCACGCTGCCGCGCGCGTTCGACATGGAGGGCGTGCCGAAGCGCCCGATCCCGCTCATCCAGGACGGCGTGGCGCACCGCGTCGTGCACGACACGCGCTCGGCCGCGCGCGCCGGCGGCGACGCCCGCTCCACCGGACACGCCACGGCGCCGGGGGGCTCCTCCTTCGGGCCGCACCCCACCAACCTGGTGCTGATCGGCGGCGGCGCCGCGGACGAGCGCGAGCTCGCCGCGCCGATCGAGCGCGGCCTCTACGTGACGCGGTTCTGGTACGTCAATCCGGTGCATCCCAAGCAGACGCTGCTCACCGGGATGACGCGCGACGGCACGTTCCTGATCGAGGACGGCGCGGTGACCCGCCCCGTCCGGGACGTGCGCTTCACGGACTCCGCGCTGCGGATCCTCGAGGCGACCGAGGCGCTGTCGAGCGCCCCGCACCTGGTCCCGAGCGGCGACTTCTACGGCCGGCGCTTCGCGACCGGCGTGGTGTGCCCGGCGCTGCGCGCGTCGGGATTCCGGATCACCGGCCAGACTGTGTGACGGCGGCTATGCCCAGGGCTGCTTGATGAGCAGCACCGTGTTGACGGCGAACGCGATCGCGAACCCGATCGTCCAGCGGTTCAGGTTGCGCTCGACGTAGGAGCCGCCCCCCAGCGGACCCTGGCCCGTCCCGACCCCGAAGGCACCCGACAGCCCGGCGTCCTTCCCGGAGTGCATGAGCACGAGGAAGATCAGGACGACGCAGATGATGACCTGGATGACCGAGAAGATGAGCTCCATGGCCGTCCAATGGTAACGGTGCCGCCGCCGGGCGACGCCGCCGCTCACGCCGACGCCGTGGCGAGCCGCGCGGGCCGCGCCCGGATCGCGGCGAGCATCACCACGGCGCCGAAGCACAGCAGCCCCGACATGATGAACACGCCGTCGTACGTGCCCGCGTCGTCGCGGACGAAGCCGGCGGCCCAGGCGGCGGCCGCTCCGCCGAACTGGTGCGCGGCGAAGATCCAGCCGAACGCGATCCCGCCGATCTCGCGGCCGAAGCGCTGGGTGATCAGCGCGACCGTCGGGGGCACCGTCGCGATCCAGTCGAGGCCGTAGAAGACGGTGAAGGCGGTGAGCACCGCTCCCTCCGCCGACAGCGCCAGCGGCAGGATCAGCAGCGACAGGCCCCGGCCGGCGTAGTACACGAGCAGCAGCGTGCGCGCGGAGTGGCGGTCCGTCAGCCAGCCGGAGCCGGTGGTGCCCAGGATGTCGAGGACGCCCATCGCCGCCATGAGGCCGGCGGCCTGGGTGGCGCCGATGCCGTGGTCGTGGGCGGCCGGGATGAGGTGCACGGCGATCAGGCCGACCGTCGTCGCGCCGCACACCCAGAACGAGCCCGCGAGCACGAGGAACACGCGGTCGCGCGCGACGTGGCGCAGCACCGCGAGCGCGGCGAGGCGCGGGCCGGTCGGCGCCGCCTCGAGCTCGCCGCCGTACGGCGCCAGGCCGAGGTCGGCCGGGCGGTCGCGCAGGCCCGCGATCACTGTCGCGAGCGCCACCAGCGCGGCGCCGCCGACGACGGCCATGACCCAGCGCCAGTCGGTCGTCTCGGTCAGGCGCGCCATCAGCGGCAGGAAGATGAGCTGGCCGGTCGAGTTCGCGGCGGTGAGCAGCCCGACGACCAGGCCGCGACGGGCGACGAACCAGCGCCCGGCGATTGTGGCCGCGAGCACGGGCGCGACCGCGCCGGTCGCGGCGCCCGCGACGAGTCCCCAGACGACGTAGAGCTGCCAGGGCTGGGTGATCTGGGTCAGCGTGGCCGCGCTCAGCGCGATGAGCGTGAGCGCCGTCGCGACCACGCGCGTGAGCCCGAATCGCTCGGTCAGGGCGGCCGCGAACGGGGCGGACAGGCCGAACACCACGAGGTTGACGGACGCCGCGGCCGAGATCGCGCTGTGGCTCCAGGCGAACTCGTCCATCATCGGCTCCATGAGGACGCCGAACGTGGCGCGGATCGCCGCCGCCGCGAGGAGCGCGATGAAGCCGGCGGCGGCGACGTACCAGGCCCGATGCACGGCGTGAGACTCTGTCGCGTCGCCGCACGCGCCGCGAGTGGCAGAAACGCCAATGTTCGATAGATTGCTGCCACATGGTGTCCAAGCGCCCGATCCGCGTGACGCTGCTGCTCCTCGACGGCTCGGTGTTCTTCGACATCGGCACCGCGGTCACGGTGTTCGGGCCCAAGCGGCCGGGCAGCCCGCGGCCGGCGCTGCCCTACGAGCTCACGCTCGCCGCGGCGGCCCCCGGGCCGGTCACGACGTCGCAGGGCGTGGCCGTGCACGCGCAGGCCGGCCTGGAGGCGCTCTCCGGCGCCGACCTCGTCGTGGTCGGCGGCTCGACGCCCCCGCTGGTCGGCGAGCAGCGCGCGGCGCTCGACGCGCTCGCCGCCGCACATGCCGCCGGTGCGCGCGTGATGTCGATCTGCACGGGGGCGTTCGTGCTCGCCCACGCCGGACTGCTGGACGGCCGCCGCGCGACCACGCACTGGGCGTACTGCGCGCAGCTCGCGGCGGAGTTCCCGCGGATCGACGTAGATCCGGACGTGCTGTACGTCGACGACGGCGACGTGCTCACCTCGGCCGGGCTCGCGGCGGGGATGGACCTGTGCCTGCACGTCGTCCGTAGCGACCTCGGCGCCGACGCGGCCACGGCGATCGCCCGCTGGAACGTCGTGCCGCCGCACCGCGACGGCGGCCAGGCGCAGTACATCGACGACCCGGTGCCCGCGGCGGCCGGCGGCGGCCTGGACGCGACCCGGACGTGGGCCCTCGAGCGCCTGCACGAGCCGCTGACCGTCGAGACGCTGGCCCGCCACGCGCACATGAGCCCGCGCACGTTCGCGCGGCGCTTCGTCGCCGAGACCGGGCGCTCGCCCAAGCGGTGGCTGATCGCCCAGCGCATCCACCACGCGCGCCGGCTGCTCGAGACGACCGACCTGCCGGTCGAGGAGGTCGCGCAGCGCTCGGGCTTCGGAACCGCCGCCGCGCTGCGCACCCACTTCGCGCGCGCCACGGCGACGCGGCCGACCGCCTACCGGCGCACGTTCCGCGGCGCCGAGCGCGAGGCGGCGCCGAGCGGCCCGCTGGCCGCCTGACCCGGACGCCGGGCGTACCTACTCGGGGCTCCCGCCCCCGACCTCGTCGAGGCGTCTGAGGATCTCGATCGCCTCGGCCCGAAGCTCGCGGTCCAGCCGCTTCCAGTCGCTCTCGGACAGCTTGCCCGTGCGGTAGTCGAGCTCGGCGTCGCGGATCTCGCGGTACTTCGCGTCGCGGGCGAGCTCGAGGTCGGCCCGGCGCAGCTCGTCCTCGGCCTCCATCCGCGCGGAGCCGCCGCGGCGCAGGGGCGCGCTCACGAGGAGCACCACCAGCGCGAGCAGCGCGATGACGATCAGCGGGGCGAGGACGTCCACGGCGCGGGCGCGCGCGGCTCAGGCGCGGCCGAGCTCGCGGGCGACGCGCGCCGCGTAGCCCGCGCGCACCCGGCGGCCCGCCGCGTCGGCGGCCGGCCACATCGCGATGAGACCGCCCGCGAAGACGATGAGCCCGCCGATCCAGATCCACGCGACCAGCGGCGAGCTGATCACGCGGAACGTCGCCGGCGGCGGCTGGTTCTCGTAGCGCTGGACGAGCCCACGGATCGCGCGCCCGAGCAGCGCGGACTCCATTGCGGGCGGGATCTTGCCCTCGACCGCGGCGAACGCCTTGTCGCCCCTGTCGATGAGCGGTCGCATCTTGCCCACGTCCGGCGACATCGCCGTCCACAGGTCGCGTCCGAGCCCGGCCTTCATGCCGACCTCGCTCGTCGACTCGCCCTCGAAGAAGCGCCCCACCGGGCCCAGCCCGACCGCGTCCTGCGACGGGTAGTAGCCCTTCTCGGGCCGCAACGTCGTGAGGTGCCGGCCGTCCTCGCGCACGTCGAGCACGGCGCCGAACGAGATCTTCTCGAGCGACCCGGCGCGCTGCGAGATGCGCGTCGTGGGCCTCACGTACGTGATCTCGTAGCCGCCGACCGATGTGCGCTGGCCCGGCGAGAGCCGCACGTCGCGCGCATGCTGGAACGCCGACGACGCTGCCACGCCGACGAACATCACGGCCATGCCCACGTGGACGATGTAGCCGCCGTAGCGCCGGCGGTTGCGGCGGACCAGGTTCACGAGCGCGCGCGGCGGCGCCTCCCCCGCCATCGCCCGGCGCGCAGCGGCTCCGCGCCCGAGCTCCTGTGCCACGACCGTGAGCACGAACGCGCCCGCCACGAACATGATCACCGCGCCAACGTTGCGCGTCACCCCCGCCGCGATCAGGGCGACCAGCGTGACGAGCGCGGCGGCGACCGGCCACATGAAGCTGCGCCGGAGGTTCGCGACCGTCGCGCGCCGCCACGCGATCACCGGGCCGATGCCGGACAGCAGGACGAGCACGAGCGCGAGCGGCACCGTGTAGCGGTCGAACCATGGCGGGCCGACCGCCGCCTTCGTGCCGGTCACGGCCTCGGAGATCAGCGGGAAGAACGTGCCCCAGAACACGACGAAGCACAGGCCGACCAGCACGAGGTTGTTGAGCAGGAACGCCGCCTCGCGCGACATCAGCGAGTCGAGCCCGTGCTCGGTGCGCAGCACGTCGCGCCGCGAGACGACGAGCGCGATCGACCCCGCGATCATCACCGCGATCAGCGTCACGAACGGGATGCCGAGCGTCGAGGCGCCGAAGGCGTGGATCGAGTCGAGGATGCCCGACCGGACGAGAAAGGTGCCCAGGATCGCGAGCGTGCCGGTCGCCAGCACGAGCGAGGTGTTCCACACCTTCAGCATCCCGCGCTTCTCCTGGATCATGACCGAGTGCAGGAACGCGGTGCCGGTCAGCCACGGCATCAGGGAGGCGTTCTCCACCGGGTCCCAGGCCCAGTAACCGCCCCAGCCGAGCTCCGAGTACGACCAGCGCGCGCCGAGCAGGATGCCGACGCCGAGGAAGAACCAGGCCGCGAGCGCGAAGCGGCGCGTCGCGCGGATCCACTCGGCGTCCACCCGCCGCACGATGAGCGCCCCGACCGCGAACGCGAACGGAACCGCGAACAGCGTGTACCCCGAGTACAGCATCGGGGGGTGGATCATCATGCTCGGGTGGCGCAGCAGCGGGTTGAGGCCGACGCCCTCCTGCGGCGGGGCGGCGAGCAGCCCGAACGGGCTCGCCGCGAATACGAGCAGGCCCGCGAAGAACGCGCCGAAGCCCAGCAGCGTCGCGGTCGCGTACGGCGCGACGTCGCGCAGGCGCCGGCGCGTCAGGAACAGCACCAGGCTCGCCCACAGCGACAGCAGCCACAGCCACAGGAGCAGCGAGCCCTCCTGCGACGACCAGGTCGCGGCGGCGCGGTAGAAGAACGGCGTCGTGGTCGAGGAATGCGACGCGACGACGGCGAACGAGAAGTCCGACCGCAGGAACGCGATCTGCAGCACGACGAACGACACCGTCGACAGGACCGCGAGCGCGTAGACGGAGCGGCGGCCCGACTCGACCCATTCGGGCCGGCGCGCCCGCGCCCCGTACAGCGAGGCCACGATGCCGTAGGCGCAGACGGCGAGGGCGAGGATGAGGCACGCGCGACCGACGGTTGCCATCGTCAGCCCGCTAGCGCTGGGTGCTCTGCTGCTTGTCGGAGAACTTCGACGGGCACTTGGTGACGAGCGAATCGCGTTCGCCCACGAACGTCGCGCCCTGCTTGCGGACCGTGACGATGACCTCGCGACCCTCGCGGAACGGATCGGGCACGGCGCCGACGTAGCGCACCGGCACCGACGTCGATCCGTCGCGGTCGCGAACCCGGAACGACTTGCCGCCGGGGATGTCGCGGACCGAGCCCTCGACCACCTTGCCCGTCAGCTGGTAGGCGCGGCCGCTGTCGGCGCCCGCCGCCAGGCGGCTGGGCGTGACCGCCTCGCTGGAGGC
Source organism: Solirubrobacteraceae bacterium (assembly GCA_036259975.1). Taxonomy (GTDB): domain Bacteria; phylum Actinomycetota; class Thermoleophilia; order Solirubrobacterales; family Solirubrobacteraceae; genus JAOPZW01. The sequence goes on along the minus strand of DATAAR010000002.1, from coordinate 5,410 downwards.
GGAGAAGCTCGTGTAGATGAGCGCGCTCGACAGCAGCAGCGCGGCGCTCAGGGCGACGACGAGGCGGATGCGGCGCTTCCGGGCAGGATTCATGGGCGAGCTTGCAGTATGCCGAACGGACCGGGGGCCGGCTGCATCAGAAGGCGCAGAGACTCGCTTCGGAGCCTCGCAGCCCCCGGGGTACGACGGCGGCGGAGTGTTAGCGGACATTAATCCCCGGCGAGTTGCGAAACCTTCGGGGGGCTAGCGCGTCCTTGAGGGTGAGACGACATGCGCGTCCGATCCAATCGACAGAGCGAAACGCGCCGCCGCAGCGGGCCGGCTCGCCGCGGATCGGTCGTCAGGCGCGAGCAGGCCGCCCCGATCGCGGACGAGCCCGAGCCCGCCGAGGACGACGATCTGTTCGACGAGCGCCGGCTGCGAGCTTCGGGTGGCCCCGACGACCGCGCGCAGTACACGTGCGGTTGCGGCTATGTCTGGGAGGCCGACGTCTCGGCGTCGGTCGCGTGCCCGAACTGCGGCGCGTCCCAGGCCTGGTAGGCCTGTAGCCCGCCCAGCGGCGCCGGCACACTGACCGGGGGGAGGGCCCGGAGGCTCCCCGGCGCGCTGTTGACCGCGTGACCGCGCCGGCGCCCCGCTTCGGACCGCGTCGCCTGGCTAGCGTTGCGCGCATGGCCACCGCCGACCTCACCGTGATCGCCCTCGGCCGGTCCGACGCGAGCGCGAGCCGCTACATCGCCGAAATCCAGCGCCGCCTCGCCGCGCAGGATCGCGTCAGGTACCTGATGCACGCGATGGGGACGTCGCTCGAGGGCTCGACCTCCGACATCCTCGCCGTGGTCGGCGAGCTGCACGCGGTGCCGTTCGAGCTCGGCATCCCCCGCGTGTACTCGGTGCTCAAGCTCGACGAGCGCCGTGATCGCGAGCAGACGCTCGAGGACAAGGTCGATTCGGTGCGCCGGCTGCTCGACGAGCCGGGCGGCGCGTAGCGCTCAGGCCGCGCCGGTCGCGCCCGTCGCGGCCTGCTCGCGCGGCAGCGACACGTGCACGCGCGTGCCCGTTCCGGGCTCGGATTCGATCGAGAGCGAGCCGCCGCGGGCCGCGACGCCGTCCGCGAGCAGCGCGAGGCCCATGTGGCCGGCCGCACGCTGCTCGCGGAGGTTGTCGCCGGTCATGCCGCGGCCGTCGTCCTCGACGACGAGCGTCACGGCGGCGCCGTCGTCGCGCACCGCGACGCACGCGGTCCGCGCGGCGGCGTGGCGCTCGACGTTGCGCAGCGACTCCTGGACGGCGCGGTAGACGAGCTCGGCGGTCGAGCTCGGCAAGGGGCTGTCGAGGCCGAGGTCGACGCGGACGTCGACGCCGCGCTCGCGCAGCGGGCGCGCGAGCGCCTCGACGGCGGCGTCGAGCCCCTCCTCGCGCCGCCCGGACGGGTACAGATCGACGAGCAGCGCGCGCAGGGCGCGCATGCTGGCCCGGCACACGCCGGCGCCCCGGTGCAGGACCGCCGCGAGCTCGCCGTCGCCGTTGTGCGCCTTGGGGCCGAGCCGGTCGGCGGTGGCCTGCAGCTCGTACGCGACGCCGGCCAGGTCCTGGACCACGCCGTCGTGCAGCTCGGCCGCGATCCGCCGCCGCTCGGACTCGAGCGCCTCCTCGCCGGCGCGGCGCAGGCGGGCCCGGTCCTGCTCCTCGGCGCGCACCCGCCGCGCCAGGAACCACGCGAGCGGCAGCTGCGCGAGCGCGAGCGCCGCGAGCAGGGCGAACACCACGGGCAGGAACGAGCGCCAGATGCGCTGGCCGCTGGCTTCGATGGTGCCCGCCGGGTGGTAGGCCTCGAGGAGGACCCGCTGCCCGCTGGGGCCGCGCAGCGGCAGGTAGACCTCGACCAGCCGCCCGCCCGCGCGCTCGAAGCGGTTCTCGGGCCGCTCCAGGTGGCTGACCTCCGCGCTCGCCACGCCGCTGTCGAGCGCCTCGCGCAGGTCCGCGGGCAGCGCAAAGCGCCGGCCGATGAGGTCGCGCGCGTCGGAGTACACGATCCGCCCGTCCGGCGTCCACAGCTTGACGCGCACGATCGCGTCGCCGAGCACGCGCTCGCGCACGGCGCGGTCAAGGCCCGCCAGCGCGGCCGCGTCGCCGGCGAGGAGCTCGGGCGTGATCCTGTCGCGGATGACCGCCCGGCCGAGCGCGACGGTCAGCGTGCGCGCGTCGCGCAGCGCCTCGTCGCTCGCCACGTGGCGCAGCGCGAGCGCCCCGATGGTGCCGGCGACGATCAGCAGCAGCATGCCGGACACCGCGAAGTGCGCGAGTGCGACGCGCCGGCTCGACGCGCGCGTGAGCGCGCCCGCCGCGGGTTCGTCCGCCGCCGCCGGGCGGCTGCTCATGACGTTGCGAAGGCTGGACGCGGGCGCGCTCATGCCGGCACTCGCAGCCAGAACGTCGCCCCGACGCCGGGACGGTTGTGGATCCCGGTCGAGCCGCCGTGCGCCTCGGCGACGCTGCGCACGAGCGACAGCCCGAGGCCCGGCCCGCCCGGCACCGGCCCGGCGCGGTAGAACGGCTCGAAGACGGCATCCTCGTGGCCGGCCGGCACGCCGCCGCCCTCGTCGGCCACCTCGAACCGCCAGGACGCGCCGGCGCGAACGGCGCGCAGCTGCACCGGCGCGGCGGCCGACCCGTGGATCGCGGCGTTGTCGAGCAGGTGCAGCAGCGCCCGCTCCACCCACGTCGCATCGAGGCGCGCCACCGCGTCGTCGAGCAGCACCGCGACAGTGAGGCGGTCCGCCAGCCGCGCCCGGCCCCGCGCGCCCACGTGCTCGAGGAAGGGCCCCAGCGCCACCGGCGCCGGACGCACCGCCCCCGGACGGCCGGCGCTCGCCACGGCCTCCATCTCGGCCAGCACCTGCCCCATGCGGTCGAGCTCGCGAAGCATGCGCGCGCGCCGCGGCGCGCTGTCCGCGGCGCCGGCCTCGCGCTCCAGCGCGGCGAGCTCGCGGCGGATGGCACGCACGGGCTCGTGCAGCTCGGCGGCCGCCTCCTTCATCAGGTGGCGGTCGCGGCCGAACGCGCGGTCGAGCTGCTCGAGCATCCGGTTGAGGCTCGCGGTGAGCTGCGCCAGGCGGCCCTCGCGGCCGGCGATCGGCAGGCGCGCGGCGGGGTCGCCATCGCGGGCGATCCGCTCGGCCGTGCGGGCCATGTCCTCCATCTGCTCGCGCTCGACCAGTCCGGCGACCCACTCGCGGTACGCGAGGTAGAGCAGCCCCAGCGGCACGGCCACCAGCACGAGCCCGGCCGGGTTCACGTGCCAGACGAGCGCGGCGAGCAGGCCGAGCGCGACGTTGCCGCCCCACTGCAGCGCGGTCACTCGCAGGCTCCCGAGCAGCACGCCGCGGAACGGCGCCCGTCGGACGAGCGCGATGATCAGCGCCACCGTCGTCGAGTTGACCGTGAACGCGGCCGCCGCGGCGGCGACCGCCAGCGCCCACGCGCCGGTCTCGTCCGGCGCGGGCGCGCGGGCGGCGAGGCCCCAGACGAGCTCGGCGGCGGTCAGCGCGAGCGCGACCTGGCCGACGTTGAAGGCGATCTTCGCGGCCGGCAGTCGCCGCGCGACCTGCCAGGCGAGCGCCCCCGCCGCCGCGCCGAGCGTCGGCGCGCCGGGATGCGCGAGGACGATCGCCGCCACCCGGACCGCGTCGGCGAGTGAGAACTCCTCCTCGTCGCCGCCGTGGGACACCGACAGCGTGAAGCGGTCGGCCGCCAGGCTGGCGAGCGCGATCGCGATGGCGGCGGCGAGGGCGGGCACGGGCGCGTCCAGGACCTGGACCACGGCGGCGGCGAGTGCCACCGCCCCGGCGGCGGCGAGCGCGCCGACGAGCAGCCGGGCAGGAGCGGGCAGGCGCGGCGCCGTGGCGGCGGCTACTGCCACAGGCCGGCGCCCCAGAACTTCGCGCCCCAGAACTTCGCCCCCCAGAACTTGGCGTCCCAGCCGGCCTGCGGCCACGAGCTCGCGCCCCAGTACGCCGGGTCCCAGGCCACGACCGGCGGCGCTGGACGGTCGGCCGGAGCGGCCCCCGACTCGATCGCGAGCGGTGCCCACGGCGACGCGGCCCAGGTCGCCGCGGTCCACGGTGCCGCGACCTGCGCGGCGGCGTCCCACGGCATGCCCAGGGCGTCGACCTCGCCGTCGAGCGGCTCGGCGACGCCGTCTCCGTCGACGTCGGTGAACACGCGCTGCGTGCCACGGCTGGCATCGACGGGGCCCGCGCCGGTCGACGGCACCAGGCCGGCGTTGGCCACCGGAAGCACGCGCCGGGGCCCACGCCTGGACGTCACCGCTGCGGTCGCGGCCGCGGCGTCGACCAGCCCCGGCGCCCGCGCCGTCGCCCGCGACCCGCCGGTCGGCGGTCGCCATCAGCACGCCCTTGACCTGGTCGTTCGTCAGCGCCGGGTTGGCGTCGAGCATCCGCGCCACGACCCCCGCCACGACCGCCGCCGCCTGCGAGGTGCCCGTGCCCTTGAAGAGCGCCGTCCCGAGCCGGGCCGCCGGGCGGAACGCGTCGACCGTCGAGTCGGGCGCGCGGTCCGAGACCAGCGACACCCCGGGCGCGACGAGGTCCGGCTTCTGCAGCCCGTCGGCGGTCGGCCCGCGGCTCGAGAACAGCGCGACCGTGTCGTCGCCGCGCGTTGCCGTGCCGTTCACGTCGGCTGCTCCGACCGTGATCACGTAGGGGTCGTCGGCGGGCTTGGCCACCGTCCCGGCCGACGGGCCGGCGTTGCCGGCCGAGACGATCACGACGAGACCCGCCTCCCATGCCCGCTCGACCGCCCGGTCGAGCGGGTCGACGCCGTAGCCGCGCGTGGCCTCCGTGCCCCAGGACAGGTTCACGACCCGGACCCGGAAGCGGTCCTTGTTGGACACGACCCACTGGAGGGCCGCGATCACCGTCGAGACGTCCGTGGCGCGGTCCCAGCCCGCAACCTTGACCGACACGATCCGCGCCTCCGGCGCCGCGCCCGTGAACGCCTCGGACGAAGTCGTGCCGTCGCCCGCGATGAGGCCGGCCAAGTGCGTCCCGTGGCCGAAGCGGTCGAGGGCGTCGCGCTCGGCGGTCAGGTCCACGCGCGCAAACAGCCGCCCGCCGAGGTTGGGATTCGGCGTCACCCCGGTGTCGATCGACGCGACGGAGCCGGTGTCGCCCTGGTGCTTGTTCGGCACGTCGTCCAGGTCGATCGCGCGCTGCCACGCGGCCTCCGCGGGCTGCGCGTCGAAGCACGGCGGGTCGTCGGCGTCGCAGTCGGGCAGCGAGCGCATCCGCACGCGGGCGTCGCTCCACACGCCGGCCACCGCCCGCGAGCGCCGGAGCGCCGCCACGGCGGTGCGCGGCGCGCGCGCCGCGAAGGCGCCGGCCAGCGG
>DATAAR010000001.1:0-2673 GCA_036259975.1 Solirubrobacteraceae bacterium | reverse complement strand
GGAGGCGGCGATCGCGGTCGTGCGGGCCATGCTGCCGGAGGGCGCCGAGGTCGAGCGCATCCCGTGCTCCACGCCCGGCCACGCCGACGACGTCGTCGCGCGCGTGCGCGGCGACGGCGCCCGGCGGATCGTCCTGCTCGGCCATCTCGACACGGTGATCCCGCACCACGACCACCGGCCGCTCACTCGCGACGGCGACCGGCTCGTCGGCTCGGGCACGGTCGACATGAAGGGGGGCGACGTGCTGGCCGCGGGCGTCCTGCGCGCGCTCGCCGAGGGGGCGGGCGCGCCGCCGTTCGCCGAGGCCGCGCTCCTGCTCGTCAACGACGAGGAGTGGCGCATGGTGCCGTTCGCGCACGCCGAGCGCTTCGCGGGCTTCGACGCCTGCCTGTGCTTCGAGGCCGGCCAGCTCGGCCCCGGCGGTGAGGAGGCGGTCGTCGTCAAGCGCAAGGCCGCCGGCACGCTGCGCGTCCGCGCCTACGGGCGCGAGTCGCACTCCGGCTCGGCGCCGGACAAGGGCGTCAGCGCGCTGCTCGCGCTGGCCGAGGCCGCGCTCGCGATCGCGGGCGCCCACGACCCGCACGGCGACGACGCGCTGACCGCGGTGCCGACCATCTTCCGCTCGGGCGAGGCGTTCAACGTCGTGCCCGCGGCGGGCGAGGTCATCGCGGACCTGCGCGCGCACCGTGAGGAGGCCTTCGAGCGCGTGATCGCGAGCGTCCCCGACCGCGTGGGCGCCGCGCGCCTGGAGCCCGAGGTGCTGCGCCGGTGGCCGGGGATGGACGCGCGCGACTCGGTGGCGCCCCTGCTGGCCCGCGCTCGCGCCGCACGAGTTCGTCCTGGAGGAGTCGCTCGCGACGCGCGCCCGCGTGGCGCTCGCGGTCGCCGCGACGGCGCTCGGCGCCTGAGATTGCTCGGTCTGTGTGCGATACGGCACTCAGCCGGCGCTGATCGGTTGCCTTCGCCAGAGGATCAGGCGTAGAGTCGCCCCGAAGCGCTGCAACGTGGGGGGACGCAGTGAAGCTGAGGAGAGCGATCGTGTTGGGCGCGCTCGGCGCGGTGACCGCGGCGACGGGCGCCACGGCGGCCGGCGGAGTGAGCATCCCGGTCCTGTCGGACCTGGTGGGGCCGGACGGGAAGATCAGCGTCAGCGCGGAGGAGGCTCGCGATCTCGCACAGCGACTCGCCAGCGCCCCTGCGTACAAGCCCAAGCTGCCGAAGGAGCCCGTGTCGCTCCAGCGGTGCATGGCGCCCACCGCGGCCGTGCAGCCGCTGACGCACGTCCGCACGCGGCGGACCAGGACGAGGATGGTCAGCGTCTACACCATCCGCGGCGGCTACGTGCGGCAGACGTGCGACCGGCGCGGGTTCGCGAAGTCGCTCCTCGCGACCATGCCGTTCCGGACGCCGGACGGCATGCGGCAGCTTCGCACCGAGACGATCACCTACGACGGCCCGACGGTGGCCCACAAGCACGCGGACTACACGGAGGAGTCGATCGCGCGCGTCTGGGACGACGAGAAGGTCCGCGCCCAGCTGCTTCGGGAGGGGGACATCCGATGAAGGTCCGTTCCGCACTGGTCGTGCCCGCCGTGCTCTGCGCCGTCGTGCTCTCCGGCTGCTGGTCGTCGATCCCGCGTCAGGGCGCGTCCGGGACGTGCTCCTCGAACAACCACTACATCAGCGGCAACGCATGGCGCCCCGGCGTCTACACGCCGCAGGTCGGTGACAGCGCCCATCCCAAGTACGAGTCGTGGTACTACGCGTTCGACGTCTGGCAGGACTCGTTCAACACGTGCGGCATCGAGGACGACGACGTGCTGCTCATCCCGCCGACCGAGGTCTACCGGTCCCTGTGCTACGGGTACGCGTGCCTCGACGGCAACAACCAGGCCATGGACGCGGCGCCATGCCCGGGCGCGATCGGGTGCGCCTACACCTGGAGCGCGTTCGGCTTCCTGTACGAGGCCGACATCTTCGTGGACGGGTGGCGGCTCAACGCGGTCGACAACCGGAAGGTCGAGATGCACGAGGTGGGGCACGCGATCGGCATCTGCCACAACGGCGGGTGCCTGGGAAGCAGCGGGTACATCTGCGACGGCAACATCATGGGGTACACGAGCTGCGCCGGTGAGCAGCTCGGCCGCGGCGACGTCAGCGCGGTCCACCTGATCTACGCGGGCCACACGCACTAGCCCGCGGCGGGCTGAGGGGCTAGCGCCGCTTGCCCTTCAGCCCGGCGCTGCAGGTCGGGCGGACCTTCGCGCTGGAGGTGCTGAAGTAGACCCAGCAGCTCCGCGTCCGCCGGTACGGGCGCGAGCCGTCGTACACGACCCGGACCCGCCACCTGCCGGCGTACTTGAGCGTCTGGTGGAAGACGAACGGCCGGTGCGCGTTGCGCGAGCCGCCGTGGACCTTCTTCCAGCGGCCCTGCCGGCGGGTCTGCCACTCGACCCGGACGCGGCCGGAGATCGCGAACGGCAGGCCGGAGACGACCTCGCCGCGGATCGTGCGGCGCATGCCGCGGCCGCTGACCGCGAGCTCGTCCACCTTCGCCGGCTGGGGCGCGAGCGTCGCCGGGTTGACCTTCTTGATCGGGATCTCGATCCGCGTCTCGTTGTCGTGGAAGTCGCGGGCGAGGACGACGAGCGTGTGGTCGCCGAACGGCAGCTT